>NZ_AP026763.1:1531691-1838029 GCF_026000435.1 Vibrio sp. STUT-A11 | reverse complement strand
TCTTATCGAACTGAATCATCGAATGGTGATTTCGATATCGGTGCGCTTAACGTGTCAATTACGGCGAGTACGGGTAATGCCACAGGTGTCGGTAGTGATTCTGATGATGTACTCGTCGGTACTGCAAATGCTGACATATTACTCGGTGGAGCAGGAGACGATACGCTATCTGGAGATGCAGGCGATGATATCATTGTTGGTGGCCTTGGCTCTGATATTCTCACTGGCGGAGCAGACAGCGATGTTTTTGTATGGACTCAAATGGAGACTGCTGTCGATGAGGTCACGGACTTTAACGCTGCTGAAGGCGATAAACTCGAGTTCAGAGATCTGTTTGATGACATGTCCGGCTCTGATATCTCCACACTTTTGGATGATTTCGAATCGGGTGATTACAATGGCCAAGTTGATGATGTTACGCTCTCCGTAACTGAGCTAAACGGAAACTCTACACTGACTATCAACAAAGGTGGGCAGCAATTAGAGGTCAATTTTGATGGCGCATCTGCTGCAGATATCGCAAATAGCTTGATTAGTAATCTCGAGCAGTTCAGAGAGTAGATGGAGTTAAGTTTTAAAAAACGGAGCGAGAGCTCCGTTTTTTATTTGATATTTGAATGAGGTCTAAAGCACCTTACAAGCGAAGCCTTTCAGATAGAAACCTTCTGGGTAGGCCGTGTCAGTTGGGTGGTCTGCCGCTTGTTCAAAACGCTCAACAAACTTAACTTGGCGATTCGCATCAACTGCCGCATCCGCGATGATTTTTTGGAATAGGACTTGGTCCATTAAGCCAGAGCAAGAGTAAGTAAGCAGAGTGCCACCAGGCTTTAGGATTTGCATCGCTAGCATGTTGATGTCTTTATAACCGCGACATGCACCATTAAGTTGCGCTTTGCTCTCGGCGAACTTTGGTGGGTCCATAATCACCACATCAAATTTAGTACCTTGATCGCGGTACTCACGCAGCAACTTAAACACGTCTGCATTGAGGAAAACAGCGCGCTTCTTAGAAATGTCGAACTCGTTCAGTTCGGCGTTAAATTTTGCCGTGTCCAGAGCTGGCTGAGAAACGTCCGCATTGATAACACGCTTTGCTCCACCTTTAAGTGCATAAAGACCAAAGCCGCCAGTGTAAGAGAAGCAGTTTAGGACTTCTTTATCCTTCATGTATTTCATCGCTTGCTGACGACTGTCGCGTTGGTCCAGGTAGAAACCCGTTTTGTGACCACCAATGATATCCACACTGATTTTGACGCCGTTCTCTTCGATTACCACCGATTTTGGTGGCTCTTCACCGTGTAAAACGCCTGTCGTTTCTTTCAAGCCTTCTTTTTTACGCACGGCAACGTCAGACCGCTCGTAAACGTTACAGTCAGGGAAACATTCAACAAGCGCGTCTACGATTGCCTGTTTATTGTACTCAGCGCCAGCACTTAATAACTGACAGACGAAGAAGTTCTGGTAACGGTCAATAGTGACGCCTGGTAAGCCATCAGACTCAGCCGCGATTAAGCGGTAGCCGGTTAGCTCATCACGATCAATCACATCTTCACGTAGAAGCTGTGCATCTTTAAAACGTTTGACGAAAAACGCTTTGTTGATGTCTTGTTTTTCAAAGCTCCAAATACGAGCACGGATTTGAGATTCCGGCGAATACGCTGCTTTTGCTAACCATTTTCCGTCGTGAGTGAATACATCAACCGTTTCGCCAAGAACGGGTTCGCCCTCAACTTTATTGATGCCTCGAGAGAAGATCCATGGGTGCTTACGCTTAACCGATTTCTCACGACCTTTAACCAAATAGATAGCAGCTGTCATTTCTTTAGCTCTTGTTGAATTTTGAAAGGGGCGTATTGTCCGGGATGTTGCTGGCAAAAGCAATAACCATTGGGAATCAGTTGGTTTTATTGAGAGTTACGGCGTCACGCTTGGGTTTGTTACTTAAAATCAAGCCCACTTTATTTGAAATTTAGGTGAATGAGAGACTTATCAATCCCGCCTGTCGGATTTTCTTCCATAATTGATTTAGAACCCGCTACGCTTATTGAAGGCTCGATGGGTCTGCAATAACCATTATAAGAAGCGAAATAACGATGAATCTAAAGTGTGAAAAGTATGTAGTAAAAGGTCTTGTTCAAGGGGTTGGGTTTCGGTATCAAACCTCACATCAGGGGTTGAAGCTAGGTTTGACTGGCTACGCTAAAAATCTAAACAATGGTGATGTAGAAGTGGTTGCCTGCGGCACTGAGACGCAAATTGATGAGTTTACTGAGTGGTTGAAAGAGGGGCCACGGACGGCAACTGTCGAAAGCGTATCGCATGAGAACGCGTCTTATAAACCATACCGCGGCTTCAAAATTTTATGATTAAAGGCATTTCGCTGGTTTCGGGAGTCCAGCCAGTTTGGTCGCTTGTTTTGCAGGGCCTTTTTTGAATAGCTTAAACAGGTATTTGCTGTTGCCTTTTTCTGGCCCGTGCGCTTTTTCCATCGCCTTAACCAACATTCTTACTGCTGGGGAGGTGTTGAACTCTTCATAAAAGTCGCGAACAAAGTGGACGACTTCTAAGTGCGCGTCGGTTAGCTCAATGCCTTCTTCTTCTGCCAATAACTCAATCATACCTTCTTCCCATTGAGTATGGTCCAACAAGTAACCCTGAGCATCGGTTTCAATTTCTTTGCCGTTATAAACGAACATAACCTTCTATCCGTTAAGTAATCTTTGATGTTTATAGATTAGCGTACAGGTGTGGAACTTCTCAACTAAATAATCTCACCATGCGTTCAAGCGGAGTAAAAGCAACCAAATTATGACGTAGGTTGTTTTTATTTGTTTATTCAGAAATTTAGCTATTCATTCACTGTGTTAGAAAATCTTCGTAGGGCAAACAAAGAGATTTGCATGGATATGCAATAATGGCTGTTTTTTGTTGAGGTTGGGTGAGTAATACCAATCCGGAAAATTAACCCGTCATGGAACAGGGCACGATAAACAAACTCTATTTGCCATGGATGGCAAATCGAAGCCCCATGGATGGGTTCATGCGTGTTTGTGTTCGATGCCTGTTTTCTGGTTCTCTATCATTAAGTATGACCACTTTCTTACTTATGTTGGTATGAAAAATAGTGCAGGTGCAATAGCAAGCTGTGAGCAAACAAAAAGCCCGAAGGGGTTAACCTTCGGGCTTTTGAGCTCTATTCAATCTGACGGATTAGTCGTCGTTCATGATGCCTAGAATGCTTAGTAGGCTGATGAAGATGTTGTAGATTGATACGTACAGCGTAACTGTTGCAGAGATGTAGTTTGTTTCACCGCCACGGATGATGCCTTGAGTGGTCATCAGAATCGCCATGGTTGAGAAAACGATGAACAAGCTGCTCATTGCAAGATGCAGAATCGTTGATTGAATGAAGATGCTCGCGATCATACCGACGACAAGTACAACAAACAGAGACAACATCAGACCGCCCATCATAGATAGGTCACGTCTAGTGGTTAATGCGTATGCTGACGCCGCCATAAACGATAGCGCTGTACCACCCAAAGCGGTAAGCACCACATCACCCATACCTGCACCGATGTACATGTTTAGGATTGGACCAATTGTGTAACCAAGGAAACCTGTGAACAGGAATGTGAACACCAGACCAAGGCTGTTGTTGCGGTTTTTCTCTGTTAGGAAAAGAAGGCCATAGAAACCAACCAGCATCAGGATAAGACCTGGGCGTGGTAGGTTATACGCCATCGATACGCCAGCAACAACGGCTGACCACAATAGAGTCATTGAAAGTAGGGCGTAAGTATTACGCAATACTTTGTTGGTTTGCAGAGCACTTTCTTGTGTAGAAGTGCGGGTAAACATTGGACTGTTCATATTCTTCCTCGATAAGAGACTTTCTTTTAAGTACATTTATGGGGTTGAAAGTTCAAAAAATCAAGCCCTAACCATGTATCGCTATGACAAAATAATAATAGAAATAAGGCGTTATGTATGCGAGAACTTGTAACACAATATTACTGCCAGAAATAGCAAACTCGACTACGTTACCATAACTGACTACGAATTGAAAAAGGCACCGTTCCTATTGAAATCAGTGCCTTTTTTGAGTGTCTCTAGCGCAAAATATTAATGGTGTAAAATTTGCGATAGGAAGTTTTGCGTACGATCAGATTGCGGGTTCTCGAAGAAATCTTTCGGATTATTTTCTTCGATGATTTCACCGGCATCCATAAAGATCACCCGGTCTGCCACTTCTTTCGCAAAACCCATCTCGTGCGTTACACACAACATGGTCATGCCTTCTTCTGCCAGTTCCACCATAACATCCAGCACCTCACGTACCATCTCTGGGTCGAGTGCTGACGTTGGTTCGTCAAACAACATTACTTTTGGATTCATGCACAAAGAACGAGCGATTGCCACACGTTGTTGCTGACCACCTGAAAGCTGACCCGGGTATTTATCCGCTTGGTCAGGGATCTTAACGCGCTCAAGATACTTCATCGCAATGGCTTCTGCTTCGTCTTTAGGCATTTTCTTAACCCAAATCGGAGCAAGTGTGCAGTTTTCCAACACGGTCAGGTGAGGGAACAGGTTGAAATGCTGAAAACACATGCCAACTTCACGACGAACCGCTTCGATGTTTTTCAAGTCTTCCGTCAGTTCGGTTCCTGAAACGAAGATTTCACCTGCCTGATGCTCTTCCAATCGGTTAATACAGCGAATCATGGTCGATTTTCCTGAACCAGAAGGCCCACAGATAACGATCTTTTCACCTTTTTTCACGTTTAAGTTGATGTTTTTCAGTACGTGAAACTCACCGTACCACTTGTTCATGTCCTTCAACTGGATCATATAGTTTTGTTGTTGCGTCATAATACGTCCTTGATCTTAATGAGTTATCGTTTGTGACCGGTATGAAGTTTGTTTTCGAGCCATATCGAATAACGAGACATGCCGAAACAAAATACCCAAAACACTAACGCGACAAATACATAACTTTCCGTCGCAAAGCCGAGCCATTCTGGGTCGGTGTTTGCGGATTGCCCAATACCCAGTACATCAAACATACCGATGATCAGTACCAGGCTGGTATCTTTAAACAGGCCGATGAAGGTATTCACGATAGAAGGAATCGTGATTTTCAGAGCCTGCGGTAAAATAATTAACCCTGTTTTCTTCCAGTAGCTTAATCCAAGCGCATCTGCTGCTTCGTATTGCCCTTTTGGAATCGCTTGTAAACCACCACGAATCACTTCTGCCATATAGGCTGCGGCAAACATCACCACACCGATGAGTGCACGGATGAGTTTATCTGTCTCCGAACCTTCAGACATAAACAGTGGCAACATGACCGACGCCATGAATAAGACGGTGATTAGCGGTACACCACGCCAAACTTCGATGTAGACAGTACACATACTGCGGATAATTGGCATCTCGGAGCGTCGACCTAGTGCTAAAACCACACCAATTGGTAACGAGACAACAATACCCACAAGCGCGATGATTAAGGTAACAAGTAATCCACCCCATTTATGTGTGTCAACCACCTCCAGACCAAATACGCCACCGTAAAGAAGACCTGCTACAAGGAATGGATAAACGTTGACTAAAAATAGCCAGATCCACATACGTTTTGGTGTCTTCTCATAGGCAACAAGCGCAGTCAGGATGGCGAGTGAGATATAAAACAGGCGAGGGCGCCACAGTTCAGCCTCAGGATAGAAGCCATACATGAACTGATCCCAACGTACGCTGATGAATACCCAACACGCGCCTTCTCGGCTACATGCATCACGTGTTGTTCCTACCCAATCCGCGTTGATGAACGCCCAATCGACGATGTTCCACAAAGCAGTAAATGCTAAGTAGGCGAGAATAATGGTAACAATAGAGTTTACTGGTCCATTAAACAGGTTTTTACGCATCCAACCTACCGCACCGACCGTGTTTGATGGCGGTGGGAGATCAGGCTGAAATTGATGTGTACTCATATTATCTCTCCACCAGTGCTACTTTACGGTTGTACAGGTTCATTAACGCAGAAGTAATCAAACTTAACGCTAAGTACACGCCCATTGTCATCGCGATGATCTCAATGGCTTGGCCCGTTTGGTTTAGGGTCGTGCCAGCAAACACAGACACAAGATCCGGATAGCCGATAGCCATTGCCAATGAAGAGTTTTTGGTTAAGTTCAAATATTGACTGGTTAATGGAGGAATAATGATTCGCAGCGCTTGAGGAATAACCACGAGCTTTAGTGTTTTGGTTCTTGGTAGGCCTAACGACATTGCAGCTTCGGTTTGACCATGGCTAACAGCGTTAATACCAGAACGTACGATCTCGGCGATAAATGTTGCGGTGTAAACACTTAGTGCAATCAGAAGCGCTGCAAGCTCAGGAATAATGCTGATGCCGCCTTGGAAGTTAAAGCCTTTCAGAGCCGGGTATTCCAGAGAGATAGGCATACCAACAAGGAAATAAACGACCAAAGGTAAGCCAACGACTAATCCTAAAGCAATTCGTCCCATCGGAGTTTGCTGGCCGGTCAGGCGCTGTTTGTTCTTCGCCCAAATAGAGATGGAGATAGTCGCAACGAGCCCGACAATAAACGCGGCGATAACAACACTACTGCCGTTTTCCAATATTGGAGCAGGAAGGTAGAGTCCTCGAACGTTTAAGAAGATAGCTTCGCCAAGGCTGATACTTTGTCTTGCTGAAGGCAATGCCTGCAAAACGGCGAAATACCAAAAGAAGATTTGTAGAAGAAGAGGGATATTTCGAAATGTCTCAATATATACCGCTGCTAAGCGGCTAACTAACCAGTTAGAAGATAGACGAGCAACACCCATGGTGAAACCAATTACAGTAGCCAGGATAATACCTAACACTGAAACTAGTGCGGTGTTTAGTAAACCAATGACAAAAGTTCTGCCATAAGAGTAGGTTTCGTTATATTCAATCAGCGTAAGCCCAATACCGAAGCCTGCTTCCTGATCAAGAAAATCAAAACCCGTAGCGATACCTCGGGCATCTAAGTTATTTAGCGCGTTGTTGATGATGGTGTAAAAGAAAAATACCAATGCAGCTACAGCAATGATCTGAAAAAGAGCGGAACGAAAAGCAGGGTTATAAATTAGGCTTTTACTTCCACTTGGTTTGGACATCGTACTTAGCGATGCGTCTTTAATCGGTTCCATACAGCGTTAACCTCAAACCTTAGTTATAGTTATCATTCTGTATGAGCAAGGGGTGTTACTGGCAGGTAAATCTGGTGCTCCGGCAATCATAGATCGTAAGCGTTGCTTTGCCGATAAAAATCCATGTTTACAACTAACTCAGCTAACACCAGCGATTGAGTTTCCTTACTCATCCAGATTATAGATACGAAAAAGGGCGGCTAAACCGCCCTGATTTTCTCGCTTCTATCGGATTGGTGACGCGTACATGAAGCCACCTTCGTTCCATAGTGCGTTAACACCACGAGAAATATCGAGAGGCGAACCCTTACCTACTGTGCGCTCAAAGCTTTCACCGTAGTTACCCACTTGTTTAACGATTTGGTAGCCCCAATCGTCACGGATACCTAAGCCTTTACCTTGAGGGCCGTCTACACCAAGGATACGTTTGATGTTTGGATCTTCAGATTTCAACATCTCATCCGCATTCTTAGAAGTGATGCCGTACTCTTCCGCATTAATCATTGCGGATAGTGTCCATTTAGCAATATTAAACCACTGGTCATCACCCTGACGTACAACAGGACCGAGAGGCTCTTTTGAAATGATTTCAGGAAGAACGGCTGCTGATGAAGGGTCTTGAAGGTTCAAACGCAGCGCGTAAAGGCCAGATTGGTCTGTGGTTAACACGTCACAACGGCCCGAGTCGAAACCTTTTGAAGTTTGCGCCGCTGTATCAAATACGACAGGCTTGTAGCTCATACTGTTGTTACGGAAGTAATCCGCGAGGTTAAGCTCAGTAGTCGTGCCTGATTGAACACAAACAGACGCGCCGTCAAGTTCTTTTGCACTTGATAAGCCAAGCTCTTTTTTCACCATGAAGCCTTGACCGTCGTAGTAGTTAACACCGACGAAGTTTAGGCCAAGGGCGGTGTCGCGGTGTAGTGTCCAAGTAGTGTTACGTGAAAGAACATCAATTTCACCAGATTGGAGTGCAGTGAAGCGTTCTTTGGCGGTTAGAGGAACGTACTTAACTTTCGTTTTGTCCCCAAGAACGGCTGCAGCCATTGCTTGGCAATATTCTACGTCGATACCTTCCCATTCACCTTTTGAGTTTGGGTTTGAGAAACCTGGAAGACCAGTACTTACACCACAAGTAAGAAAACCTTGTTTTGTTACTTTGTCCAAAGTAGAGTCTGCAGCTTGAGCTGATGTTGCCATCATTGCAGTAGAAGCCGCTACGACGGAAGCAAGAATTGTTAGTTTATTTGCCATTTGTGTCCTTCCTGTATGATCCATGTTAAATCAATGTAACTTAAAGTTAGCGTGTCCAATTTTGTGTTGTGTTGTGTCCTACGTGATTGATTTTCGAGGAAACGGTAATCGAGTAATCAATCAAATCTAAGCTTAGAAAAGGATCTGTGAATTCTCAAATATATAATTTAAATGGAATTTTAAGAGAACCTACAAAATTCCTCAGGTTTTAGAATGACGAAATGTTAATTGTTTGTAAATAGTGCAACTGGTGATCAAGTTGGTGCATCAGAATATTCAACGAACAAGTAGGCGCAAATAGAGAATAAAACGTCGTTATCAAAACTGTCATTAGCGGACCTCGGCTAAGTTCAGTTAAAATTCGAACAAAAATTATTTGTGTCAGCGAAACAAGGTGATGACCATGCCCCATTTTTGGTAGCATGGTTTTAATAGTTAATTAGTATAATCAAAGGTTGAGATGCGATATTTTCCTCTGTTCTTAGATTTAATCAACAAACCAGTTCTCGTTGTTGGCGGCGGGGAAGTCGCGAGCCGCAAGGTCGAAGCTTTACTGAAGGCGGGAGCTGATATCACGGTCGTCTCTCCCACCTTGGTTGACTATCTGGCCAAGCTTGCAAAGGATCACCAACTAAGATGGATTCAGCGCTTTTATTCAAGTGACATTGTCACAAAAGGCTTTGTTCAGGTGTGGGCGACCACAGATAATCCAGACTTGAATCATCAGGTTTATAAAGATGCGAAAGGGCTTGGGATCCTAGTGAATGTGGTTGATGATAAGCCATACTGCGATTTCATCACGCCTTCAATGATCAATCGTGGCCGTATCCAGATAGCCATTTCGAGTGGTGGTGCATCTCCAGTATTGATTCGTAATATTCGTGAGAAGCTAGAAATGATTCTTCCACAGAATATGGGCTTAATGGCAGACTTTGCGAATTCCAAACGCAATTCCATCAAAGAAGCGTTACCAAGTGTCGATTTACGCCGTAAGTTCTGGGAGCAGTTCTTTTCGAATCCTGACGTTGAAAATGCGAGTGATAACCGAGATTTAGAAACTATTTACCAAGCAACTATGGCTGATCCACTCGAAGAAAAGGGCAGTTGCACTTGGATTCATGTTGGTAAAGACGTTGAAATGTTGCCAATCAAAGCGGTTCGTTACATGCAGCAAGCGGAATTGGCGTTGTACTCGACAAAATGTGAGTCAGACGCAATGGAGTTAGTGAGAAGAGACGCCGAGAGAGATTCATTTACAAACGCAGCTCAGTTGTCAGACATGCTTGCCAAGGCTAAACAAGACAACTTACGCGTCTGTGTATTTATTCCACAAGGCACGAGTGAATTTATGTTGCTACAGGGACAAGATCTCGTGATCTAATCCCCTTTAGCACAAACAAAAACGCCGACGAGTGATCGTTGGCGTTTTTCGTTTATTGCACTAATGATTAATCGCGGAAGTTATTGAACTGGAAAGGCAATCCTAGTTCGGCTTCACGAATGGTAGCCATTGTCGCCTGTAGGTCATCACGCTTTTTACCCGTGACACGTACTTTATCGCCTTGGATTGAAGCTTGTACTTTCAGCTTCGCGTCTTTAATTAGCTTGACTACCTTTTTAGCCGTCGGCGTATCAATACCCTGGCGGAACAAGATGTTCTGATGCCAGTTTCTGCCAGTTGCCTCAGGTTTTTGAGAGTCCATTGCATTAGCATCGATATTACGCTTTGCTAAGTGACCTCGTAAAATGTCACGCATTTGTTTAAGCTGAAATTCACCTTCAGCGGACACTTTTACATTTTCTTCTACTAGCTCAAAGCTCGCATTTACATTGCGGAAATCGAAACGAGTAGACAATTCACGGTTAGCGTTATCAACGGCGTTACGTAGTTCAACCGTATCGATTTCTGAAACAATATCAAACGATGGCATGAAGATTCCTTGATTATCTTGTTATTAATTACTTAGTGGATTTTACAGCATCTGCCAGCATATCTAGCATCGTCACTGTATCTTCCCAACTCAGGCAAGGGTCAGTGATTGATTGACCGTATGTCAGGTTGTTGATGTCAGTCATTGGCTGATTACCTTCAACGATGAAGCTCTCTGCCATTATGCCTGCAACGTGTGTACTGCCTGCCTTGATTTGTTGGCAGATGTCTTTTGCGACATCAAGCTGCTTTCGATGTTGCTTTTGGCAGTTAGCATGACTGAAATCGACAATTAAGCGTTGCGGTAGATCGAACTCTGCTAGCGCGTCACAAGCTTTCTTGACTGAAGCTTGGTCAAAGTTTGGACCTTTTTCGCCGCCACGTAAAATAATATGACCGAATGGATTACCACTTGTGCGATAAACCGTCATACGACCGTGCTTATCTGGAGAGTAGAAGTAGTGTGATGCTTTCGATGCACGAATTGCATCAATCGCTATTTTCACGTTACCGTTGGTACCATTTTTAAAGCCAACCGGACACGAGAGTGCAGATGCCATTTCTCGGTGAATTTGAGATTCAGTAGTACGTGCACCAATGGCGCCCCAAGTAATCAAATCCGCAATGTATTGACCGGTAATCATATCAAGAAACTCAGTAGCTGTGGCAAGACCAAGCTTGTTGATATCCAGTAGCAATTTACGTGCTTTATGAAGGCCAGCTTCTAGCGCATAAGACCCGTCTAGGTTTGGATCGGTTATTAAGCCTTTCCAACCCACTACTGTACGCGGTTTTTCAAAGTAAGTACGCATGACGATAAATAGCTCGTCTTTGTACTTGTCCTGGATGGCGCTAAGGCGCGTTGCGTAGTCAATCGCGGCTTCTGTATCATGGACAGAGCAAGGACCCACGATAGTAAGAAGGCGTTTATCTTCACCCGTCAAGATTTTTTCGATCTGACGGCGAGATTGAGCAATTCGATCTGCAACGTCATCCGTGATCGGATACTCACTACCTAGCTCCGCTGGGGTAGGCATTGGACCCAAAGGCTGGGTTCTCAATTCATCTGTTTTTATAGGCATCTTATAGCTTTATTCTCTGTTGCGAAGGGATAAAGATAACGGAATTAATGGCAGGAATAAACTGTTTCACAGTATTCTTCGCCTCTAAATCCCAAATAGCCTGAAAGCTCTATATTGTTATTACTTTTTTATAACAACCTAAGGGCATACTTTACACATATTCTAGTGCGCGATAGTTACGCCATTGACTAGGGTTAGGCAGTGAGCAAAGTGAGAAAGCCGCAATAGTACGCTGCGCCTTGCCAGCCATAACTTATGTCAACAAATAACCTATGTCAGAAAATAAACGATAGTCTGATTGGGTGACGTTGTCACCTTTAATGTGTTTATGACGAATAATTTAATAGGCAGATCAAGTTTCATTAACAATTCTTTGACATTAAAACGAGCGTTTGATTAACTGGCTGAGTTAGGTTGGTAAGGAGACCAAAATGTTATCTGCAGTACGTCGTGCAAACCTTTACTTGAAAGTCTTCGGTTTCACTAAAGTTCCATTAATCTGGCTTTGTCGTCCAAAAATCATTGATATCGACGATAAGCATGTTGAAGTAAAAATTCCTCTGCGCAAAAGAACCAAAAACCACCTTAACAGCATGTATTTCGGTGCGTTGGCGGTTGGTGCTGATGTCGCGGGGGCCTTTTTAGCCATGAGTAAAGCAAAAGAGAAAGGAGAGCCGATTTCATTGGCTTTTAAAGGCGTTAAGGCTGAGTTTTTAAAACGACCAGAAGCCGATGTACATTTTGTATGTGATGATGGTCCTTTAATCGACGAGATGCTGGATTACACCCTCGAGACAGGTGAGCGTGTGAATCGTGATGTGAAAATCACAGCATTATGTCCGTCTCTCCATGGCGATGAGCCAATGGCAGAGTTTTATCTGACGCTTTCGCTTAAAAAAGCAACACAACAATCAAAGAAGGCTGCTTAATCGCTAACTATTTCCGTTAGCTCAGCTCGATTTTTTCAATCGACACTATCTTCGACCGGTTCAATACCACTTTCCAGCGGTAGTACACGGGGTCATCAGTGTGGTTGTCTTCTTTGACGATCACATTGATGAGGTGACGTTTCTCAACGGACTCTTTGGTAACTTGCCCTTCATTCAGGCGGTACACGCGGTTTGAGCCTTTATCCATCAATCGAATAATGGGTCTCAAGCTAATATTCATGGTTTGTCGCGTTTGCTCATAGCCACTTAAAAACATCGATGTCGCCATTTCCGTCTTTTCCTGATAGTGAAGAATTTTCTCTTCTCTCTGAACGACACGTTTTTTACGGATCTGTTGAATCTTGTCCGGCAGGCTAGAGAGCGTTCTGTAGTCAAGCCACTCTAACTTTTTACCAACCACTTTCTTGGTGGTAGGATCTATATACTTCTTACGCCATTTGGGCTTGCCTTTGCGTATCCAGCGCCACATGGCATCGCGAAGATCATCTTTAAAAATCTCGCGTAAGGCATAAATGAAAGACATTGCAATTATAAAGGATGCAGAAATTTCTCCTAAGTAGTCTCGAGCTAGGATCACGGTCGATGTCACGACAACCATCACTAACCCTGTCGCAATGCCTTTTATCGCCCGTTTAACGTTTTTCCCCATTGAGATTGTCTGTTCACGTAAGACGACAGGGTGCTCAATAAGACGCCTCAAAAGACGCATTTTATTGGAGAGTCGCGTCACGTCGTCGACGACTTTTGTCGAGTTATATTGATTTAATTTACGGTGCGCTTGCTCTTTTTCACATAGAGTGACCAGTCGTTTCTTGATCGTGCTGTAATCGCCTTCTCTTGGTAAGTGGGCAACGAGCGACAAGAACTTTTGCTCTGTGTACCACGACAAATAGTTGTCGATGTTAACGTAGTAACGTTTTAGGTTCTCTTCAAAAGGGATACCACGACGAAGCCGTTTTAGAATCGCAATCGCCAATTCGATGACTTCATCAACTTCATCTTCTGTGACGGAGTTACTTTCTAGCTTATTCAAACTGGCAACGGCTTTGTCCAACGCGATGACGTATTGATAAGCGAACAAACTCAAACTGACACGGTACTGTTGATTCGAGAGGCGGCCGCGCTTGGCCAGTCGGCTGTGAACCAAAGGCAGCAGAATCTCCTTACTGTAATAGGAACGCTGCTGTGTGATAGAGGTATAATAGAATTCTGATTCACTGATGATGTCGGCATTGAGGCCTAACTCACCAGGGACAAAGAAGTAAATATCAAGGTCGACACTTTTACTTTTTGCTAGCTCATGGCTGATTTTTAATGTGATTGAGTCTTGTTTATCAACGGTGACCAAAAAAAGCTCCTGACTTTGCTAAAGCATCCTTACCCCGAAAATTGTGCGGTTCATATAAGTACCAGATTGCTAAGAGAATGATTGGGGTAGACAATAACAGCATAACAGAGCGATATGCTTTTCTCTCTGATTTTCTTGTTAGTTTAGGTATAATTCCGCGTAAATTTAAAAAGAGACAAAATCAATGATTAAAATTGGTCAAATTAACAGCCTGGAAGTCATTAAAAAGGCGGATTTTGGCGTATTTCTGGATGGTGATGATTACGGTTCTGTTTTGCTGCCAAGCAAACATGTCCCGGAAGGCACAGAAATTGGCGATAAGATCGACGTATTTTTGTACTTTGATTCAGAAAGCCAACTGGCTGCGACCATTGAAACACCAATCGCTCAAGTGGGTGAGTGGGGCCTGATGAAGATCGAAGGCGTCAATAAGACCGGTGCTTTTGTCAATTGGGGTATCAAAGAAAAAGATTTGCTCATTCCATTTAGTGAACAGCGCACGCGTTTTTCTGCTGGTCAAACGATCTTAGTTTACGTGTACACCGATAAAGCATCGGGTCGAATTGTTGGTACGACGAAATTCAATAAATGGTTGGATAAAACACCAGCCAACTATGAAGTAAACGAGCAAGTCGATTTAATCATTGCTGAGCGCAGTCAGCTTGGCTTTAAAGCGATCGTAAACGGTAAACATTGGGGTATGATTTTTCCTTCAGATGTTTTCGGCAAATTGTATATTGGCAAAAAATTGAAAGGATTTATTAAGCAAATTCGTGAAGATGGCAAGATTGATCTGGCGTTACAAAAAGTGGGTGTCGCTAAGATGGACGACCTTTCAAGCAAGATCATCGCTTTGCTAGAGAAGAAGGGTGGTTTTCTTCCACTTAATGATAAATCTTCTCCAGAAGCAATTTTTGAAGCATTTCGCACCAGTAAAGGTACTTATAAAAAGACTATTGGTGGTCTGTATAAGCAAGGCAAAATCGTGATCGAAAAAGACGGTATCCGCCTGGCATAGTGCTCCGCTTCGTACTTTAGCCAAACGCAGAGTGAAATAACGGACAAAAAAAATCGGCCCAAATGCTTCCTTTTTTTGGGCCTAGGGGAAATGGCTCCGAGGAGCCTACGCTAAAACCTTATTAATTGCGTGTTTTTTGAGCGTTCATTTCTGAAGTTCGATATAAGATGCAGTAATAATGCTCTGAGTTAATATATTTAGTTTAGTACAGGCCTCTCGGAACGCTAGAGCGCTGGGCTGCTTTAATACTCACATCAAAAAAGCCATCGAATTTACGATGGCTTTTCTTTTATTTAACGTAGAGTTATCGCGATGGCGAAAACATTAAAATAAGTTCTTGTCTCGTACTAATTCTCTGGGTAAGCCATTTTTTATACGATTACTGACCCATTTACCTAAACCGATGATGGCGTCCTGATACTTAACAAACACTTCGCCTTTTCCGGTTGTTACGCCTTCAGGAATATTTTGCGGACGAATGTCACGGCCCATATACCACTCTCGGGCTTCATCGATGGTAAGTTCGATAGCATTGGTTTCTTTACCTGTGGCCAGAGCGGTCGCAACCTGATGCTGCCAACGGTAACCATTTTTGTGTGTTTCAGCTAATTTTATCCCCATCCGAGAAAAACGCAGCTCACCAATCATTGGCTCTAGTGCATTCGGGAATAACCAAACGTCTTTATCACGTAACCAAACCGTACCCTCATCGGGAAGCTCAATGCCTAATACTTTATGAAGCTGATGAGCAATCTCGGTAGACTCTTTCTTTGATGCTTTGGTAAATGGGAATTTACCCATGCGCTTTTTGACCTTTGGCGCTTCCACTGAAGCGTGCTTACGAATGCGGGCGACGAAGAAGCCTTCACAGTCGTAAACCTGAGGGAAAATGTGCAAAAAGCCTTCTTCGGTTAGAGCAGAGTTGGTATCTTCAAATAAGTTTTCCAAACTCTCAAACTCCACCGCATCATCAAAGGTATTTTTTAGATGATGGCAAACTTGCTGGTTTTCTTCCGTGCTTAGCGTACAGGTTGAATAAACCAGGACACCGCCGGGTTTTAAAGCGTGAAAGGCACTTTCAATCAAATCCTTCTGTGTATCCGCAATGTCTAAAACCGATTCTTGGGTCCAGTTTTTCATCGCATCTTCGTCTTTACGAAGGGTGCCTTCTCCGGAACAAGGCGCATCAAGCAAAACCGCATCGAACTGTTCTGGTAACCAGCCTCCAAACACTCGTCCATCAAAGTTACTGAGCGCGGTGTTACGCACACCACAACGTTCAATGTTTGCATGCAGTACTTTCACACGGCTTGCAGCGTACTCATTCGCAACTAATACGCCTTCATTGTTCATTAGCGCTGCGATTTGTGTCGTCTTTGACCCCGGCGCGGCGGCGGTATCAAGGACCGCATGGTATGCCTCATCATTCATGAAAAGTGCAGACACAGGCATCATCGAGCTTGCTTCCTGAATGTAGAATAATCCAGACATGTGTTCTGCAGTGTTACCTAGCGGTACTCCAGACTCATCGGCATCAATCCAGAAACCAGTCTCACACCATGGAACTGGTGAAAGTTTCCAGCCTTTTTCTTCTGCTCGCTGGATAAATGATTCGACGCTGATCTTCAGTGTGTTGACGCGAATGCTTTTACGTAATGGCTTTTGACAGGCAGAGACAAAGTCTTCCATGTTGAGGCCGTCAGGCAGGATGGTTTGGATTTTTTCCAGAAATTCGTCTGGGATGTATACATTAGGATGCAATGTGAAGTCTCGCTTGCAGAATTTTCCGCAAATAATATACGAAAGCGAAGCAGAAACGAATAGCCACCAGACATGGGGATGAAAAAAGAGCAGCGAGTGCTGCTCTTTTTGATTACTTTGTAGTTATGGCTTGGGTATCGCTGTGCGCCATTGCAGCCAACTCTCTTCTGCCTGAGGGTAGAGGAAGAAGGTTTGGCCATTTTTTGCAGCCGGTGGAGTTTGCGATTGTTCCGGGGTCGAGAAGGCGATACCGCCACGCACAATACTATCAATGGTGCCTGCTTTAATGTTGGCACCAGTAAGGCCTATCGATACGTCAACACCAGATACATTCCAGAACACGCTGTTCTGGCGCACAAGATAGGCATATTCCGGTTTGAGTTTGATTGTGGTGACAATGCGATCGGCGAACTCTCCTAAGCGAACATCAGTTACCTGCCCAACCTCCATTTGACGGTAAAGGATAGGGGTTCCTGCTTGTACCGAACCGCGTTGCTCACTTTGCAGCGTGAACATCACACCATCGACTTGATCAAACTGCTTCTCTAATTTGAAACTAAAAGCACCGCTACCTTTGCCAGGTTGTACACTGATGGATTTTGCAACCAAAGCGCCGAGATTTTTCACTCCGCCAAGGCCAATCTCTGGCTCTGTTAGCCAAAAACGAGAGCCTTCCACGGCAATATCAGTCACGTACTCGGGCAAAATGCGCGCTGTGACTTCCACCAAATTGCGCCTGAAATTTGGTACGACAAGTGTCACTTCACCCACCGTCACGCCTTGATAGGTAATCGGCATGCCTTTTACGACTTCTTGACTACCATCCGTTGTCAGTGATATCACACGGCCGAACTTACGCGCTGTTTTTTGGTCCACATAGAGCTTCCAGCGTTCACCTATTTTGTTTTCAACCCCAGGAACAGAATCAAAGGCAATGCCCCCTTGGATGATCGATTTTAAAGGGTGAGCTTTAACACTCACGCCTGCTAGCGAAGCATCAATTTCAATGCCTGAACGGTTCCAGAATACCGTCTGCGAAGTTAAAAGGTGTGCGAAACGGTTTTCTATACTCACCTGAATAACTACGCCACCATCTACCAAATGGAAATCAGCCACGTTACCGACCGGAAGGTTACGGTATAGCAGAGGACTGCCTTTCGAGACCGAAGGTAATTCAGGCGCAAATAGGGTAAGAATTTGAGATCCGCGGCGGTTGTTTTGCGCCAGTTCTGCTAATGATTCACTTTGGAACAGTTGATACTCTTTCTGAATGCCAGTTTCGCCTTCACTGACAAAGCTGATTGAACCAGTAAGCAACTGTTTGGCCGGTGGCACGGTGACGCTGAGCCCGGACTCAGTTAGCTCTGCAGAAGCACTGCCTGTGACGTAGAATCGGTTGTTTGATTTGAGCAAGTGTTTGTACTCGTGGTCAATCAATACATCCATGTACACTTCATGCTGTACCTTTTGGCCTTCCTCAACCAGCCCCACCTTAATGATTGAACCAACCACAATACCTTTGTAGAGCACATTTGCGCCACTGTCCAAGCCAAAGGAATTATCAGAAATCAGCCTAATCGCTATCGATTTTTCTTGTTGTTGATTGAATACATTTTTACGGATAGCGGTGAACTGACGAGAGCGTTCCCCTTCACCCGGAACAATGGTCAGATAGTTACCACGGATCAGGTTAGAGATATTTTCGACGCCTGAAAGCGAAACCTTGGCTTCTTCCAATACAAAGCGAGTTCCCGTTGTCAGCATGTCACTGAAAGCGGGTTGAATAGCCGCAGAGGCGATGATGACTTCACGGCCTTCAGAAAGGTTTAAGTCGGTCACCTGACCAATTTCGAGCCCGCGATACATGATAGGGGCACCTTCAGCACTCACTTTGTTGTCATCAGGTAATGCAATTTTAACCGCGATACCTCGTCCCGCTGTCTTCAAATCTTTGTATAAACGGAATTGAGTATTTTCACCTACAGGTTCACCGTCATCAGGAGAGTCTACCGCGATAGCACCTCCTATGAGGGCGCTCATACTTTCTAAACGAACGTCGACCCCGCCAAAGCCAATATTTGCTCCTATGCCACTCACGTTCCAGAAACGGCTACGATCATTAATGATGTGGCGATATTGATCTTGTATGTTGGCGCGAATAGTAATGGATTTGGCATCCTCATCTAATTGGTAGCTGTATACCGCGCCAATAGGAATTTTCTTATAAACGATTTGGGACCCAATCGAGACACCACCTAAATCCCGACTTGTCAGTTTTATATTCAAACCTTGTGTTACGCGCAGATCGGTCGGGACGGTGTCGAGTGCATGAAAAACGGTTTCAAACTCGTCGCTCTCACCCGGCTGAATCGAAATGTAGTTACCCGAAACAAGCGCGTCCAGACCGGAGATGCCACTGAGGCTTGCGGTTGGTTTTACCAGCCAAAATCGTGTGTTCTCGTTGAGTAGTTTACTTGCTTCAGGGTAGATATCTGCGTCAACGTAAATGCTACCAAGATCTTCAGTTAAGTTAATGTCGCGAACCATACCCACTTCTAACCCTTGATAGCGTATGGTGGTCCGCCCTGCGACTAACCCCGCCGCATCGGAAAAGTAGATTTGAATGCGCTGACCAGCGTCGTGGATCGATTTCACCACCAGCCAGCCAGCTAATACCATCGTCAAAATCGGCAGCAGCCACAGAGGAGATATGCCTTTACTCCTCTTGATGTCTGGCACGTATGACGTTTGAGAACTGTTCTGATCACTCATTCATTGACTCTTTTTGTGATTGTTTTTGGGGCTGGTCCCAGATTAGCCTTGGGTCGATACTGTCAGCTGCTAGCATAGTAAATACCACGACTAAACCGAAGGCGACAGCGCCAAGCCCTGGTGTGAAGTCGAGTAGTTGACCACGGTCAATCAAGGTCATCATGATAGAAATAACAAACAAGTCCATCACAGACCACTTACCTATCCATTTAACAGCAAAGTAGACCATCATTCGCTGGCGCTTAAACACCGAACGTTTGAATCTGATGCACAGCATGATATAGGCGAGGCTGAGGATTTTGACCACAGGCACCACAATACTGGCGACAAAAATAATAGCCGCAATCCCATACATGCCGCTGTTGACCAAAGATGCGACGCCAGAAAAAATAGTGTCTTCCAGGCGTTGACCGTTAGTGATTAAAATTGATATTGGGATAAGGTTTGCCGGGAAAATGGCAATCGTTGCAGCAACCAGATAAGCCCAAGTTTTCTGAATAGAGTGGGGCTTGCGATGATAAAGCTCATGACCGCAACGTTGGCAGTGTTTATTTTCTGGTTGAGACAAGTGACACTCATGGCAGTGGATGTCTTTGTGTCCAAAGGTGTAAGTTGTTTCTGGTTGCCATACTTCCCAATAGCGCCGCACGCTGATTCGGGAAACGAGTAGAACCGTGAATATTTGCAGTAAAGCGAGACCAATTAAACCAGGGCCAACAAAAATATCTGAGTAGTCCTGCAGTTTGAAACAAGAAACAGCAATACTGACCAGAAACACATCCAGCATTACCCAATGTTTGAGATGCTGAATAAGCCAAAGAGAAACACGCAGTCCTTTAAACCACCGAACTTGAATGGAAAGGTGCGCCGTAACAACAGACACACAGACCGTCAGTGGTGCTAAAGAGCTACAAAACATGATCAGAAGAGATAGAAGCACGAAGCCTTCTTCCATCAAGGTTATCATTCCTGACGGTAAGGTTGCCGGAATCATAACACCAAATAGTCTGATACTGATGAAATTGAAAAAGTGAGACGGAATAAATAAAAGAATGCACGTTACGGCAATGGCTAAGTTCCCCGATAAACTGTGCTGTCCACTGCGATACAATTGCGTGCCACAACGAGGACAGTAGGCATGTCGACCTTTGGGTAACTCAACAATATCGACCGGAAGTTCACAACCCTGACACAGTCGCACTTTATTGGGTGTCATTGCGTGTTTAGACGGAGAGGTCATTACAACGACCTCTCTAAACAGAATGCTTTAAGCGTGGGACTGAATGCCACCATATAAGGTTTGATATAAGCCTTCCTGCTCAACTAATTCTCCATGGGTCCCGGTTTGTGTGACTTTTCCATCTTCAAGCACATAGATCAAATCCGCTTGTTTCACAGCAGACAGACGATGCGCAACAATTAATGTTGTCCGGCCTCGCAAAAACTCAGTTAACGCCTTGTGCAGAGCAGCTTCAGTCGCTGTATCTAATGCAGACGTTGCTTCATCCAGAATAACAAATTGAGGGTTACTCAATACCATTCTGGCTATCGCGAGACGCTGACGTTGACCACCCGACAATCGAATACCATTACGGCCAACTTGCGTGTCTAACCCGTGGCTTAACTGAGAAATCACATCTTGTAGCTGAGCGACATCTAACGCACGCCACAACGACATTTCATCAAAGTTACCACCGAGAGTCAGATTATGCCTTAAGGTATCGTTAAATAATATAGGTTGCTGTAATACAACAGCAATCTTATCGCGGATAACTTCAAAACCGATATCTTCTGTTAATTCATCATTGAAACGGATGCCACCTGAATTTTGACGATAAACACCGATCAACAGTTGAATTAAGGTAGATTTACCGCCACCACTTGCACCAACTAAAGCGACTTTTTTACCTGCAGGGATGTGTAGAGAGAGGTTGTCCAGTACCTGGTTTTCATTATTGTAAGAGAAATTAACGTTTTCTATTTTGACGTCTACTTCTCGGTCATCTGCGAAAGGGTTCACTTTTGATGGTGGTCGATGTTCTTCTTCCAGCATAAGCAGATCGTTAATGCGTTTTAACGCGGCTTTGGCACTGTACCAGGAGAACTGGATACCAAGTAGCTCCTGAACAGGAGACAACATAAACCAAAGGTAACCAAACACGGCGAAGATCTGACCAATAGTCAGGTCGCTGAATAGCACCATCAGCATAGCAACAGCTCGGAATAGCTCAAAACCGACCAAGAACAGTAAGAAAGAGACTCGTCCAGCCGCTTCAGATTGCCAGGCATACTTATCCGCGTCGACACGAACTTGATCGGCACTATTTTTCAGTTGTTGGAGAAATTCTCGTTCTTTATTGGCGGCTCTAAGCTGATAAATACCATCTAACGTTTCGACCAGACGCGTTTGGAATAACTCAAAAGAGTGGTTCTCTTTGCGTTTTAGGTGCTTAACCATGCTACCAAGTTTTCGAGAAAAATAGATAACGACAGGGTTAACCAGCAAGATAAATAAGCCCAATCGCCAGTCCAGCCAAAGAAGAACGATTGCAGTCCCGATTACGGTCAGTAAACTAACGACAAATTTCGCCAGAGTAGAGCCAATGAACTGGTCAATGGTTTCAATATCAGTGATCAAGTGAGCGTTGATACCGCCACTGCCTTTCGTCTCGTATTGACGAATACTG
The DNA here is from genome assembly GCF_026000435.1 of Vibrio sp. STUT-A11. NCBI lineage: Bacteria > Pseudomonadati > Pseudomonadota > Gammaproteobacteria > Vibrionales > Vibrionaceae > Vibrio > Vibrio sp. STUT-A11. The sequence continues at coordinate 1,816,024 of NZ_AP026763.1, read as the reverse complement.
ATTCGGCCTAGCTTGTCGATCATCTTGCTGCGCATTTCGAAGGTAATTGTCTTTGATACCAGCGTGAATTGACGACTTTGAACGATGTTGAGCGCCTGGCTGGCGGCGCGCATGAGCACGACCAAAAAAAGCGTAAAGAAAATATAGCCGATAGGTGTGTGCCACGCTTCCGGAAGCACGGTATTCATAGCAGCTAGGCCAGAGGCCGGTTGATCCAATAAGACTTCATCCACCATTAAAGGCATAAGAAGAGGAATTGGAACACTAATCAAGGTTGCTAAAACAGCAATTAAGTTCGCTAAAATTAGCTTGGACTTGTGCTTTTTTACTTGTGTTATCAACCAAGAACGGCTAATAGTGTCATCTTTCTGAATCATCGTTATTGAGAATACGTCCTATTATAAAGTAGGTCAGCATTTTAGCGCTATCCCTTAAGAATGGAAGTGTTATTAATAATTAGGAAGTTAATATGAACATAGAACAGTATCAAAGACTAACCAAGCAAGCAGCTGCACTTATTGAGTCAGAGCCAGACTTTATTGCCAACTTGGCAAACCTGAGCTCGCTTCTATTCATGGAACTAGAAGACCTCAACTGGGCAGGCTTTTACCTGACTAAAGGCGACGAACTGGTTTTGGGTCCGTTCCAGGGGAAGCCAGCTTGTGTTCGCATCCCAATGGGGCGAGGTGTCTGTGGTACCGCAGCAAAAACTAACACTACCCAAAGAGTATACGACGTTCACGCGTTTGAAGGCCATATTGCTTGTGATGCGGCAAGTAATTCTGAAATTGTGATTCCGTTTACTATTAATGGAAAAGTCGCCGGAGTGTTAGATATTGATAGCCCAAGTATTGGTCGATTCAATGAAACAGATGAAGCAGGGCTTACTCATTTTATGTCTGAAGTAGAAAAGCTGCTTAATTCACACGCGAACAACGCATAATTTCGTCCACGAGTGTGGTTTTTCGTTGGCATCTCACTATAATACGAGAATATTTTTTCTTAATGCTCTGCGGAAATCCGCTCAAACCAGGAACCCTCATGACTGAAAAGTTAAAAAACAGCAAAGAAGTTATCGCATATATTGCTGAATGTTTCCCTAAGTGCTTTACTTTAGAAGGTGAAGCAAAACCTCTGAAAATTGGTATTTTTCAAGATCTTGCGGAACGTCTAAATGAAGACGAAAAAGTAAGCAAAACTCAGCTTCGTGCAGCGTTAAGACAGTACACATCTTCATGGCGTTACCTACATGGTGTAAAACCAGGTGCGGTACGTGTTGATCTGGATGGCAACCCATGTGGTGAGCTAGAAGAAGAACACGTAGAACACGCTAAAGCAACACTTGCAGAAAGCAAAGCGAAAGTTCAAGCTCGTCGTAAAGAACAAGCACAGAAAGCTCGTGAAGAGGGTAAGGCGAAAGCAAAACCAGCGGCTAAAAAGCCTCAACAGCCTCGTCGTACTAATAAACCGAAAGCACAAAAACCAACTCAGCCTGTAGAAACACGCGCGCTCAATGCTGACGAAATCACAGTAGGCAATGCAGTTAACGTGAACATGGGTAAAGGAAACATGGCAGCGACCATTGTTGAAATCAATAAGGATGATGTACGTGTTCAACTTGCTAACGGCCTACAAATGGTTGTGAAAGCGGAGCACTTGCGCGCATAAGGGAGATACTCCTACGCATGAATTGCCGTTCAAAAGTGACCCTGATCGCTGCTAGCTTATTGCTAGCAGCATCAGCTCAGGCTCTAGAAGCCAAACTACACAAAGATGACTTGCCGGTGCTTACTCCTGAAGTTCAGCACGAAACGGCCAGCAAACGAGTCACCTCTCGATTCACCCGCTCACATTACAAGCATTTCAGTCTCGACGATGATTTCTCTAAAGCGATTTTTGAACGCTACATAGAGTTGCTTGATTACAATAGAAATATTTTCACTCAAGCAGATATAGACGCCTTCAAAAATTGGTCTGTTGAACTGGATGATCAGCTCAAAGCTGGCAACAATCAGATCGCATTCGATGTTTATAATCTGTCTATGCAAAAACGTTTTGAACGTTTTGCTTACGCGTTGACCTTGCTAGACAAAGAAATCAAATTTGATAACGACGACGAGCTCGAACTTGATCGTTCAGAAGCAGCATGGCCAAAAAATGAGTCGGAAATTAATGAGTTATGGCGAAAACGTGTTAAGTATGACGCGCTCAATCTGAAATTGACTGGCAAAGAGTGGCCAGAAATCAAAGAAGTTTTAGAGAAGCGTTATAACAATGCGATGAAGCGAATTACTCAAACCAATAACGAAGACGCATTTCAGCTCTATATGAATGCCTTCTCACGACAAGTTGATCCGCATACCAGCTACCTTTCTCCTCGTAACGCGGAACAGTTCCAGTCAGAAATGAACCTATCTTTGGAAGGTATCGGTGCTGTTCTCCAAATGACGGATGATTACACGGTTATTCGTTCGCTCGTTGTTGGTGGGCCAGCTTCAAAAAGTAAGCAGCTTGGTGAAGGTGATAGAATAATAGGTGTGGGTCAAGATGGCGAAGAAATTGTCGACATTATTGGCTGGCGTTTAGACGATGTGGTGCAGTTAATCAAAGGCCCGAAAGGAACCAAGGTTAACCTCCAGATCTTACCAGAGGGTGCTGGAGCAAAAAGTCACATTGTCACCATTGTTCGTGACAAAGTTCGTTTGGAAGACCGAGCTGTTAAGTCAGAAGTCATCGAGAAAGACGGCAAGAAAATTGGCGTTTTGGAAGTGCCGAGCTTTTATGTCGGGTTGTCAAAAGATACTGACAAACTGTTGGCAGAGTTTAAAACTAAGAATGTTGACGGTGTGATCGTCGACTTACGTAACAACGGTGGCGGTGCTTTAACAGAAGCCACGGCACTAACGGGACTATTCATCAAAGAAGGTCCGGTTGTCCAGGTTCGTGATAGTTACGGTCGAATTAAAGTCAATGCGGATACCGATGGACAAATCAGTTACGATGGCCCGTTAACGGTTTTAATCAACCGTTACAGTGCATCCGCTTCCGAGATCTTTGCAGCAGCGTTGCAAGATTATAATCGTGCGATCATTCTTGGTGAGAACTCCTTTGGTAAGGGCACTGTTCAGCAGCACCGCTCGTTGAACCATATTTACGATCTTTTTGATAAAGAACTAGGATATGTTCAATACACCATCCAGAAGTTCTACCGCATTGATGGTGGTAGTACCCAGAATCGTGGGGTAGCGCCGGATATCGCTTATCCAACGCCAATTGAAGCGTCCGAAACTGGTGAAAGTGTTGAAGAGAACGCATTACCATGGGATAGCATCGATAAGGCAAATTACACAATGTACCCGAGTAAGGATACATTAGTAGATAGTTTGGCTAAGTTGCACAACAAGCGTATCGCAGATGAAATGGAATTCCGCTTCATCAAAGAAGATATAGAGAAGTATCGTCAGGAAAAAGACAATAACTTCCTGTCGCTTAATGAAAAAGTGCGTAAAGATGAACAAGACTCGGAAGACAAGCTTCGCCTGAAACGCATTAATGAACGCCAGGCATCATTGGGTAAAAAGGCATTTAAATCATTAGAGGATGTGCCTAAAGACTACGAAGCTCCTGATGTTTATCTCGATGAATCTGTCTCAATTATGATTGATATGTTAAAAGCAACCAATCAGTCATAACGACTAAAAATTCAATACAATAAGAGCGAGTCCTTGTGACTCGCTCTTTTTTTATGTCTTTTTATCGCTAATTTCAAGCCATATTGAGATAAATATTCGCTTTTTTTGTACCAACAATTTACGTGATGAAGTTCAAATATTTCGCGAAACAGGTGACTAAAGCCTAAGCTAAAAGAAAACGATAAGGATGCCGGTATGAAATGGTTCTTTATTTTACTTAGTTTTTTTTGTTTTAGTGTGTTTAGCGCAGACAACACTCGTGAAGAAGAATTAAGTCACTTTGACACCCCGTTCTTGATCGGGGATTGGTACTTGCTGAATCAGAACCCAGGAGATTCGGCAGAAAATTTTCGTGCCATCAAATTGTCTTTGGGCTCTGACTATATGTTTTCCATCGATATACAGAAAAAGGACTATTCCGTTGATCACTGGGAGGGATTGTACAATGTCAACGAAGAAACGATTGTGCTTGGCCTGAATACGGACGAGCCTCAAATATATGCGTACCAGAATAACCACAACACGCTTGACCTCAATGGCGTCACCTTCACCAAAGGACTCTCAAATGCACTTGCTGGAATTTGGTCTAGCTCTCATGTGTCTGGTGATGGCCTTGCCGCGAGTAATATCAACCACATGGATTTAATACTTCAGCCTGACTTCGTATTTTTGTTCCGCGTTTCTAATGAGGCAGGCAAAGAGTCAATAAAACAAGGCGTATTTTATACTGAAGATGAGTATCTCGTTCTTTTGTATGAAAATGGCGAGCACGGAACAACATATAAGCTCAACAAAAACGAATTGACGATAGAAGATTCAAATGGTGATATGTACGCGGTTTTAAATAGGGTGACACAATAATAATCATCGATAAATGTTAACCGTGTAGTAACCCTCGTGAATACAAGTTATGTTGTACATATGTTAACCAGAAAGTAGAGCTAGTACACTATTAGCTCTATTTTTTAGCGTAAAGGCTTGTGTTTTGATACCACAAGCACTACTAATAGCTTATATAGTGATACCACTTCGACATTTTAGTCCTCAAAGAAGTGGTTTTTTATTCTTCGACAGACAAGGATTTATGGACATGTCCCAAGCTCCCCAAGCTAAATATCGCAAAGATTATCAAGCGCCATCTCATACCATTACCGACATTGATCTCACGTTTGATCTATTTGATAACGACACGATCGTTACCGCGGTATCAACAGTCATTCAAAAAGGTAAGCTCACAACGTTAGAGTTAGATGGTGAGGGGTTGGAGCTTCGCTCTGTCAAAGTGAATGGCGAAGACTGGGCTCATCATGAAGTGAAAGAAGCATCTCTGGTTCTTTCTGATCTACCAGCTGAATTTGAACTTGAGATCATTACTAAGATTGATCCTGAAGCGAATACGGCACTTGAAGGTTTATACAAATCTGGTGGTGCTTTCTGTACTCAGTGTGAAGCCGAAGGTTTCCGTCGTATCACGTACTACCTGGATCGTCCAGACGTATTGGCAAAATACACGACGAAAGTGATTGCCGATAAAGGGACATACCCTTACTTGCTCAGCAACGGTAACCGTATTGCACAAGGCAAAGCGGAAAACGGTCGTCATTGGGTTCAATGGCAAGACCCGCATCCAAAACCAGCGTACTTGTTTGCACTGGTCGCTGGTGATTTTGATGTGCTACGCGATAAGTACACCACAATGTCTGGTCGCAATGTCGAGTTAGAGATCTTTGTTGATAAAGGAAACCTTGACCGTGCTCCGCATGCAATGACGTCACTGATCAATTCCATGAAGTGGGACGAAGAACGCTTTGGCCTTGAGTATGATCTTGATATCTACATGATCGTGGCCGTTGATTTCTTCAATATGGGCGCGATGGAAAACAAAGGTCTGAACGTCTTTAACTCGAAGTTCGTTCTAGCCAATGACCAAACGGCGACAGACCGCGATTATCTGGGTATTGAAGCTGTGATTGGTCACGAGTACTTCCATAACTGGACCGGTAACCGCGTGACTTGTCGCGATTGGTTCCAGCTCAGTCTCAAAGAAGGCTTAACGGTTTTCCGTGATCAAGAATTTTCGTCTGATCTTGGCTCTCGTGCGGTTAACCGTATCGATAATGTTCGTATTATTCGTGGTCCTCAGTTTGCTGAAGATTCAAGCCCAATGTCACACCCAATTCGTCCAGATAAAGTTATCGAGATGAATAACTTTTACACGCTCACTGTTTATGAGAAAGGCAGTGAAGTCATTCGCATGTATCACACATTGCTAGGCGAGGAAGGTTTCCAAAAAGGCATGAAGCTTTACTTTGAGCGTCATGATGGCACAGCCGCAACATGTGAAGATTTTGTATCGGCGATGGAAGACGCAACAGGCGTCGACCTACAACAATTCCGCCTATGGTACAGCCAGTCGGGTACGCCAACATTGCGGGTGAACAGCGAGTACAACGCAGAAGCAAAAACTTATGCCTTAACTGTTGAGCAGTTTACTGAGGCAACACCTGATCAAGCGGAAAAACAAGCGCTGCATATTCCATTTGATATTGAACTGTACGACGACAAAGGTCAGGTAATTCCATTAATTATCAATGGAGAACCTGTTCACAATGTTTTGGACATCAAACAAGACAAACAAACTTTCGTGTTTGAAAATGTCGCTGTTAAACCAGTGCCATCATTACTACGCGAGTTCTCCGCACCAGTAAAACTGGAATACGATTACAGCGACGAAGAACTCATCTTCCTGATGAAACATGCGACGAACGATTTTGCTCGCTGGGATGCAAGCCAAATGTTGCTGGCGAAATACATCCGTCAAAATGTGACTAACGTTCAAGAAGGTGAGGAAGTAAAACTTTCTCAAGAGCTGCTTGACGCGTTCCGTGGCGTGCTGCTTGATGCGAACCTTGAGCCGGCATTCATCGCGCACGTGCTGTCTCTACCTTCGATTAATGAAATCACTGGTTGGTATCAACAGATTGATATCGATGCGGTTGATACCGTATTGAATAGTATGACACTGTCACTTTCTAAAGAGTTAGAAGATGAGCTGAGTGCGACTTACCATACGTTAAAGCAAACAGAGTACTCAATCGATCACGATGCTATTGGTAAACGTGCGTTACGTAATCAGTGTCTTCAGTTCCTGGCGCATACTGAGAAGGGCAACCAACTTGTTCTGGCGCAGTATGAATCTGCAAACAACATGACAGATTCGATTGCTGCGATGACGGCCGCGAATACTGCACAGCTTGAATGCCGTGAAGCACTCATGGCGGATTATAGCGACAAGTGGAAACACGATGGTCTGGTTATGGACAAGTGGTTTGTACTGCAAGGTTGCAATCCAGCTGAAGATGCGCTTGAGAAAGTGAAAGCAACCATGTCACACGAAGCATTCAGTTTGAAAAACCCGAACCGTATTCGTAGCTTGATCGGTTCGTTCTTGAGTGCAAACCCGGTGCATTTTCACCATAAGTCAGGTTCAGGTTATCTGTTTGCGGGTGAGATTCTGCGTCAGTTGAATGACACCAACCCGCAAGTGGCATCTCGTCTGATTGATCCGTTACTTAAGTTCCGTAAATACGATGAAAGTCGCCAAGCGTTGATTCGTGCAGAACTTGAAAAGCTTAAAGCGATGGATAATCTTGCCAAAGACTTGTTTGAAAAAGTCACTAAGGCGCTAGACGAATAGTCGACAAACGAATAGGGTGGTCTCAACGGCCGCCCTTTTTCGTGAATGCCATTTGTTTAACAGCGAACGCCATGTCCAAGTTTCCCGTCATCCTGAACAGCGACGAAGGAGCGTGATTCAGGATCTACTTTCCCAGTGCACTGATGTGGTGATTTGCTGTTGTGAACTGAAGCTCGCTGATACTAGATTCCTGATGTCGCCGTGGCTCCTCGGAATGACGTAGATATATTGTTAAGCGATTGACACTTGTCCTTGTTCTATGACATTTTATTTTCCATGAAGCATTATTATTTTTCTCTCAACATTCCATATCAAACATTTGTTTCCCATTACTCTGGTGTTTCAAACGCTATCCAGGTTGTGACACATCACGGTTTAAGACTTCAGTTACCTGCAGCTAAATTTCGACCATTTCTTAGCCAACTCGGGGTTAGAGGGCAGTTTAGACTAACAACTGACCAAAATAATAAGTTTATCAAGTTGGAAACTCTGTGAAGAAAGGTATTTCTAGATGTTTAAATAGGAATCTTAGTCACAGAATCAGACATTTCACCTCATATCACTGCTAATAGTTGTTAAACATTTGTAATTATCCTTTTACAATGGATCGTATGCATTACCAATGCTTAGTTTCCGGAAGTTTTCCTGTTGCTAAGTCCCCCTACAAAACAACAATTATTCTGTGGAGTGTGAATATGACCGCGCGTGAAAATGTAGTGCCGGTTCTGCTTGAAAAAGTGTACCAACTGATTCAAGACAAACTCGAGCTTTCTCACCAGACGCTTGTAACTAAACTTGCTCAACACTTATTTAGTAATATTTCCGATGATGACCTGGTCCAGCGAAATGAATCCGATCTCTATGGTGCCGTAATCAGCCTTTGGCACCATATCAACGAAAAAAAACCTGAAGATGTTTCTGTACAAGTCTTCAACCCGACCGTCAGTCGTCAAGGTTGGCAATCGACTCACACAATCGTAGAAATTGTTGTTCCAGATAGCCCGTTCTTAGTGGACTCAATCAAGATGGCCTTAGCTCGTCTAGATTTGGTGTCTCATCTTATGTTGAACAATCCAACTCAACTTCAACGAGATGAGAAGGGCCACATTATCGATGTAAACGGTGAAGGTGGTGTTCTTCAGTCTTTGTTCCATATCGAAGTTGACCGTCTTACCAGTAAAGAAGAGATGCTGGCTCTTAAAGCTGAGCTATTAGACATCCTTTCTGATACGCGCCTTGTCGTAAGCGACTGGAAAAAGATGGTCGACAAGCTGAAAGTCGTTACTGATCAACTTGAACAGAATAAAGAACGAGTAACGATCCAAAAGGATCGTATGGATGAAACTATTGCATTTTTGCGTTGGTTAGGTGAGCACAACTTCACCTTCATGGGTTACAAAGAATATGACCTTGTTGAAAACAATGGTGATACAGAACTAAATCCTGTAAAAGAGAAAGGCTTGGGTCTGTTTGCGGACGACAAGCGAGTTCGCAGCGTGAAACTGTCCGAACTGTCTGATTCAGCAAGACTAGAAGCGAAAAAGCCATACGCGCTGATCATGACAAAAGGCAATAAACCATGTCGTATTCACCGTCCTGCTTACACTGACTATATTGGCATCAAGAAGTTTGATGAAAATGGCAAAGTGATCGGTGAGCACCGCTTCACTGGCCTTTACACGTCGGCGGTATACAACCAAGCGGTTCAAAGCATTCCACTGATTCGTGAAAAAGTGGATCGTATCCTAACTGCAAGTGGTTACCGTCACGGATCATACTCATACAAAGCACTGCACAATATTTTAGAAAACTACCCACGTGATGAGCTGCTTCAAGCAAACGAAGAAGAGTTGCTGGAAGTCGGCATGGGCGTGGTGCAAATGCAAGATCGCGACTTGATTCGTCTGTTTGTACGTAAAGACCCGTTTGGCCGCTTCTTTAGCTGCATGGTCTACGTAACAAAAGACCGTTACAACACAGAATTGCGTCGCCAGACTCAACGTATATTCCAACAATACTTTGGCTGTGAGCAAGAAGTTGAATTCACCACTTACTTCTCAGAAAGTCCTTTGGCCAGAACGCATTACATTGTTCGTGTAGACAATAACAACATTGATGTAGACGTGAAAAAGATCGAGCAAAACCTAATGGAAGTTTCCACCTCTTGGGACGACAGACTTAAAGAATCCATCATCGCTAACTTTGGTGAAAGCAAAGGTCTTCCACTTTCAAAAGAGTACATGAGTTCATTCCCGCGTTCATACAAAGAAGACATGATGCCTAGCTCTGCAGTGGCAGATATTGAACGCTTGGAAGCATTAAGCGATGACAACAAACTGGGAATGTTGTTCTACCGTCCTCAAGAAGAAGCGGCAGATTCAAAAGCAGTACGTTTGAAACTTTACCACCGAGACGAGCCGATCCATCTTTCTGACGTAATGCCAATGTTAGAAAACTTGGGTCTACGCGTGATCGGTGAATCTCCGTATGAGATCGAGAAAACCAACGGTCAGACATTCTGGATCCTTGATTTCTCAATGCTGCATAAGAGCGAGAAAACGGTAGATCTTCGTGAAGCGCGAGATCGTTTCCAACAAGCATTTGCAGCGATTTGGTCTGGTAACTTAGAGAGTGATGGCTTTAACCGTCTTGTTTTAGGTGCTTCACTGACTGGCCGTGAAATCTCAATTCTTCGTGCTTACGCGCGCTACATGCGTCAAGTTGGTTTCCCATTCAGTCAACAATACATTGAAGATACGCTAAGCCACTACCCAGACCTAGCAACAGGTCTAGTTAAGCTGTTTACCAAGCGTTTCGATCCTAAGCACAAAGGTAGCGAGAAAGGTCAGAATGATCTTATCAAGAAACTGACTGAGCAATTGGATCGTGTAGAAAGCTTGGATGATGATCGTATCATTCGTCGTTACATGGAAATGATCATGGCGACGCTACGTACCAACTACTACCAAACTGACGAGAACAAACTGCCTAAGCCTTGGTTGTCATTGAAGATGAAGCCGAGTCAAATCCCAGAGATTCCACAACCGGTACCGGCATTTGAGATCTTCGTTTACGCACCGGATATCGAAGGTGTTCACTTGCGTGGTGGTAAAGTAGCACGTGGTGGTTTGCGTTGGTCTGATCGCCAAGAAGATTTCCGTACAGAGATTCTTGGCCTGGTTAAAGCACAACAAGTTAAGAACACGGTTATCGTTCCTGTTGGAGCGAAAGGTGGCTTTGTTTGTAAACGTCAACCATCTCTTACTACACGTGATGAGATCTTCACGGAAGGTCAACGTTGTTACAAACGCTTTATCCGCGCGTTGCTTGATGTCTCAGACAACATCATTGAAGGCGAAGTCGCTCATCCGCAAAATGTTGTACGTCACGATGAAGACGACCCATATTTGGTTGTTGCTGCAGATAAAGGTACTGCAACATTCTCAGACTTAGCGAACTCAGTCTCTGAGGAATACAACTTCTGGCTGGGTGATGCATTCGCATCTGGTGGCTCGAACGGTTACGACCACAAAGCAATGGGTATCACAGCGAAAGGTGGTTGGGAGTCAGTGAAACGTCACTTCCGTGAAATGGGCATTGACTGTCAAACCACGGACTTTACTGCTATCGGTGTTGGTGACATGGCAGGGGACGTGTTTGGTAACGGGATGCTGCTTTCTAAGCACATTCGTCTACAAGCTGCATTTAACCACATGCACATCTTCATTGATCCAAATCCAGATTCAGCGTCAAGCTGGGAAGAGCGTAACCGCTTATTTAATCTGCCAAGATCAAGCTGGGAAGATTACAACAAAGAGTTGATCTCCGAAGGTGGTGGCATCTTCTCTCGCCGTGCGAAATCGATCCAGTTAACACCTGAAATTCAGAAAATGTTGGGTACTAAGAAAGCTTCTCTGGCGCCAAACGATCTGATTAAGATGATCCTGAAAATGAAAGTGGATCTTCTATGGAATGGTGGTATTGGTACGTACGTTAAAGCTTCTAACGAGACGCACACTGACGTTGGCGACCGTGCAAACGACATGCTACGTATCGACGGTCGTGATCTGAGAGCGAAGGTTGTCGGTGAAGGCGGTAACTTGGGTATGACTCAGCAAGGTCGTATCGAATACGCACTTAACGGCGGCCGCGTGAACACCGACTTCGTTGATAACGTAGGTGGTGTTGACTGTTCGGATAACGAAGTAAACATCAAGATCTTTCTCAATGGTTTGGTTTCAAATGGTGATCTGACTGTTAAACAACGTAACCAAATCCTAGAGTCGATGGAAGATGAAGTCGGTGAAATCGTTCTTGATGATGCTTACTGTCAATCAGAGTCAATCTCTGTTACTGAGCAGCAGGGCGTCGGTATCGTTAAAGAACAGATTCGCTTCATCCATACTATGGAGAAAGCAGGGTTCTTGGATCGTGCACTGGAATACATCCCTGATGATGAAACGCTTCTAGAGCGTGAAAAGCAGGGCTTGGGTCTGACACGTCCAGAGCTTTCTGTTCTGGTTGCTTACGGCAAGATGGTATTGAAGCAGCAGCTTGTTTCTGACGAAATCGCCAATGATGAGTTCCATGCGAAACAGCTCGTTGCGTATTTCCCAAGTGAGTTACGCCGTAACTATAAACATCAAATGGTTAACCACCCGCTACGTGCAGAAATTATCGCGACAGCGCTGGCGAACCAAATGGTTAACGAGATGGGCTGTAACTTCGTCACTCGCTTGCAAGAAGAGACGGGGGCAAGTGTTGTTGATATCGCAAATGCTTACAGTGCAGCACGTGAAATCTTCGAACTAGAATCGATTCTAAAACAGACTCGTGAGCTGGATAACGTAGCGACAGCGCAAGCACAATACGAAATCATGTTCTATGTTCGTCGTGCTCTACGCCGAATTGCTCGTTGGCTACTGCGTAATCGTAGCGGCAAATACACTGTGGGTGAATTGATCAATCTTTACAAACAAGATGTGAACGTTATCAGCGAAACGCTAGATAGCATGCTTGTTGAGTCAGAAGTTGAAGAGCACAACGAACTCGCACAAGTTTGGATGGAAAGAGGGGTTGAAGAGAAACTGGCTCATCAAGTCGCGCGCTTATCAAGTCTGCAATCTGCACTGGATATTTCAGCAGTGGCAAGTGAAACAGGCAAAACGGTTGAGCAAGCATCTAAGTTGTACTTCAACTTAGGTGACCGTCTGTCTCTGCACTGGTTCTTGAAGCAAATCAATAACCAAGCTGTAGACAACAACTGGCAAGCGTTGGCTCGAGCAGCGTTCCGTGAAGACTTAGATTGGCAGCAACGTCAGCTAACCGCTCAGGTACTAAATTGCAACTGCGCGTCAGAAGAGTTTGATGTGATGGAAGCGCTTGATAACTGGATGGAATCCAATGAGCCGTCACTGCAACGTTGGGAAAGTATCCTAAACGAGTTTAAAGTTGGCTCAGTCCATGAGTTCGCGAAATTCTCGGTTGCACTGCGTGAGTTGGTATTGCTTAACTTAAACTGCTCACCAAGCGAGTAGGAGAGTTAGCGTTTTAGTCAAAGCCTCGTAGAGATACGGGGCTTTTTTGTACCTGATTACCAGGCCTTAGCGAAATTTAAGTTACGCTGTCACCATGAATTTAACTTTATATGTACTGAAATCGATTGCTTTTTTATAAATGATTATGAATTTTGCGATCGATTATTCATTGTAACCAACTGTTTTTAATAGATAATTAATTATGAGAAATATGATTTTACTTAATTCGTTCATTTTCATTGAATTACGATTAAAAACAGTAAATAATATTGACCCGTTTACACGGGGCTTTTTTCTTTCGGAGGCACAATGCTTTACCGTCTAGCCAGAACTGGCTTTTTCCAACTTGATGCCGAAAAGGCACATGATCTTGCAATTAAGAATTTCCAACGCTTTAACGGCACACCTCTCGATCTTTTCTATCGTCAACAATTACCAAATCGTCCAGTAGAGTGCATGGGGCTAACGTTCCGTAACCCTGTCGGTCTTGCTGCTGGTTTAGACAAAAACGGCGAATGTATCGAAGCGTTTGATGCGATGGGTTTTGGTTTCGTTGAAGTCGGTACCGTAACACCACGTCCGCAACCTGGCAATGATAAACCACGTCTGTTCCGTCTAGTGGAAGCAGAGGGCATCATCAACCGTATGGGCTTTAACAACCTAGGTGTTGATCACTTGGTTGAGAATGTGAAGAAAGCGAAGTTCGACTGTGTACTTGGTATCAATATCGGCAAAAACAAAGATACGCCGATTGAGAAAGGGGCAGAAGACTACCTGATTTGTATGGAAAAAGTATACGAATACGCAGGTTACATTGCGGTGAATATTTCTTCTCCAAACACGCCAGGATTACGTTCGCTTCAATACGGCGAGGCATTGGATGAGTTGCTTGCTGAATTGAAAGCAAAACAATCTGAGCTAGCAGAAAAACACGATAAATACGTGCCGCTGGCACTGAAGATCGCACCTGACTTGAGTGATGATGAAATCGTTCAGATTTGTGAGTCTCTGATTAAGAACAACATTGATGGCGTAATCGCAACCAACACCACGTTGGATCGAACCGTTGTTGAAGGTATGAAACACGCGAATGAAGCGGGTGGGTTAAGTGGTCGTCCGGTACAGTCTCGTTCTACCGAAGTGGTTCGTAAACTTCATGAAGCGCTTGGCGACAAACTGCCGATCATTGGTGTAGGCGGTATTGATTCTTATGTTGCGGCAAAAGAGAAGATGATGGCCGGAGCAAAGTTGGTCCAAGTCTATACAGGTTTTATTTATCACGGTCCAGGTTTAGTATGCGATATTGTTAAAAATCTTTAAAATATTTTAACAACTCGCTGAGTTTACATTAGTTATTACAAAAAAAGAGGACCTTGTTTCCTCTTTTTTTTTATTCGTTCATTTGTAAAATTTAAAAAATCATGAGTAGGTAATTAAGCGTCTTACCTCTTTACCACTGATTTAACTAGTCAAGAGAGAACGGAACAATGCTTAAACCCAGCGACAAATGGAATTGGTATTATGACGAGCATAAAGCTTGTTTAATGCTGGATTTAGGGGAGGAAATGATTTTCCAAACCAATCTAACCCGAAAGCTGTTAGTCAACTGCGCCTTCTCAAACAACGAATTTACTGTCGATGATGCTAGTGCGTTTCAGACCTTTAATGAACGTATTCGCTGTCTCGATATCAGTGAATACCGTCAAGCAGAACTAACCCTATACTGCGTAGCTGCTAAACGCTTCCATAAGCCAGTACAACCTAAAAGTTGGTTTTTCGATGCTCAGTCTTCTGGATATGAACCAGAAGAAGGGGATATGGTCTTCCTTACTAACCAATACTCTGAAGGTGTCTTCATTGTACTTGAGCCAGGAGAAACGTCTAGCTTGTGCCTTTATGTAGGACAAGATGAGTTTGTTCTTGATGGAAACAAATCCCTACCATTTGGTCAACCGATTAAAGTGATGCATGACCGTATGGCATGTGCAAGCCACCTATTTGTGATGGCTCCAATGGCCATGGTTGGATAACCGATTTAATTTCTTTATTTCGTTCCTTTGTTTGCCTTAATCGACCGCTTCAGGTCGATTTTTTTATCTTCACACTTCACTTTTTCCACATAAATGCCTCTGTAACTGTACATTTTTCGTGCACTTAATCATGAGGTAGGTCACTTTTATTCCACTTTTTTTAACTTAGCTTTTTCTAATGTTAGGCAACTTGGTGCTTAATATTTACCCATTTATTCCCCTATATCAACAGAATGTAATTTTATAACAACTATAAACCCATACTGGTATAGTCCAATTTAATGGTAAATAAGTATTCACTATCGCAGTAGAAACCGTTTAATGGTTAAAAGGAAAACGAGATGAAAGTTGATTGAAGTGCAAAATGTAGTAACTTTTAGATCAGCTAACTGGTGAGTGTTTGTGCTAACGGAAGGGAAAATACCTTTAAAAACGAGGCATTGATCGTAAAGTCAGGTATAATTGAAGCCATTTTTTATCAGCGAAAGAACACTATGAATCAATATCTCGCGGTAACTTCAAATGGCATGGAAAATTTGCTTGTTGAAGAACTGACTAAACTAGGCATCGAAAATGCGAAACCAGTACAGGCAGGCGTAAAATTTAAAGCGACAAACGAACAAGTTTATCGCTGTTGTTTGTGGAGCCGTTTGGCGTCTCGATTTGTACGTGTTTTATCTGAATTCACCTGTAACGATGATATGGACTTGTACCTTTCTACAATGGCCATTAACTGGGTGAACCAATTCCATAGTTCAAAGCGTTTCGTTGTCGACTTTAACGGTACAAACCGTGAAATCCGCAATAGCCAATACGGTGCGATGAAAGTAAAAGATGGCATCGTCGATTGCTTTGAAAAGAAAGGATTACCTCGTCCAAATATCAGTAAAGAGCGTCCGGATATCCGTGTTCATGTTCGCTTGCACAAAGACAAAGCATTGCTTGGTGTGGATATGGTGGGTAGTGGACTTCATCAGCGTGGCTACCGTCCGGAATCAGGCCGCGCCCCTCTGCGTGAAACATTAGCTTCTGCGATCATCATGCGTTGTGGTTGGGATGGCCATCAGCCTTTACTCGACCCAATGTGTGGTTCAGGCACGCTACTTATCGAAGCGGCGATGATGGCAGCCAATATGGCGCCTGGTGTGAAGCGTAAGCAATGGGGCTTTGAGTCACTAGAAGACTTCGAACCTGAGCTGTGGGCCGAGATTAAATCTGAGGCCAATGTTCAGGCTCGCCGTGGTGTCAAAAAAGTTGACGCAAAGTTTTTCGGCTTTGATAACGACCCTAAAGTATTGAAAGTCGCTCAAGATAATGCTCGCAGAGCAGGTGTTGAAGAGTTGATTGAATTTGCACAAGGTGACGCGGCAACCATCACTCGTCCAGCAGGATTTGAGCATGGCGTTATTGTTTCTAACCCTCCATATGGTGAGCGTTTAGGTACAGAGCCTGGCTTGATTGCGCTATACACTGCATTTGGTGGGCAACTTAAGTCTGAGTTTGGTGGCTGCAAAGCGTCGATTTTTTCTAGCTCTGATGAATTGCTTAGCTGTCTTCGCATGCGTGCGGATAAACAGTTCAAGTTAAACAATGGTGCGTTACAGTGTCACCAGAAGAATTACAGCATTGCAGAACGCAGTGTTGATGAAGTGAAAGGCGCAGATACCAATGTACAAATCGCACCTGACTTCTCTAACCGCCTGAAAAAGAACATGGGTAAGATTGGTAAGTGGGCTCGTAAAGAAGAGCTAGACTGCTACCGAATCTACGATGCCGATCTTCCTGAATACAACGTTGCAATTGATGTATATGGCGATCAAATCGTTATTCAAGAGTACGCTGCACCTAAGAACATCCCAGAAGAAAAAGCCAAACGTCGTTTAACCGACATCATCCGTGCAACCATTCAGGTCACGGGTGTGGAAGCGAACAAAGTCGTACTTAAAGTTCGTGAGAAGCAAAAAGGCCGCAATCAGTACCAGAAACTGGGACAAGTCTCTGAAACACTGGAAGTTCATGAGTATGGTGTGAAGCTGATCGTAAATCTTCACGACTACCTTGATACGGGTCTTTTCCTTGATCATAAAATCACTCGTCGTCGCATTGGTGAAATGGCAAAAGGGAAAGATTTCTTAAACCTGTTTGCTTATACAGGTAGCGCTACCGTTCACGCAGCCGTTGGTGGTGCTCGTTCAACCACGACGGTTGATATGTCTAACACCTACCTGAACTGGGCGAAAGACAATATGCAGCTTAACGGTTGTGTAGGGCGCCAGCACCGCTATGAGCAAGCGGATTGTCTGCAGTGGTTAGAAAATGCAAAAGGCGAGTACGATCTTATCTTTATTGATCCACCGACGTTCTCAAACTCTAAGCGTATGGAAACGTCGTTTGATGTACAGCGTGACCACATTAAATTGATGAAAAACCTCAAGCGACTATTAAGAAATGAAGGCACTATCGTGTTCTCAAACAACAAGCGTCATTTCAAGATGGATGAACAAGCATTAGCTGAATTAGGTCTGAAGGCTCAAAACATCTCTTCTCAAACGCTACCGCTGGATTTTGCTCGTAACAAACACATTCATAACTGCTGGTTGGTTACACACGCAGAGTAAAAAAGGATTTTGATGTGCTGACATTGTATAGCACAGAGGGCTGCCATCTTTGTGAGATGGCATTCTCTCTAATAACTGAGGTCGGTCTGGCGGAACAGACTGATATCGTCGACATAGCGTTCGATGATGAACTATTTTCTCGTTACGGTGTCACGATACCCGTACTCAAATATCAAGATTCTGAGCTGAACTGGCCGTTTGACTCAGAGCAACTTACAAATTGGTTGGAAAATAATGGCATTACTTACCATTCATAATGCGCAGTTGGCATTTGGCGATCATCCGTTACTCGACCATGCAGAATTTGCCTTACAAGAAAACGAACGAGTGTGTTTAGTAGGGCGAAATGGTGCCGGTAAGTCCACGTTGATGAAAGTGCTTGCTGGCGACATTGTACTGGATGACGGAAAAATCCAGATCACTCAAGACGTCGTCGTCTCTCGTTTAGAGCAAGATCCACCACGCAACCAGGAAGGCACCGTTTACGAATACGTATCGGGTGGCTTAGCCGAAGTCGGTGAACAGTTGAAGATCTATCACGATCTTCTTGATCTTGTCGCTCAGGACCCAAGTGAAAAGAACATTAATCGCTTATCTAAGGTTCAGGAGCAACTTGATCATTCCAATGCATGGCGCTTTGATGATCGCGTTAACAATGTGTTAGGCGCACTGAAGCTGAGTCCTGAAACAAAGCTGACGGATTTATCTGGAGGCTGGCAACGTAAAGCAGCACTTGCTCGCGCGCTTGTGTGTGATCCTGATGTACTGCTTCTTGATGAGCCAACTAACCACCTTGATGTGACAACTATCGAGTGGCTAGAGAACTTCCTGAAAGACTTTAAAGGTTCGATCATCTTTATTTCTCACGACCGTGCTTTCATTAAGTCGATGGCAACACGCATCGTGGATCTCGACCGAGGTCAGCTTGCTTCATTTCCGGGTAATTACGAAGGCTACCTGACAGAAAAAGAAGAGATGCTTCGTGTTGAAGAAATGCAGAATGCAGAATTCGACAAGAAACTTGCTCAAGAAGAGGTATGGATTCGTCAGGGCATCAAAGCACGTCGTACTCGTAATGAAGGCCGTGTGCGCGCACTGAAGAAACTCCGTGAAGAGCGGCGTGACCGCCGCGATGTGCAGGGCAAAGTTAACCTGAATATCGATGATGCCTCTCGCTCCGGTAAAATCGTCTTTGAAGCTGAAAACGTATCCTTTGCTTATGAAGGCAAAAAAATCGTTGATAACTTCAGCTTCAATATTATGCGCGGCGATCGAATCGCACTAATTGGTCCAAACGGCTGCGGTAAGAGTACGGTACTTAAGTTACTTTTAGGCCAGTTAGAAGCACAGTCTGGTCGTCTACATTGTGGTACTAAGCTTGAAGTTGCGTACTTCGACCAGTACCGTGAGATATTAGACCCAGAAAAAACGGTGATTGATAACTTGGCGGATGGTAAGCAAGAAGTGATGGTTGGTGGCCGCCAACGTCATGCTCTGAGTTACCTACAAGATTTCTTATTTGCGCCAAAACGAGCAAGAACACCAGTTAAAGCACTTTCCGGCGGCGAAAAAAACCGTCTATTATTAGCGCGTATCTTGCTGAAACCAAACAACTTACTTATTCTTGATGAACCAACCAACGATTTGGATATCGAAACGTTGGAACTTTTAGAAGAAATGCTTGCCAACTATCAGGGTACGCTACTGTTAGTAAGCCACGACCGTGAGTTTGTTGATAATACGGTGACAACAAGTTGGATCTTCGAAGGAAATGGCGTTATAGAAGAATTTGTTGGTGGTTATCACGATGCAAGACAGCAACGTGAGCAGGTATTGGTCGCTCGTCAGTCGGCTGAAAAAGCAGCGAGTAAAGAAAAAGTGGTTGAGGAAACTCCCAAAACACCTCAGCCTAAGAACAACTCGAAGAAATTATCATATAAGCTGCAAAGAGAGCTAGAAGCTCTTCCAGCTAAACTAGAACAATTAGAGTCGGATATTGAGACGTTGCAAGAACAAGTGAATGATCCGGAATTTTTCACTAAATCTGTAGAACAAACTCAACCGGTATTGGAACAGCTTACTGCTCTCGAGCAGGAGTTGGAAATCGCATTCGAGAGATGGGAAGAACTCGAAGCAATGCAACAGGATAGTTAAGAATTCAATGAATTGTAGTCACAAATTCAAACTAACTGCCATCGCGATGATGGTAGGTTCATCAATGAGTGCAAACGCTGCATTGTATCAAGTTATCGAAGTTTCACCTGAGGTAAATGGTGACGTTGTCGATTATGAAACGGCTTATGGTGTTGCGATTCAGCAGGGTGATGTTGAGGACGCATCTACGAGTTCTCCATTTGCTCTAGGGTGTTTTGATTCAACAGCCAACTGTACGCAAGATCAATTTAAGCTCGCCGTTGAGAGTCGTACAACGCCTTTATCAGCTGGCCAGGCAGTAGACGGTATTAGCTATCGAGAAGAAGTGCCATTTGGTATGGACTCTCGATTTTCTTATGTAGATGATCGCGATGACTTTGAAAGTTACTGTTATTACAACCTGGGTTACAACACCTGTGAGACATGGGCTGCGGTAAACGTCGTGCCTTGGGATAACGAACGCTACAAAGACTTTACCTCTAATGCGTTGGCATTTGTCGAAGGTGATAGTGCGGCGTACGTAAATGAGTACAACAACGTTATCAATAGCTTAACGTCAACCGGTGAAGCAGTTGGTAACCAAAGCGTAATCAGTGCAGATGATTCATCTACGCTGGACACGCGTAACACGGTTGTCGCTCCTGTTCTTCCTAACATCATTACGGAAGAAGATCAGGCAACAGTTGTCGAGAGCCATGCGTGGAAAACAGACGGTGTGTTCACATCGGGTAGCGTTTCACGTAGAGCGAGTAACAATAATGGTACTCACCACACCTCTAAAGCCGCAATCTGGGATCAGGCAGGTAACGTATCTGAGCTATCATGGCCAAGTAATACTTCCAGCGATAACAACCGCCTAGCGCAAGGTAGCATGCGTGACTTCATCGTTGATGGTACGACAGTATATGGCGTTGGTTACAATACGTATTCTGACAACAACTACATGAACGCGACCGTGTTTGTGGGGACGCTAGAGTCTGAAACGTCAATTGAAAACGTTACATGGTCGAATAAAGTGGTAAGTGGCGCACGTCAACGAGAAGACGGTGATACCATTCACTCGAACTCGCGTCTGACAGCGGTTAACGCAAACTTTGTCGGTATCGGTGAGGCAAAACGCAGTATCCCGACAGCGGGTGCATACCCAAATCGTTTGTTTATCGTACCTGATGTTCGTTCTGACTCTCTAAGCGCAGTGTACCCAACTTCTGGCATCTTCTTTAATGGTGCTGGCGGTAAAATGGGTGGCATCAACGCCTATAATGAAATTGTTGGTCAGATAGATACGGACTCTACCCGTGAGGATGATGGTAAGCCACGCCGTAAGCGCGGTTTCATTTACCCATATAGTGCAGACGGTACAGCGAGCGAGCGTGCTGAATCACTATTTGGCGGTCAGCCATGGCTTTTAGATGCACTGACTAACGGTGGTGAATACTCTGAAGCGAACAACGAGTTCCGCATCATCGATGCAACCGACATTAACGATGCTGGCGTTGTATCTGGCACGGCATTGAAATGTGCTGGCGGCTATAATTCTACAGCGCACAACGCATCTTGTGACGTGACAGAAGAGATCGTTGCGGTGAAACTCCTGCCAATCCCTGATCAAACTCAGGAGGATATTGTCTCTCGAAGCATCGAAGAAGAAAATGCAACGCGTGAAGGTGCCGGGCTTGGTTGGTTAGCTTTGACCATGCTAGGCTTATTTGGGTTCCGTAGAAAATAGTTAAAAATTTTCAATTCAAGCACAGATTCACAGAAATGAGTCTGTGCTTTTTTTATGTCTTGAGAAAATGTCAAAGTTGATCGATTCTTGTAGTTGGAGTCATAAAAACTCCACTAAAGTTTCACAAAAACAGAAGCAATTTTTAAAATGGATCTGTATGAGGAATTAACTATGAAGAGACAAAAGCGTGATCGCCTAGAACGAGCTCAATCTCAAGGCTATAAAGCTGGGTTGAATGGAAGGTCCCAAGAGGCTTGCCCATATCAACAAGTTGATGCTCGGTCGTATTGGTTAGGTGGTTGGCGTGATGCCAGAGACGAAAAGAACTCTGGTCTCTATAAATAATAACTCCCACATACAACTAGAAGGATTTGAAAGGGCTCTTTAAAGAGCCTTTTCTGCATTCAGCGCATGAGAAAATTTACAGGATTAGGTTTCGCGAAATAAAAAAGGCTCCAACCGGAGCCTTTAATGAAACTGCAGAAAACCTGTACTTAGAAGTTAGAAGTGTCCTGGAACAAACCAACTTTCAGATCTTTCGCTACGTAGATTTCTTTACCGTCTACTAATACACGGCCATCCGCCAGACCCATAACAAGCTTACGGTTTACAACGCGCTTCATGTGGATTTCGTAGGTTACTTTCTTCGCTGTTGGCAGGATCTGACCTGTAAATTTCACTTCACCAACACCCAGAGCACGGCCTTTGCCTTCACCGCCAATCCAGCCAAGGTAGAAACCAACAAGCTGCCACATTGCGTCTAAGCCAAGACAACCAGGCATTACCGGGTCGCCAGGGAAGTGGCAATCAAAGAACCAAAGATCTGGAGTAATATCCAATTCCGCTAGAATTAAGCCCTTACCAAAGTCACCTTCCGTCTCTGACATTTTGGTAATACGATCCATCATAAGCATGTTTGGCGCAGGTAGTTGTGGGCGACCTGGGCCGAAAAGCTCACCTTGGCTCGAAGCTAGAAGATCATCACGATTATAAGAATCACGTTTGTTTTGCATTATCAATCACTCCAATTTTTGACAGATGCATCTTAGTGAACACGTGTACGCTAAACAACTCCGATCAGTTCTAAACAAACCAGTTTTTGATACGCTGCACTATTCCTTCCGCATGTTCATGTCTTTCAAAATTTTCAATACGTTCAGCAATTTTTCCAATAATACTGTCGTCTTCACCGCGGAATGGTTTACCCATTAAGATAGGAATGGCTTCATCGACAGTCGATACCGACCAAATGTTGAACTCTCCATTTTGAATGCTTTCTATGACACTTTTATGTAAGGCCAAATGCTTCAGGTTAGTCTTAGGCAGAATCACACCTTGATGTCCAGTAAAGCCCTGATGCTTACAAACCTGATAGAAGCCTTCGATTTTTTCATTCAAACCACCAACGGCCTGAACTCGACCAAATTGGTCGACTGCGCCTGTGACCGCAATTTGCTGATCCACTGGACATTCAGACAGCGCACTCACCAAACAGCATAATTCAGCAAGGGAGGCACTATCGCCATCAACTTCACTATAAGACTGTTCAAACACAATAGAAGCGGCGTAGGGCAATGGCTCATCAAAGTTTAGCGCAGAACTCAGGAACGCTTGCATGATCATCATACCTTTCGCGTGTAAATTGCCGCCGAGTTCAGCTTTACGCTCTACATCAGAGACATCACCGTCACCAAAGTGAATTACACAGGAAATACGCGCAGGTTCACCGTAAGAAACTGGGTGACCCGCCATATCAATGACCGTTAAACCATTAATTTGTCCAACTTGTTCACCTGTCGTCTCGATGATCACCTGACCATCAAGAATATCGTATACAGCGCGTTGTGGCAGGTAAGATTCGCGATAGTATTTGTCATCAATCGCCTGGTCTATTGCTTTGAAATCAATCCTCTCACCGTCGCGGTGTTGGCTAGCCAGCGTTAAAAGCTGACAATGCCACATGATACCAAGAGGAAGATAATGCTGATCTTCCATTTCGCGCATGCCAGCGAGCATCAGTCTTTTATAAGCGTCTGTATCTAAACTTGGTAGGTTGTATTCTGTACATAACCAATTCACAAAACCCAAGTACGGAGACAAATTGTCCAGAGACAAATGGATGTCTTCCTCAACCTCGGTATACATACTAAGGCCAGACGAGAAATCCTCATCAACATATTCGAGTTCCGCTAACTGGCTTCTGTCACCAGTAACAATAAGCTTAACGTCATAGCTATTTGTTGCCACGGCAGAGGCTGCAATACGTGTAGGGCTCATGTTCATTGGTGTAAAAGGTTGTTTTTGAATTGCAGACTTAATGCTTGGCCAGTAACCAGGGTTTGCCAGAATCAAATTGGCAGGAACCATGAGATAACCGCCATGGGCTTGAGCAATGAGTCCCTGTTCTGACGTCACTTCGCCATTTTCAGAGAGACTGTAACGATCAAATAAGTGTTTCGCGTCGAGCGATTCGGTCGTAACCACTGGCGAAGATGCGTTATGTTCGACTGCCTTACTGATAAACCCACGGTATATAGAGTTATCGACGCAATTAATCAGCAGGATGCGGGTAAGGCCACCAAGTTTAGTGAAGCGAGAGATTGTGGCTGACATTCGAGGTTGCAGATCAACAAATGTCTTGTTTGGTAATGTCGAAGCGGACTTCAATAATGCTTCGTATTCATCGAACGAAGGCGTAACGTCTTGCCAGTTAAGTTGGTTCATTAAAATTCATCATCATTTAATTTGGCGCCATTATAGCGAAACTGCCAATAACTCCCTAGTCCCAATTTCTACAATCACGTCAAAGAGATGTTTAGCCTGAGTAAGACTTAGACAAATGAGTGATCAGCATCGATACTTCTTAGAGATTTGTTTGCTGATTTAGAATAACTGGGTTACGCTGTCACTAGGTGAAAGCTACGGGTCGGAAAGGATGAAATATCAGCAACTTGAAAATTTGGAATGTGGATGGAAGTGGAACTATCTGATTAAGAAATGGAAGGATGGAGAGGCGATAACGCGTCACATTGACTCCAGTGAAGCAGATGCCGCAGTCGCTGAGTTACGAGGCCTTGAGCACGAACCTACACAAGTACTGGCATGGATAGATAATCACATGTCAGAAGCACTTGAGAACAAGCTCAAACAAGCAATACGCGCAAAACGCAAACGTCATTTCAACGCTGAGCAAGTTCATACTAAGAAGAAGTCCATCGATTTGGATTACCGGGTTTGGGAAAAGCTGTCCAGCCGAGCAAATGATTTAGGTTGTACATTATCTGATGCGATTGAATATCTACTTTCCGAAGCATCACGAAGTGAAAAGGCAAGTCAGAAGGTTAGTTCACTTAAAGAAGACTTGAGTAAGCTGTTATCCAGTTAAGGAGTATTAAATGTTATACGTAATATTGATTGCTGCTGTTGTTATCTTTTGGCTGATTGCGGTTGACCGGCCGGTACTCAAGGTTTCGTTTGACGAAGGGCACATCAGTAAAGTGAAAGGTCATATTCCGCCTTCTTTTAAACACAACTTAGAAGACATCAGTGAACACAATCCGTTTACTGGTGAAATGAAAGTTTATAGCCAGCGCACAGGTATGCGATTGGTCTTTTCTAAAGACGTACCGAAGAAAACCCAGCAAAGAATTCGCAATGTCTTTCCTCACCAAGGCTTTAAAACCTCTAAAGGCAAAAAACGCGCTTAGCCTACATATCAATTACTTCTGCATGTTAAATGGGACGCAAAATCGCGTCCTATTTTTGTATTTAAAACGCAAGAAACTAACATAATTCCATATTTGTCAGATAGTTATATGGAGTTTTTCATGCGATACGTTGTCACTTTATTGGCTTTATCACTCTTTAATACACCAGCGTTTGCAGATGATTCTCAAACCAATCCAGTTGCGAAAAAGATCAAAAATAAGCTTCAGCGAAAAGTAAGTAAGCAGTTCGATGATTATCAGGGCTATTGCGATGTAATGATAGAAATGGAGCACAAGGGAAGTAAAGCATCCATTAAGCGAGTATCTGGAACTGGCGATCAAACCGTATGCCGATACGTGAAATCCAATTTAAAAATTGGGAAGCGATTTAGATACAAGTTTCCCGAGAAGTATATCCGACTCCATATTACAACGAATTAAGAACACCGGATCATTTTACCTTGGCTCCATAGGTTCGCGGCAACAATGCAAGCGAATGTAAAACCTTGCGACGCGCTTCGTAACCCTACAAATGACGGTTTACACAATGAGCTCACTGCTCATAACATAGCGAAGTCGATTGGCCTCGACTGGCTTACACATTAGAGTCGTATTAATTACTCTAATATGAAGCCAACACTAAAGCCGAACCTTAGCGATGGGGTTCGGCTTTTAGTGTTGGGTCTGAATATCAAAAAGCACCAAATGAAATGCGTGACTGTTTTGTCGAGTCTAAAACGGTTTATAAACGAGAAGTTTGTGACGAATACTAGCAAGCTGTATTATTCTTCCTGTTGATTAACGATAACGCTTTGGATCTTCTGGAGAAGTATGCAGTTAACCGAGTTTAAACAATCTCATTTTAAGCAGCTGGTGGAATGGATTAAGACCGATGAGTTGAATTACTTATGGGGCGGACCAGCATACTCTTTTCCATTGACTCAAACACAGATCAAACGACACTGCGCTCAAGCTGAAGTGCATCCTTATCTTGTCACCCTGAACAATGACAATGTAGGGTTTATCGAACTGTACAAGATAACAGAAGATCATTATCGCATCTGTCGAGTTTTTATAAGCGAAGAGTTTCGTGGTCAAGGACTCGCAAAGAAGATGATGGCGCAAGTGATTGATAAAGCAAGGAATGACTTGTCTGCAGAGATGCTCAGTTTAGCGGTATTTGAGCATAATACGGCGGCTAGGAAGTGTTATGAATCTCTGGGTTTTAAGACTTTGACGGTTGAATCCGGTACCAGATACTTTAACGGCAAGTCGTGGAAGCTGTTACGTATGGAAAAGCAATTTTAGATACTTCTGTTTGCGACCTACTTTTTATCAAGCGAGGCTTTGCCTATTTCGTTTTCCCCAAACCATAAACATGGGCAGGAAAGATGAATACAAGAGGGCAAATGGCTTTAAAACGCATACCTGAATAGGAGATAGTCATGATCGATTTTGAAAACTCATCGGTGTTTAAACTAAAGCCGATTGAAGAGTCGAAGGTGAGAGAAGATTTCTACAAGTTTCTGATTGATGGCGAAGAAATCATCGCCGCTTTCAAAAGTATTCGCGATCAAGTGGTTTTCACCAATAAACGAGTTATTGCTGCGAACGTTCAGGGGATTACCGGCTCAAAAGTGGACTATACATCGTTACCGTATAGCAAGGTAAACGCGTTCTCTGTAGAAACTTCAGGCACATTGGATCTCGATTGTGAGATCGAGCTTTACCTTAGCGAGGTTGGTAAAGTGCTGTTTGAGATTAAAGGATCTTTTGATCTGATCACTTTCAACAAACACATCAGCCAATGTGTGATGGGCTAAGCCAGCGTTATAGATTCACTACGCACGGCATTTTAAAGCGATACACTCAATTTTATGGTAGCTGGTGGCGTTCAAGATGCTTTGCGTTATAGCCTACAAAACCAAGTGAAGTAGGGTGCTTGGAGCTTTTCCTCCATGTATTTATACAAAAATAAAGACGAACCTTAACTATGGGGGTCGGCTTTTTTATTGTCTAAATGGCCAACGTACCCGAAGATTGTTTTTCAGCTATATTTATCTTGAATATCACACTTAACAAGATGGGCTAGACAATGAAACTAGCATATTACGTAAACGATATAGCTCAAGATAATAGCGACCATGAAGTCCATAATAATGGTGATCATGAGGTCCATAACTCGGGCTGTCCTCATTTTGATAAAATCCAATCTAAGACTTATCTAGGCTTATTTGATAATTGTGCTGAAGCAGTCATTGAAGCAAAAAAGAAATATCCCCAGTCAAATGGTTGTTATTGGTGCTGTAACGACTGTCACATGCCACACTAGTTAAAAACGGGGAACTTTCTACGAACAAATAGCGTACGCACATCCTGGTGGTAAGTTCCCAATAGAAATGAAGCCGCACCGAACCTGACAAAAGATTTTATCAGCCGGGAAAGTTGCCGATAACTAATACCAAGAATTCGCGACGCATCTTGACGAGAAAGATTACAGTGCAAGACATCTTGGATGACAGAAAATCGTTGTAGTTCGCGATCATTCATGGCTATTACTTGGCGCTCACTCAAGTTGAGGATCTCTGCCGCATCTGCACGGCGTAAACGATGTTCACAAACATCATTGATCACTTTGTAACGTGAAAGGTCTTTGTCACTCATAGTTACCAGCATCCCAATGTCCCTTAAATAAGTTCACGTAAGAATGAGGCTAGCTGCAGAACCCAAAAAAGAGACATTTTAACTTTGCTCCTACAGCTCTTGTCAATCCCATTTTAAAATGTCCTCTTTTTTCCCCAAGTAGAAATGTCCCTCTGTGAGTTAAATAGAGTGGGTGAGTTAAGTTTTACTGTTAGAGGCTTTGAAAGTTTCTGGTGTGATGAGGACTGGGTTTATCGCCCTTAGTTGTTCCTGAAGCGCTCTTTGTTGAGCTCTGCGTTTAGGGGCCTTTTTGCTCCTGGTTCGCTTCTGTTGTTGCTCGAATTCCTCTTGCTGCTGCTGAGCAAACTTTAGTACTTGACCTAATCGCTTGTTGTCTACAATTTGGGTTTGCTGAACATGTTCAAGCTTATCGAAGATTTTAAATTCCAACTTTCTGTGACCATACACTATCGCAATGTCTCCGTTGGGATAGTCTAAGACTTTTACTTGCTCGTGAACCAATCGGCTGTTTTCTTCAGTTGGTTCAATGAGGTAAACCACTTTGTCATATTGAAATGTCAGTGATTTAGAGAGCTTACGTATTTCCTGCCAACTGAAAATATCGTCAAGTTCCTGCGGGGTTTCGCGCACTTTTCGATGCATGTTTTTCGGATACATTGCAGGCTTGGCAAAACGTCGATTGAAATCGGCAATGAAGTAGGGAAGCCATGCGTTCGCTTCTTCAATGGTATTGATGCCTTGTAGACGCATCTCCTTGATTAATCGGTCTTGTAGCGTCTTATTCGCTCGCTCAACACGTCCCTTGGCTTGAGAGCTGTTCGCACAAATCAGTTCAATCCCGAACTCATCAAGAATACGACCAAATTGGGTTAATCCCACTTTTTTGAGATGCTCTTGGTTGACTCGAAATATCGAGTGTTTATCGCTGTAAAAAGCCACAGGCTTGCCATGTTGATTTAGGTATTCCCGTGTGGCCACCATGCAATCAAAGGCAGATTCGGTATCACTGAAGCGTAGGTTCATCAAACGTCCCGTCGCATCATCGATGTAGACCAAGAGACAGCACTTAGGGCTGCGTCCTTCAAACCAATCGTGGTGTGAGCCATCAATCTGGATCAGTTCGCCTAAACAGTCACGACGATAACGAGGTTGGTAAACGCGAGGTTGACGTTGTGAGTGTGGAACCCAGAGACCATCGGCGATCATCCACTGGCGTAAGGTCTCATTGGAAAGAGGTAAATTATGGAGCTCTAACAATTTTTCTTGTGCTAATGTTGGAGCAAAATCCGCATAATGCTTTCGAACAATGGCTAAGATAGTCTGACGATAATCACTGGAGATACGATTATTACTTGGCTTACCGCGAGCACCATGCACCAAACTGGCCGCACCGGACTCTCGTAGCCGGTTCATTAGGCGTTGAACTTGGCGCTCACTCAAGTTGAGGATCTCTGCCGCATCTGCACGGCGTAAACGATGTTCACAAACATCATTGATCACTTTGTAACGTGAAAGGTCTTTGTCACTCATAGTTACCAGCATCCCAATGTCCCTTAAATAAGTTCACATAAGAATGAGGCTAGCTGCAGAACCCAAAAAAGAGACATTTTAACTTTGCTAAAACGTGACATTACAACTTTGCTCCTACAGCTCTACTACGCATTATGTATATTATGTTAAATAACGTATGACGCTACGCCAAATCTTTCTTAGTCTAGCCTATCCCTCTCTTATTTTGATGTAATCTAGGGATTTAAGGCTTTGATTAAACATAATGACTATTTACCATAAAATACTTAATATAGATCTTAATAATCTATCGATTGTTAAGATCTATATTAAGGCTAATCATTTTCTACAAACACTTGAATGGCTTCGTAGATGTCTTGTCTACGGACTGGTTTGGAAATGAAGCTGTCCATACCGGCTTCTAAGCATTTGTCACGGTCACTTTCTAAAGCGTGCGCTGTTAATGCGATGATTGGAATCGTGATGCCTTTTTCTCGGATCAAGCGCGTTGCGGTAATACCATCCATTACTGGCATCGACACGTCCATCAGTATCATGTCGATTGAGTCACTGTTTTCTTCCAGAAACATCAGCGCTTCTTCACCGTGACTTGAGATGTGAACGTTATGACCTAGCTTATTCAGAATTAATTTAATCACGAGCTGGTTTGAATGCGTGTCTTCGACCACTAGTAAATTCAATGCTTTGACTGGACTATTTACTTCGATTTTAACGGGACGATTTTGATGAAGCCTGGTTAGCACTGGAATCTTTATTGTGAATGACGACCCCACATGTTCTTCGCTTTCTACTGAGATAGATCCACGCATCATCTCTACTAAATGTTTGGTAATCGCCAGACCTAATCCTGTTCCTCCGAAACGTCTGGTTATCGATCTATCGCCTTGATCAAACGCAGTAAATAAGCGTGATTGTTTGGCTTTTGAAATACCAATACCCGTGTCAGAGACGGAAATAATTAGCTCGTCTTTCTGTTCTGATACTGAGACATTTACATTGCCATGATCAGTGAATTTAATTGCGTTACCAATAAGGTTAAATAAAACTTGAGATAATCGGGTTGAGTCAATCCAATACTGTTTGTCAGGCGGTATACTACAATCCAGGTGGAAAGCTAAATTTTTACTTCTAGCTATCTGTTTTTGCTGGGAAATGACAAAGGTGACAGCGTCACCAAGATTGGTCCACTGCTCATGTAACTGAAAGCTGCCCGATTCTATTTTAGAGAGGTCGAGGATATCACTGATGATGGCTAGAAGCAGTTCGGCAGAGCTCTCCATCTGACATAGTGCTTCGAACTGCTCGTTGGATAATGTCGATTGTCTTAAAATATCGAGCATACCAAGCACGGAGTTTAGCGGGGTTCGGATTTCGTGGCTCATCATGGCTAGAAACTCGGACTTGGATTGGTTCGCGAGTTCGGCTTCTTCTCGCGCTTTCGCTAACTCTGTCGTCCGTACATCAACGATACGTTGTAACTTTTCTTTCGTCTCGATATCAATGACCGCTCGTTCTATGAGCGGGCGAAAGCGTCGAAGTGTTTCTCTGTTTTCAATACTGAAGTGCCCTTTTTGTCCCCCAATCAGTAGGATGATATTTTGCGTTACTTCCGAGCGAATACCAGTCATGATGACTGAGTTCACGTGGTTCTTAACGAATATGTTTAGGTTAGCAAATTCACCCAATTTTAATGGCTCGAACAGTAAAATACACTCACCATTTAACGCGCGTTCCAACGTGTTACCGTGTAACCAGTTGACTCTGTTGAAGACCTGATTTGTTGATATTAGGGTTTTAAAAGGTTGCCTGTTGTCATCGCGGGTGATTACGATAAAATCTTCAAAGCGAATGTACTTTTTTAAGACTGTGTTTAACCCAGAGAAAATCTCATTACGGTTTTTGGCTTCGCTCATCGCTGATATTGCCGAGAGAATAGCTTTGTTTTCATCAGCCAGTAATTTTTCTCTCTGCTTTGCTTGCTGTAACTCAACCAACGCTTCCTGTAGCGCTTCTTGTTGGTAGGTTTCTAAATATTTATCTTTCATAAGGCTTGTGGAATATCGCTGATGAGATCATGAGGTTCCCATGTCCATTTTCGCCACCAATAAATCTTCCTTGTTCACCAAAGGTAAATGGGCATATAAATGGTAGGTGTTCCAGTTCTTGGTTGATTTGTTCACAAACGCTGTTCATGTCTTGCTTTAAGTGCAACATAGGGCCTGCGCAAAAGATGTTGATCACACCAATTTTACGAGAATCTTCTAATTTTTGGTTGAACGCAATATTCACAACTTTTGCCGCTCGCGCTATCAAGTGTTCGCGACTGCCTTTCATTAAAGTGATCTCTTCTCCTTCAGCAATATTAGTAAAGAGTTCGATGCCTCCTTCTGCTGTTTCTCTTATAGGATGAGATAGTTTGTAGTATGGCCTGTCGTACAAATAGCCAGCGATTCTTCCTATAGGATAAGCACTGGAGTTCGTGAATAGCAGGTTATCGATACCTATTTGATTTTGCTGATGATTGGTCCACTGTCTATAGCGTTCTAATGCAGGCTCTCCATCAATCTCTAGTAAACAACGCCCTTTGGTTTTAGTGGCAATACCTTTTATGTTTGTCGAGGTGTGCCCTGCACTAAAAGCGATATCAACATGTTGTGACGAATAAAATAAAGTGAGGCTCACCCCTGACTGCTGTTGACCTTGTGCGGTAATGACGGACCACTTTCTTTCAATGTTGTTGTCGGCTGCAGAACCACCAATAATCGGTACCAATGTTCCAAACTTTTCATCGATAGATTCGATGATTGATTCTTCGTTCCCAGGAGTGGCATGGAGTAGGATTAAGTCGGGTATTTCCCCTACTCGATTGGCATCTTGAAGTGCCATATCCAGTGCATTCATGACGCCTTCGTTTTGAGTACAGTGTGAAATACCAGTCCCGTACGCATGTGGACCGTGATCGTAAATAGCAAGTGCGGCAATGACTGGACCGGAATGAAAACCCTGGTCCGTCATTACTGCTTGGCAAGAACTCGCGCCATGGAAAGGCGTATCAGGAAAGTACTGGAGTAGCGCTTTGCGTATTAACTCAAAGTTGTACTCTTCTGTGTAATAACATATGACGTATGCTGGATTATTTAGGATCAGCTCAGAACGGAGTTCTTTAACCGCTAAATGTTCATCTGTAATATGAGTAAAAACTGATTGGCACTGCATACGCTTTTAAATTTGTTCATGACTTTATTGTTATACCACTCCCACCAATTATCACTAAGTAAGAAGTTTCAATTTTCTAAAAGAAGTTCAAATTATCTCGGTTCATATCCAATTTATAATTGAACTACGACAATATTTTGATCTATTCGAAGCTGAATAATTTTGCTTGGTGAGATAGACTTCCATTCAAATTTATTATTAATACCCTCTACATTAATAAATTGCCCCGATTGATCTAGATCAATTTTCAGAGTGTTACTTTTCGGCGTTTCGATAGCAATTCCCTCCGAGTCACGATTAATAGTGATTCTTTCCCCTGAAATTGTTACATCACATCGCTCTTTTTGTGAGCAGTCGACGCTTTTAGGCGACTCGTGTGTAAAGGTTCGCCATAAAAATGCGCCAACTAAAACACTGAGCATGATTAAGATTTGTGCGAGTCTCGCCTTTGTTAACTTTTGTGCCGGCATAAATACCAATATCCTTGTTACAAACTTCAAACTTTTTAAATAAAAAATGTGTTACCGAGCTTCATTAAGGTTACTACCCTGTCATTGAATTGTTAATTCAAGTATAGTGTCGAGCTGAAAATGCCACTTTTTATTAAAGTCAGCAATGGAAATAAAGTGATGATAACACTTGAATTCTAGAGTTTACTTGGGTGGTGTTACGACGCAAGTCGTGTTGGAAGTAAAAGTGTAGTTAATTAGAAATTGGAAGCATGCATAATGAGCCAAGTAAAGCAGCTTGAACAAAACTACAACTATACAGTCGTTCGCCAATTTACCCTAGTGACCATTTTATGGGGCATAGTTGGTATGGCTGTTGGTGTTTTGATTGCCGCTCAATTAGTTTGGCCACAGCTAAACTTTGATACGCCGTGGTTGACGTACAGTCGTTTACGTCCGCTGCATACTAATGCGGTAATTTTTGCGTTTGGTACCAGTGCCCTGTTCGCAACATCTTATTATGTTGTTCAGCGTACTTGTCAAACACGTCTTTTTGGTGGCCCACTCGTTGCCTTCACCTTTTGGGGTTGGCAAGCAATTATCTTAGCTGCGGCTATTACTCTACCACAGGGGATGACTACCTCTAAAGAGTACGCTGAGCTGGAATGGCCTATTGATATCGCGATTGCGATTGTATGGGTTTCGTACGCAGTGGTGTTCTTCGGAACATTGGTAAAACGTAAGACCTCCCACATTTATGTGGCCAACTGGTTCTTCGGCGCGTTTATCATCACCGTAGCAGTACTTCACATCGTGAACAGCATGGCAGTTCCTGTTTCCTTGACTAAGTCGTACTCGATTTATTCTGGAGCAGTGGATGCGATGGTTCAATGGTGGTATGGACACAATGCGGTAGGTTTCCTACTGACCGCTGGTTTCCTAGGTATGATGTACTACTTCGTCCCTAAACAAGCTGAACGTCCTGTTTATTCTTACCGTTTATCTATCGTTCACTTCTGGGCATTGATCTCTCTATACATTTGGGCTGGCCCTCACCACCTTCACTATACTGCTCTACCTGACTGGACTCAGTCTTTGGGTATGGTGATGTCATTGGTTCTATTTGCTCCATCTTGGGGTGGTATGATCAACGGTATTATGACGCTGTCTGGGGCTTGGCATAAACTTCGTTATGACCCTATCCTACGTTTCCTAATTGTTTCGTTGTCTTTCTACGGTATGTCTACCTTCGAAGGCCCAATGATGGCAATCAAGACAGTAAACGCGCTTTCTCACTACACCGACTGGACCATTGGTCACGTTCACTCTGGTGCTTTGGGTTGGGTAGCTATGGTGTCTATCGGTTCGGTTTACCACTTGGTACCTCGTCTGTTCGGCCAAGAGCGTATGTACTCAGTTGGTTTGGTTAACGTGCATTTCTGGTTAGCAACAATCGGTACGGTTCTATACATCGTAGCGATGTGGATCTCTGGTGTTATGCAAGGCCTAATGTGGCGCGCAGTTAACTCTGACGGTACTCTGACTTACAGCTTTGTTGAGTCGGTACAAGCGTCATACCCATTCTATTTTGTACGTTTCCTAGGTGGTTTAATCTTCCTATCAGGTATGATTCTAATGGCATACAACACGTACAAAACAGTATCTGCACCTAAAGAGAGCCTTAAGGCTATCCCGCATCCGGCATAAGGAGATTTAAAGAATGAGTAATAATTCTAATAATCGCCATGAATTCCTAGAACGTAATGTCGGTTTGTTGGCTATTTTTATCGTTTTTGCTATCAGTTGGGGCGCGCTTGTTGAAATCACGCCGCTGATTTTCCAAAAACAAACTACTGAGCCTGTAGAAAACCTACGCGCTTATACGCCTCTTGAAATGGAAGGTCGTGATCTATACATCCGTGAAGGTTGTAGCGTTTGTCACAGCCAGATGGTACGCCCTTTCCGTTCAGAAACAGAGCGTTACGGTCACTACTCTGTCGCTGGTGAAAGCGTTTGGGAACACCCTTTCCTTTGGGGTTCTAAGCGTACTGGTCCAGATCTGGCTCGCGTAGGTGGTCGTTATTCTGACGAGTGGCACCGTGTTCACCTAATCGATCCACGTGAACTTGTTCCAGAATCAAACATGCCTGGTTTCCCATGGTTAGCTGAAAACGTCTTAGACGGCAGTTTGACACAGAAGAAGCTTGAGTTGTTCCGTGATCAGTTCGGTGTTCCATATACAGATGAACAGATCGCGAATGCGGCTAAAGAAGTAGAAGGTAAAACAGAGATGGATGCAATCATCGCTTACCTTCAGTCTCTTGGTCATGCAATGAAGTAAGGGGGACGTATGGATTTCGGTACGATTCATAGTGTTTATACCGTTGTGCTCTTCGCCAGTTTTATCGGCATTGTATGGTGGGCATTTAGCAAGAAACGTAAATCGCGTTTCGAAGAAGATGCTTACCTGGTCTTTGCTGACGAAGAACAAGCGACCCCACATAACCAAGGAGTGAAGAAGTAATGACTACATTCTGGAGTCTCTGGATTATCGTGATTACTATCGGTACGCTAGTAGGCTGTGCAATCCTCCTGACTTGGTGCGCCAAAGATAAAATGGGCGTCGAGGAAGGGGCTGACATGGGCCACGAGTACGATGGTATTCGCGAGCTAAACAACCCGCTGCCTAAGTGGTGGACTTACCTTTTTGTGAGTACTTTCGTGTTTTCTGCGGTGTACCTTGCTTTGTTCCCGGGTTTAGGAAGCTTTAAAGGCTTTTTGAATTGGGAGAGCTCGGCTCAAGAAGTACGCTCACTTGAGGAATCAAAACAAGCCATCGCTGCGGCACAAGAGAACAAACAACTTAACCAATACGCTAAAGAACTTGATGATGCGGATGCTTACTTTGGTGAAGCTTTCCGTAAGCTAGCACACAACGAAAACGGCTTACGCCCTATTCCGGAAATTGCTAACGATCCTGAAGCGCTTAAAGTTGGTCAACGTTTGTTCTTGCAAAACTGTTCACAATGTCACGGCTCTGATGCACGTGGTCAGCAAGGTTTCCCTAACCTGACTGATAATGCATGGCTGTATGGCGGTGAACCGCAAGCAATCGTAACAACCATCATGCATGGTCGTGTTGGCCAAATGCCAGGATGGAAAGATGCGCTTGGTGAAGAAGGTGTTGAAGAAGTGGTGAGCTACGCGCTTAGCCTTTCTGGTCGTAAAGTGAATGCTCGTGAAGCAGCAGCAGGTAAAGCACGCTTTGTTGTATGCGCGGCGTGTCACGGTACAGATGGTAAAGGTAACCCAGCAGTGGGTGCGCCTGACCTGACTGACCAAGACTGGCTGTTTGGTGACTCACGTGCAGCAGTTACTGAAACTGTTATGAATGGCCGTTCTGGTGTCATGCCTGCCTGGAAAGATATTCTAGGTGAAGACAAGATCCAGTTGGTTGCATCATATGTCTGGAGCTTAAGCAACTCCGAGAGTAAATAACCAAGATATTCAGTAACATTGCAATAACAGCCCCTTTCATAGGGGCTGTCTTTCCTTTAAATTTAACGCCTCCTATTTTTTCATTTAGCTGTTGAGAACTTTTTTATGGTAAAGCCTTGGTATAAACAATTTTGGCCGTGGTTCCTGATTATCCTTCCTCTTATTGTTATTGGTTGGACAATCGTGACTGTGGTCATTTTCTCGAACAACTCTGTTTCTTTAGTTGCTGAGGATTACTATAAAAAAGGGAAAGGGATTAACATTGACATCAGTAAAATGAATGTCGCTCGTGACCTGAGTCTAAACGCGCATGTTTCGTCTAATAGCAACACGGTAGTTATTCACTTTGATAAAGGTGAGTTGGCCCACTACCCAGCGCTAACTGCCACTTTTACTCACCGTACTCTTCCTGATCGCGATTTCTCGAAGCTAATTACTGCGGACGCTTCTGGTAATTACCGATTAACGCCAGACGAAGATATCCTAGGTCCTTGGTTTATTGAGTTACAACCACACGACAAACAATGGATGATTCAAGGTAAAGTTGAGTTTCCTACCGCTGACACCGTTTTGATGAAGTAATCTTATGTGTAAATCCTGTTATCACTGCGGTGAAGATGTACCAGCCAACACGGATTTTAAGGTAGAAATACTCGGTGAAGTCCGTGATATGTGCTGCCCTGGTTGTCAGACCGTGGCACAAACGATCATTGATAGTGGTCTCGTCTCTTACTACCAATACCGGACTGCACCTGCTGAAAAGGCAGATCTCGTTCCAGAGCAGCTTCAAGCGCTGATTCACTACGATAATGAAGACGTTCAGTCTGAGTTTGTTCGTCATCACGATAATGTTTCTGAAGTGACACTTTCCTTAGATGGTGTGTCCTGTGCGGCCTGCGCATGGTTGATCGAAAAGCAGGTATCCAATACCAAAGGCTTGGTTTCTATTCGTGTTAATACAACGACAAACCGCGCTTTGCTTGCTTGGGACAAAACACAGGTTCGTTTAAGTGAATTACTTTCGGTGATTCATAAACTAGGCTACAAGGCTGCGCCATTTGAAGCGGACGCACAAGAAGCTTCTTATCATCGAATGATGAAGCAATACCTTTATCGCCTTGGGATTGCAGGTCTTGCTACCATGCAGGTTATGATGCTTGCCGTGGCGTTGTATCTGGAAGTTTTTGGTGATCTGGAGCCAGAGTTTAAAAACTACTTTCGCTGGGTCAGTCTGATATTTGCGACGCCGGTGCTTCTCTACTCTGCGCTTCCTTTCTATTTAAATGCCTGGCGAAGCATCAAAGGCCGTACGTTGGGTATGGACGTGCCCGTCTCGATTGCACTTATTTTTGCCTATGTCGCCAGTCTCGTAGCGACGTTTACAGAGCAAGGTGAAGTCTTTTTCGAATCGATTTCGATGTTTACCTTCTTCCTTCTTGTCGGGCGTTTCCTGGAGATGCGTGCTCGTCGTAAAGCAGCAGCGGCTAGTGGTAACCTGCTTAAACTGATTCCGGCGATTGCGACGACCTTAGATGGCGACCAAATCCCAGTGAAGACACTGAAAATTGGTGACCGCATCCGCGTTCTTCCAGGTGAGCACATTCCTGCGGATGGTAAAGTTATTTCTGGTCGTATTCATATCGATGAATCCATGCTAACCGGTGAATCAGTTCATGTTGTTAAGAAAGAAGGCGATGTGGTTTTTGCAGGTACGCTCAACGGCGATGAATCGTTTGAACTTGAAGTGACCAGCTCTAAAGCGGACTCAGTCATTTCAAACATTGTACGCCTGCAAGATGAAGCTCAGCATTCGAAACCAAAAATTGCCGAAATCGCAGATGTGGTAGCGCGTTACTTTGTTGGCGCGATACTTATTATTTCGGCAGGTACGTGGTTTTACTGGCACCAAACTAAACCTGATGATGCATTCTGGATCATGCTGTCAGTTTTAGTTGCAACCTGCCCTTGTGCACTCTCTTTGGCGACACCAACCGCGCTGACTTGTGCGACGTCAAGAATGGGTAACTTCGGTATTTTGCTTCGCAAAGGACATGTTTTTGAAACCTTGTGCAAAGTGAATCACCTTGTTATTGATAAAACCGGCACACTGACAAAAGGTGATATCGAAATTAGCCGCACGAGCGTTTTTGGTGTGCTCTCAGAGGCTGATAGTCTCGCGCTGGCTGCTGCACTGGAAGCCCACGCTAACCACCCTATAGCCCGTTCATTCTCGCGCTACGTAAATGAAGATGTTGCTGTCTCAGATGTGAAGAATATCATTGGCTCTGGTATCGAAGGCATATGGAACGAAAAACGTGTGAAAATCGGCAGTGCCTCTTTTGTCGTCGGTGAAGGCAGTGATGAGAGTCACGCAGTCTATTTATCGGTAAACGATGAGCATGTTGCAACCTTCTATTATCGCGACCCTATTCGTGAAGAAAGTCAGCTATTTATCCAGCGTTTTGCACAGGCCGGCATAAAGACAACGCTACTTACTGGTGATTCAATTCAAAATGCCCAGCCTGTAGCGGATGAAATCGGCATCGACCATGTGATCGCATCGGCAAAACCGGAAGACAAACTCGCGTATCTTAAGAGTTTGGATAGCGACAACATTACCCTGATGGTTGGTGATGGTATCAATGATGCTCCTACTCTCGCCGGAGCTCACTTATCGGTTGCTATGGGCGGTGGTACTGACGTAGCAAAAGCATCCGCTGACATGACGCTATTGGGTGATAATCTAGAGAAATTGTTAGAAGCACGCCTGCTGGCACTTCGTACGAGAAAAATCATCAGGGAAAACTTGGCTTGGTCTTTAGGTTATAACCTGCTAATTTTGCCCCTTGCTGTTTCTGGTTTGGTTGCGCCGTATGTTGCGGTGGTTGGTATGTCAGCCAGCTCGATAATCGTGATCTCCAATTCGCTGCGACTGCTTAAAGAGAAATAAATAGAGAAAGCTAACATGGAAAGTATTTATATCTTAATTCCCATCGCCATTGTTTTAGTTTGTGTTGCTGTCGCTATTTTTCTTTGGGCTGTTCGAAGTGATCAGTTTGAAGATCTCGAGCGCCAGGGTCACAACATTCTGCTAGATGAAGAAGACCAGTCTGAAAATAAAAAATCGTAGCCTTTGTATATGAATCCTGATTTTATCGGTGCGTTAATGATCGGACTTGTAGGGTCCGGTCATTGTATGGGCATGTGCGGTGGTATTGCCTCCTTGCTGTCAATGGGCTCACCACAAACCAAAAGCTCTCCTCTTGTT
Organism: Vibrio sp. STUT-A11; assembly: GCF_026000435.1. Classification (NCBI taxonomy): domain Bacteria; kingdom Pseudomonadati; phylum Pseudomonadota; class Gammaproteobacteria; order Vibrionales; family Vibrionaceae; genus Vibrio; species Vibrio sp. STUT-A11. Next base: position 1,776,235 of record NZ_AP026763.1, on the reverse strand, counting down.
CCAATGTTCTACAATCTGGGCCGAATATCCAGCTATGCGTTGTTTGGCGCCCTAATTGGTGGTGCTATTTCTGGTCTGTCGGAATTAAGTGGTTTAGCTCACTCACTTGCATGGCTGCGCTTTGTCGCGGCAATATTTATGATTTTAGTTGCCCTATACATCGCTAAATGGTGGCAAGGTTTGCTCATAATAGAAAAGCTGGGTCAGACACTTTGGAAGTTCATATCTCCAGCGGGGAAAAGCCTGCTACCGTTGAAAAGCGCGTTTCATGCTCTGCCATTCGGCTTTGTTTGGGGATGGCTGCCATGTGGTCTAGTCTATTCAGCATTAACTTGGTCGGCCGTTTCAGGAAGCGCCATGAACGGTGGTTTGATCATGCTAGCCTTTGGTGTGGGGACCCTCCCTTCGATGCTTGCTGTTAGTTACGGGGCGAGTTATTTTCAGAAACTGCAAAAATCATTAATATTTAGAAACATATCTGCATTAATTCTTATAGGTTATGGAACGTATACTGCTGCGGGAGCCATACAAATGCTTGGTTTCATATAACTTGAAAGTCTATACCCACAATATTTTTGCTATCCTTTAGGATTAAGCAGTGCTAAAATATTGATGTATATCAAATAGTGAAAGGTTGTTATGATTTCTGAAAAACCTGCAACAAAGCGTGTCCAATCAGGTGGTTGTGCAATTCACTGCCAAGATTGTAGCATCAGTCAGTTGTGTATCCCATTCACTCTGAATGAATCTGAACTTGATCAGCTTGACCAAATCATTGAGCGCAAAAAGCCGATTCAAAAAGGCCAAGAGCTATTCAAAGCAGGCGATGAGCTTAAGTCTTTGTACGCTATCCGCTCTGGCACAATCAAGAGCTATACAATCACTGAGCAAGGCGACGAACAAATAACGGCGTTTCACTTAGCGGGTGATCTCGTAGGTTTTGACGCAATTACTGGGGACTGCCACCCAAGTTTTGCCCAAGCTTTAGAAACGTCTATGGTATGTGAAATTCCATACGAAATTCTCGATGACTTGTCAGGTAAAATGCCTAAGCTGCGCCAGCAAATTATGCGTCTGATGAGTAACGAAATCAAAGGCGATCAGGAAATGATCCTGCTTCTTTCTAAGAAGAATGCTGAAGAGCGTCTTGCTGCATTCCTGTTCAACCTATCAACGCGTTTTTCTCAACGTGGCTTTAGTCCTAGAGAATTCCGCCTAACCATGACTCGTGGTGATATCGGTAACTATCTTGGTCTGACCGTTGAAACAATCAGCCGTCTTCTTGGTCGTTTTCAAAAATCTGAGATCTTAAGTGTTAAAGGTAAATATATCACTATCTTAGATCACGATGCGCTGATGGAACTTGCAGGCGTAACGGCAGAATAACCTCTCCTATTTATTGATGTGGCTTTAAGCTGAGCCACATCATATTTCTCACAAATTCCCTTCGAAAGTCCTCAAAATCTTCTGCAAACTGAGCTACATTAAAAATATGCGGTAAGTACTCCAATATACTGATTTACTTTATATTCAGTAGTTGGTCTTGCAATATAAGTGGGCTTAGATATGAGTATATACAGTAAAATTTTAGTTGTTGCTAACATCAATAGTGATGAACAACCGGCACTCGCGAGAGCAGTTCAATTGGCTCAAAAAAGCGTATCAAGAAGCCGAATTACTTTCTTTTTATCCATCTATGATTTCTCGTATGACATGACTTCAATGCTGTCAGTGGATGAAAGAGATGCAATGCGTCGTGGTGTTATCCATCAGCGTGAACAGTGGATGCGAAAAATCGCTCAACCATACTTAAACGACAGCTTTGACTTTGAGGTGTGTGTGGTTTGGCACAACCGTCCTTACGAAGCAATCATAGGAGAAGTGTTCTCAGGCAGCCACGATCTGCTGATTAAGGGCACTCGAAAACATGATGTCTTAGAGTCGGTTATTTTCACACCGACAGACTGGCACCTGCTGCGTAAATGCCCAATTCCGGTATTGTTGATTAAGAATGCGGACTGGCCAGAGCATGCGAATATTCTGGCATCTGTTCATATCGGTTCGGAAAACCCAACACACATTGATCTTAACGACTCTATGGTAGAACGCTTAAAAGAGATGTCAGGTCGTCTGAACGCGGATCCGTTTCTTGTGAACGCCTACCCTGTAACGCCCGCGAATATTACTATCGAGTTACCTGAATTTGACCCTACGACTTACACAGATGCTGTTCGCGGCCACCATCTTACAGCAATGAAAGCACTGCGCCAAAAGCATGGATTGGATGAAGAACAAACCATCGTTGAGCAAGGGTTGCCAGAAGATGTTATCCCTGCTACTGCGGAACGTCTAAACGCGGCGATGGTAATTTTGGGCACAACTGGCCGTACAGGACTGTCAGCCGTCTTTATTGGTAATACGGCCGAGCATGTCATTGATAAAATTAACTGCGATGTCCTGGCATTGAAACCAAAAGGTTACATCAGCCCTCTGGATCCGAATACGGCGACGTAATAGAAAGAAAGGTTCTAGGAAAAGAGTATTGGGAGTACGGAATACAGACTACGGATCATATTTCCCTGTCTGTATCCTATTCTCCGTAATCTGTAAGCGCAGCGCTCCGTATTCCTAAAACCTTTGGTCTCGGGTCTTTTATTTCACCTGGCATTCCAGTGAGCTGCGCTACTTTAGCTTTTTTAATTAAATGTTTGTCACATCAATGAACATGGATTCATCAATGTTAGTTGAAGAGACGACCGCTTCACTGAATTCGTACTCTTCACGGTTACCTTCGCGGTCAAGTGGAAGGTTAACGAAATCAAACAACTCTTTATCAGCCAACTGACTTGGACTTACGTTCTGGATTGATTTGAAAATCGCTTCGACGCGTCCAGGCGTCTTTTTGTCCCATTCAATCAACATTGCTTTGATCGATTGGCGCTGCAAGTTCTCTTGAGAACCACACAGGTTACAAGGAATGATTGGGAAATCTTTGTGTTCTGCGTATTTGATTAAATCTTTTTCACGACAGTACGTCAGCGGACGGATAACCACATTACGGCCGTCATCGGAACGTAGCTTTGGTGGCATCGCTTTAAGACGCGAACCGTGGAACATGTTTAGGAACATGGTCTCTACGATATCATCCATATGGTGGCCCAAGGCCAACTTAGTCGCGCCAATCTTCTCAGCGAACGAGTAAAGCGTGCCGCGACGAAGACGTGAACACAGTCCACAGGTTGTCTTACCTTCTGGCACCTTCTCTTTAACCACCGAGTAAGTGTCCTTGTCTACGATGTAGTAAGGGATATCAAGTGTCTCAAAGTAATCTGGAAGAATATGTTCTGGGAAGCCTGGCTGTTTCTGATCGAGGTTGACTGCAACCACTTCGAACTTAATTGGAGCGGCTTTTTGCAGATTCAGCAGGATATCGAGCATCGCAAATGAATCTTTACCACCACTTATACATGCCATGACAACATCACCTTCTTCAATCATGTTGTATTCGGTAATGGCATTTCCAACATTTCTTCTCAGGCGTTTCTGAAGCTTGTTGAATTCAAGGGTTTCTTTTCTTGTATCTTTCTGGTTCATTGCGGGCTCTCACATCGCCGATAAATCGACGGTAGGACTTCCTAAGGTGGTTTTCTATGGGGCGTGGATTATACGGTCTTTTTACTCAGGATTAAATATTTGTCTTTATTGAGAACGGATAAATCCAATGTTTTGTTTACCCTCAAACGAAAAAAGCCGCTGTTGCGGCTCTTCAATAAGATGGATGCAGATTATTTCGCCTTCGGCAAATACGGTAAAACTCGCACTGTCGATTCTGGTAGGCTCATATATCCACCCTCACCTATTTCGTCTAAGGCGACCTGAACCTTGCCGTTAACGATCGGCTTTTCTGCCCCATTGGAGAAAGAAATAGTACTGTTCAGCCCGTTAGCAAACTCCATGGTGACACCTTGAACATCAGGCGTAAACCAGCCAGCAAACATACCGCCCAAATCTTCTAGCATACTTTGCATCTGAGGTATTAATGGCGTCAGCTGGTCATAAGATACGTTACCCTGTAATGGCTGTTTTGTCATAACAACCAATGAGTAATCGCAGCGAGTGTCTATAGGAGTCTGAACGAAGACTAAAGGATTTGCAGATTTAAGGTTTTTATCGATTGGAAGCGGAAGTTCTTTGGATGCTGGGATCACGAACTCTTCGTAGTGCTCCTCTTTCTCCATCCAGGCTTTTTCAATGTTACACAGCTGCTGAGTATCTGCGTTAACGAAAAATACGCCGACTTTTACATCGTCGTGGCCTTCCTTATTATTATTCTTCAGCTGAGTGTAAAGCTTCGAATAGGTAAACATGTATTCTTGAGCTTGTGCTGCTGGGGACGCTAACAATAGCGCCGCAGTACTCAGTAGACTTAGGCTTAACTTTTTCATTTGAACCGTTGATTTGTTTTAGTTTGTATCATTGTGTTTGTGCTCAAAATTGGATTGAGCAATGCTGAGCATTCTTATAACACCTTTACCGCTTTAAGTTACGTGATTAGCAACAAAACGAGAGGTTCCCCACGCAGAATCCTATTCTAATTGAAATGTAGCTTGTGTTTCTGATAAAGCCTTCTGCATCGGTTTGGTGACGATATAAAAATGGCGACTCTTCGTAAGCCGCCATTGAATGTTATTGAAGCGATACGTTAAGCATCAAAAATCTGAGACTTACCGTCGTGATCGTTATCATTATTATTTTTCTGTTTCGCTACAATCTTGAGTTTAATACCAAACATCTCGCGGTAAAGGATGCCCTTCAAATGGAAAAAGAAAGGCAGCACCAAAATTAGCCCGATACCGTAGAACATTGCCGCAAAAATAAACATGAACATCACGCCAAGATACAGGGTTGCAACGACAAAAATCTTTTTATTTACTGCTCGCAATGAAAGTAAGAGCGATTGCATGGGTGACACTCGTTTCTCACAAATAAGTAAAATGGAGTGGCTGAATGCAAGGGAAAGGTATAACGATAGTGGTGCCAGGAGCATTCCAACCAGCCCTTGAAGCACCAGACTCACTAGCGTTGCCAAGATCACCGGAACGGTGAATTGTAGTCCTTTCCCTACGTGGCGAAGTTTTGTTTTGAGCCCTGCTACGTGACTCATTGCCATCAAACTGATGCCTGCATAAATTGGGGCGCTGATCACTTCATAGCTAAAGTTTGCTACATAAATAGCTGACACGATGTCGGTTGAAAAGGAATCTGGGTTTTGTATTGCATCCAAAATTACGCTTGGGTCACCCAGTTGTAGCTGTAATGCGATGTAGAAAATGCCTACCTGAACCAAAAGCAAGACGATAATCGCGGGAGAAAATGACAAAAAGTGCTGAATAGTGGCGCGCCATGCTTCGCTAAAAACCGCGCCGGCTTTCAGCTCGTAGTTGCCAGACAAAGCTCGCTCTACACTCCCTCCAAGGTTAAAATCGTTCTCAAAGTCGTTGTTCATATATTATCCAAGATTCACTTGTAAAATTTTTACTGGGATACCAGTCAATTAGTGTGCCTGTCATTATAAAGAATTCTTGCCACGTCTAAAATCATAACTCGCTCTCAATCCTTGCAATATCCACTATTTGGTTGATAATTAGCCACTCACAAGGCCATGAAATTGAAAACATTTGTTGCAGCGCGGTAACTCTTAACAATACGCTATTGATAATTGGAGTAGTCTTATAAAAACAGTATGGTAAGGAATGATTACTTTTGCCTGTAAAATTTTTTCTGAATCGAGGCTAAAAAATGCTTTGATTTCACAATTTTGGTGATTATGATGCGCGCCTCAAAAGTGAATGGCTAAAGTCACATCAATTGGCGTAAACCCAAATTTGAACGTGGGAGAAATACAGACGTTGAACGCTAAACAGCAAGCAGGAAATCCAGTTATTCGTTTATCTGGCATTAGTAAGAGTTTTGATGGTAAGGAAATCATCAGCAATTTAAATCTGGATGTTAATCATGGTGAGTTTCTAACGATTCTTGGTCCATCAGGTTGTGGCAAGACAACCGTTTTGCGCATGGTCGCGGGCTTTGAAGCGGTAGATAACGGTCAAATTATTTTGGATAACCAAGATGTTACTCAGGTTCCTGCTGAACAAAGACACGTCAACACCGTATTCCAAAGTTACGCACTCTTTCCGCACATGACTGTTTTTGAAAACGTTGCGTTTGGTCTTCGTATGCAGAAAACGCCTGCAGCAGAGATTGAACCGCGCGTGATGGAAGCGTTACGTATGGTTCGCCTTGAAAAAATGGCTCAGCGCAAACCGCATCAACTTTCAGGTGGCCAGCAACAACGTATTGCTATCGCTCGTGCAGTCGTGAATAAGCCCAAAGTACTGCTGCTTGATGAATCGCTTTCTGCACTGGATTACAAATTACGTAAGCAAATGCAGATTGAGCTTAAACAGCTACAGCGCCAACTCGGCATCACCTTCATCTTTGTGACGCACGATCAGGAAGAAGCGCTATCAATGTCGGACCGTATCATCGTAATGCGTGACGGTGTCATTGAGCAAGATGGTTCTCCGCGTGAAATTTACGAAGAGCCTAAAAACCTGTTTGTTGCGCGCTTTATCGGCGAGATCAACGTATTCAATGCCACCATGTTAGAGCGCATCGATGAAAAACGCATTCGCGCTGACATTGAAGGTGTTGAGTCAGTGGTTTATTACGACGACGAAGCACAAGCTGGCGATAAACTCCAAGTTCTACTCCGCCCTGAAGACTTACGTATTGAAGAAATCAAAGAGTCGGAAGAAAAAGGCATTGTTGGTCACGTGACGGAACGTACCTATAAAGGTATGACGCTCGATTCTGTTATCGAACTAGATTCAGGCATGCGTGTAATGGTAAGCGAATTCTTTAACGAAGATGATCCTGATGTGGACCACTCGCTCGGCCAGAAAGTCACGATTACTTGGGTTGAGAGCTGGGAGGTTGTCCTCAATGATAACCAAGAAGATTAATCTTCAGAACGCAATCATTACTCTAATTGTTGGTTGGCTAACACTGTTTGTGTTGGTGCCAAACTTGATGATTATTGGTACAAGTTTCTTAACGCGTGACGAAGCGAACCTAATCGAACTCACCTTTACGTTGGACAACTACGTTCGTCTGTTAGATCCGCTGTATGCGAAAGTGCTCATGCACTCTTTCTACATGGCGATCATTGCGACGTTATTGTGTTTAGTGATTGGTTACCCATTTGCGTATATTGTCGCGAAAATGCCAGAAAAATGGCGTCCGTTTATGCTGTTTTTGGTTATTGTTCCCTTCTGGACAAACTCGTTAATCCGTACATACGGCTTAAAGATTGTTTTGGGTACTCAAGGTATTTTGAACAAATCGATGATGGCAATGGAGATCATCGATAAGCCAATGCGCCTCATGTATACCGAAACGGCAGTCATGATTGGTCTCGTGTATATCTTGCTTCCATTTATGATTCTGCCGCTTTATTCGGCAATTGAGAAGCTGGACAACACCTACATCGAAGCGGCGAAAGATTTGGGCGCAAACAAGTTTCAGACGATTACAAAAGTTATCCTGCCTTTGACAATGCCTGGCATCATCGGCGGCTGTTTGTTGGTGCTGCTCCCTGCGCTTGGCATGTTCTATATCTCTGACCTTCTCGGCGGCGCGAAGAACTTGCTAATCGGTAACGTCATTAAGAGCCAAGTATTGAATGCACGTGATTGGCCATTTGGTGCAGCAACCAGTATTGCACTCACCATTGCAATGGCAATTATGCTTTATGCTTACTATAGAACAGGTAAGTTCTTGAACAAGAAAGTGGAGCTAGACTAATGGGACGCACAGTTAGATTTAGCTTTATGGCACTGGTCTATGCGTTTTTGTATTTACCAATTATCGTGCTTATCGTGAACTCATTTAATGCGAACAAATTTGGCATGAAATGGGGCGGATTTACCACCAAGTGGTACGAAACGTTAGTGCACAACGACAGTCTGATGCAGGCGGCGTGGCACTCGCTAAATGTTGCCGTATTTTCTGCAACAGCTGCTACTATTATTGGTAGCTTGACGGCAGTAGCCCTATTCCGCTATTCCTTTAAAGGAAAAGGGGCAGTAAATGGCATGCTGTTTGTTGTCATGATGTCACCAGACATCGTGATGGCGATTTCTTTGTTGGCGCTGTTTTTAGTATTGGGTGCACAGCTTGGTTTCTTTACACTGTTGATTGCGCACATCACCTTCTGTTTACCCTTCGTTGTGGTGACAGTGTACAGCCGCCTAAATGGCTTTGATGTAAAAATGTTGGAAGCGGCAAAAGACCTAGGGGCAAGTGAGTGGATTATCTTGAAGAAGATCATCCTTCCTCTGGCGAAACCAGCGGTTGCAGCCGGTTGGTTATTAAGCTTTACACTGTCTCTGGACGACGTGATTATCAGTTCGTTTGTGACAGGCCCAACCTACGAAATCTTACCATTGAAAATTTACTCAATGGTGAAAGTGGGCATTTCACCGGAAGTGAATGCGCTAGCAACGGTTATGTTGATTGTTTCTTTGTTACTTGTTGTGATTTCTCAGTTGCTTGCAAGAGAAAAAGTAAAGTAAAATTAACACCCGCTAACATCACGAAACAGAATGGTTACATGCCATTCTGTTTTTCTATCTATCGTCCAAAATAGTTTGGACAACGTTTGGTTTGGAGCTAACGTCAATGAAAAAATGGGCTACTTTATTAGCTGGTAGTGCATGTGCGCTTTCTCTGTTCTCAGGTTCAGTGGTAGCGGACGATAATGAATTGGTATTTATGAACTGGGGGCCTTACATCAACAGTAACCTCCTGGAACAATTTACTGAAGAAACTGGTATCAAAGTGATCTACTCAACTTACGAGTCGAACGAAACTTTGTATGCAAAGCTAAAAACTCATAACGAAGGTTATGACTTAGTGGTACCTTCTACTTACTTCGTGGCGAAAATGCGCGATGAAGGTATGCTACAAAAGATCGATAAATCTAAGTTGAAAAACTTCGCTAATCTTGACCAGAACTACCTGGACAAGCCATTCGATCCAAAGAATGACTACTCTATTCCTCACGTTGTTGCAATTACTGGTCTGGCTGTCAATACCGACATGTACGATCCAAACGACTTCCAAAGCTGGGCTGACCTATGGAAGCCAGAGCTTGAAGGTCAGGTGATGCTAATGGACGATACGCGTGAAGTATTCCACATTGCACTGCGTAAGCTAGGTTATTCAGGCAACTCAACGGATCCAAAACAGATCGACGAAGCGTATGCAGAGCTACAAAAGCTGATGCCTAACGTGCTTCTATTTAACTCTGACAACCCAGGAGCGCCATACATGTCTGGTGAAGTTGGTGTTGGTATGCTTTGGAACGGCAGCGCAGCAGCTGCGCAAAACGAAGGTCTAAACCTTAAACTGGTATTTCCGAAAGAAGGCGGTATTGGTTGGGTAGACAACTTCGCTATCTCTTCTGGTGCGAAAAACGTAGAAGCGGCGCACAAGATGGTCGACTTCCTATTGCGTCCTGAAATCGCAGAGCAGATTTCTCGTGACACTGGTTACCTGACCGCAGTGAAAGCATCGAACGAAAAGTTTAAAGATGTGGCTCCATTGTTCCCTTCTCAAGAAGATCTAGACCGCGTTGAGTGGCAAGATGCCGTTGGCGATCTGACTGTGAAATACGAAGGTTACTTCCTTAAATTAAAAGCCAGCCAGTAACCGAATTTGTCTAAGACAAACCTCCCTAAGTGAAAATAGGCAGCAATGGCTGCCTATTTTTATAATTGACTGATATAATTATGCCTTGCTACGTTTATTTAGCTCAACTCGTTTCATCTCAATGGAATGAGAGGCACCGGGTTAAATAAACAGAATTGTACTTAATGCAATTTGGTTCAACTTGATCATTACCACTAGTATTGATTTGTCCAATCGCTAAACAAAACGGAAAACAAATGAAAAGTAAATTCTACGCAAGCGCTCTATATGCAGCGACTCTGTTCGCTACTCCTGCAATGGCGGCTGATCAAGAACTGTACTTCTACAACTGGTCGGAATACATTCCAAACGAAGTTCTTGAAGACTTTACAAAAGAAACTGGAATCAAGGTGCTTTACTCGACTTACGAGTCTAATGAAAGCATGTACGCTAAGCTGAAAACGCAAGGTTCTGGTTACGACTTGGTAGTACCGTCTACCTATTTCGTATCTAAAATGCGCAAAGAAGGTATGCTCCAGGAGATCGACAAAGAGAAGTTATCCCATTTTGCAGACATCGATCCTAACTTTTTAAACAAACCTTTTGATCCAAATAACAATTACTCTATCCCATATATCTGGGGTGCTACGGGTATTGGTATTAATGCAGATATGTTGGATAAGTCATCAGTCACTAAATGGGATGATTTCTGGGACAGCAAGTGGGAAGGTCAACTAATGCTGATGGATGATTCTCGCGAAGTTTTCCACATTGCATTAACAAAACTGGGCTACTCTCCAAATACGACAAACCCTGATGAAATCAAAGCCGCTTACGAAGAACTGCAAAAGCTGATGCCAAATGTATTGGTGTTTAACTCTGATTTCCCTGCAAACCCATACTTAGCAGGTGAGGTTTCTCTTGGCATGCTGTGGAATGGTTCTGCTTACATGGCACGTGAGGAAGGCGCGAACATTGATATTATCTGGCCAGAAAAAGGCACAATCTTCTGGATGGACAGTCTTGCGATTCCTGCTGGTGCTAAAAACGTGGAAGCCGCACATAAGATGATCGACTTCCTGCTACGTCCAGAGAATGCGGCTAAGATTGCTCTGGAGATTGGTTACCCTACTCCAGTTAAGACGGCGTTTGACCTGCTTCCAAAAGAATTTGTTAACGACCAAAGCATCTTCCCTCCGCAAGAAGTGATGGACAGCGGCACTTGGCAAGATGAAGTTGGTGAAGCGAGTGTGATGTACGATGAGTACTTCCAAAAGCTAAAAGTAAACAACTAATACCAGTCAAAGTAATAAAGAAAAAAGCGGCCAACTAAACTGGCCGCTTTTATTGTTTTTGAAGGCTTTATTGTTCTTCCAAAGATAAAATTTCATTCACCAACTTTGGTACTTCAATACTCGCCTTACCATAGCGTTTCTCTTCGAACTCACTTTCTATTGCACTTGGCTCCAGATTAATCTCGATGGTATGTGCGCCGTGCATTTTTGCATCGTGGACAAACCCAGCCGCAGGATACACCACACCCGATGTACCAATAGAAATAAACAAGTCCGCTTGTTCTAGTGCTTCGTATATGTCACCCATGCGGAGCGGCATTTCACCAAACCAAACAATGTGAGGGCGCATTTGGGACGGAATTTGACAACAGTGGCAAAGCTCACCCGTTTCGATATCCTCAGTGTGTTCTATCACCTGATGCGATTTGCTACAGCGGGCTTTGAGCAGTTCACCGTGCATGTGGATGACATTGTGGCTTCCGCCTCTTTCGTGCAGATTGTCGATGTTCTGCGTAATGACGGTCACTTTACCATCCAGCTCTGCCTCAAGGCGACCTAAAGCGAGATGCGCTGCGTTTGGTTGGATCGCCTCGTCCTGTAGCTTTTTACGACGTTGATTATAAAATGCCTGAACAAGGTCGGGATCACGCTCAAATCCTTCAGGTGTTGCCACATCCTCAATACGGTGGTTCTCCCAAAGGCCATCTTGGGCACGAAAGGTTTGTATTCCGGACTCCGCGGAGATGCCTGCCCCAGTAAGTACTACAATGTTTCTATACGGGAAATTCATAACTGATCCTTGTTGTTCTTTTTCATTAGCTTAACACTGAAACAATATCAGCTGTAGTAATATGGATTAGACAATAGTAGTAATGAACAATAATAAAGTGATATTTTGAGAGGAAGAACAATGAAGCACGTCTCTCTGGCTCTTGTCTTGCTTACAACGTTAGCGGCTTGCCAATTGACGCATGTTGAAGGTGAAATTGATGATGTGAGAGTGAGCGTTGGTACCAATGATCATGATAGGCACGATGGTCATGGTAAATTCTGCCCTCCAGGTCAAGCGAAGAAAGGCAATTGTTAAAAAGAGTGGCTGATGCCTAATGTTAGTCACTTAAGTATTTCCATAGAGTCATTCCAGCGAGCCTTAGCGAGACTAGGAATCTGGTATCAGCGTGCTGAGAATAGAGAAAAATACCTTTAATAACAAAGCACCCGGATAGAAGATCCTGAATCACGTTCTTTCGTCGCTGTTCAAGATGACTGGAGTATTCTGCTTAATGTTAAAAGAGCGGCATTAGGTTTAATGCCGCTCTTTTACATTTTTTATTAGTCTTCGTTAGTGGAAGAAATTTTGTGAATAGCCAGGTCGGCGCCATTAAATTCATCTTCTTCAGAAAGTCGAATTCCCGTTACTGCGTTAATTGCGCCATAGACAGCCAACGCACCTAATACAGCAATAGAAATACCTAATACAGTTCCCATAAGCTGAACAACAAGGCTAACACCGCCTAACCCGCCTAACGCTGTTTGGCCAAAGATGCCCGCAGCAATGCCACCCCATGCGCCACAAATGCCATGAAGCGGCCAAACACCCAACACATCGTCAATCTTGGTTTTGTTTTGTAGATGTGTGAACAGGTAAACAAAGAGCACGCCCGCAATCGCACCCGTCACCAGCGCACCGATTGGATGCATAAGGTCAGAGCCCGCACACACGGCAACTAATCCAGCCAGAGGGCCGTTGTGGATAAAGCCCGGGTCATTTTTACCCGCGATAAGTGATGCAATAATACCACCAACCATGGCCATCAATGAGTTCATTGCGACCAGACCACTGATTCCAGAAATAGCTTGAGCCGACATGACGTTAAAGCCGAACCAGCCCACACAAAGAATCCAGGCACCAAGCGCTAAGAATGGAATGTTTGATGGTGCAAAGTTGGTATGTTTGCCTGCGCGAATGCGCCCTTTACGCATACCTAAGAAAATGACGGCAACGAGAGCAATCCAGCCACCCACTCCGTGGACAACGACCGAACCTGCGAAGTCATGAAAGCCAAAACCAAAACTGGTTTCAAACCAATCTTGGACACCAAAATTACCGTTCCAAATTATGCCTTCAAACAGCGGATAAACGATACCTACGGTGAAAAATGTCGCTATGAGGATAGGATAAAAGCGAGCACGCTCGGCGATTCCGCCAGAGACAATCGCGGGTATAGCAGCAGCAAATGTTAGCAAGAAGAAGAACTTAACAAGCTCATATCCATTGCCTTGAGACAGTGTCTGCGCATCGGCAAAGAAAGTACCGCCATACGCGATCCAATATCCAATAAAGAAATAGGCGATGGCAGAAACACCAAAATCGGCCAAAATTTTAACCAACGCGTTAACTTGGTTCTTTTGACGTACGGTCCCTACCTCAAGAAAAGCAAAACCTGAATGCATCAGAAATACCATGATGGCGCCAAGCAATAAAAATAAGGTGTCGGAACTTTGGGTCAGGGTTTGTACAGCTCCGTATACCTGACTTACAGTTTGAGTCATTCTCGTTACACTCCATGCAGCAATATAAATAATCGCACCAAGCAGGTGCTTAAAAATTATCAATTCACAAAAATGGTGAATTTATTATGTTTGTACACTGCTTAGCAAAATGTGTTCCAGACTGTTTAAACTAGCTTGTATTGTTACGCGAACACCTATTAATCATATGAATATTAATAATATTTATAAATTTTAAAGAGCTTTAAGGGTAAGGTTTGGTCAATGCAGAAACGAAAAAAGCGCACCAAATTGGTACAAAAGTACCGATTTGGTGCGCGCCATTAAATGGCACAATAATTAATCAATAAGGAATTTAGTTGAAGGTTACGGTTTGTTTACTGGGTTCCGGCTCAGAGAGCTCCGTTCTCTCCTCAGATATTAGATTATTTAACCATTTACGCTGTAACACTCGATAGATGGCTAGCCCGGCTTTTACCACTTCTTCCGTCATAGAGATCAGATAAACCAAATACAGAGGCCATAGCCATTGCAAAGCACTAAGGTACACCAATGGAATACCTATACACCACATACAGAAAAGGTTAAATAACGCTGCAAACTTGATATCACCACCACTGCGTAATACACCAATGACTGCCACTGTATTAAACACTTTAATACACAGTGCTGATGCGAGAACGGCTAACACGTAAATTGCATTTGTTAGGGTTTGTTCGTTCAGCTTACCAAACAGCGGCACAATTTCCTCTCTCAGTAAATAAAGGACAATACCGACCAACACAGCAACGCCAGTGCCCAGCCATAAAAACACTTTTGATTGTGACCATGCCTGATGATATCGGTTTGCGCCCAACTCATGTCCGAGCATGGTCGAACACGCTAAAGCAAAGCCAAGGAAAAACGCGTATAGGCAATTTTCGAGTGGGCTCAAGAGGCTCATTATCGCCAAAGCTTCAACGCCCATTTGGCCGTAGATAAAAGCATAAACTAAAGTACCTAAAGCCCAGCCTCCATCATGCAACATCACGGGAATAGCGATGGCAGCAAACAGCTTAATGTTCTTGCAACTAAGCGCATTTTCAACATCGTTCTGTGTTGGTATCAACCATTGTTTTCTCCTCAAAATGAGCCCCACAATACATACAGTTTGCAGCAATCGCGCGATGGTTGTTCCCCAAGCACTGCCTGCAACACCAAGCTCTGGGCACCCTAAGTTGCCAAAAATTAACAACCAATTTAGTGCAATATTCAGAGCTACTGAGATTAGGCTAATTATGGTGGGTGTTTTACTATCTCCTGTTGCGCGAAGCGCTGCTTCAATGGGTACGACCAAACAAGTAAAGAACAATGATACCCCGGTTATCTGCATGTATTCCGCGCTCAGCAATACCAACGGGGCGTCTTCACTCGCCAAGTGCAAAAACAGTCTGGGATGGATGCTATATAGCGCAATAAATGGCAACGATATCAGTGTGGCAGCCATAACGGCTTGTACAACACAACGACGGATCCCTGCATCGTCTCCACTACCATAATACTGTGCTGCCAGTACATTCACGCCACCTGTGATTCCAAGGATCAATACCAGATTAAAATAGAAAATCCGGTTGCTGAGTCCTACCGCAGCCACTTCAGTCTCCCCGAGTTGACCGACCATCATGATATCGACCAGGCCTAATACCGCGTACAGCAACAGCTGTAACGCAAATGGTAAAGCAATGGAAAAAAGTCTGGGAAAAAAGGTGCTATCGTAAAGTGATTTTGATCTCATATCATTGCCTGCGGCCCTGAGAACGGGCTAATCAAAATAGAGAATCCCACTATAAGAAGTAGGCCACTATCAGGAAATAGGATAAACTCGCATCAGGATGGGAAAAACTATCAGGGGAAGGGAAAATCAAGGCATGACAACACCATGGCGAGACTGTTTAGAAGTAGACGACGCTACCGAAGAGCGATTTATAAGCCCTGAGAATGTATTGCCGTTGGCCAAAAATGACGTGCACTTATGTGGAGTTATGAAGGCTAAGAAGCACTATCGTGTCTGCCGTACACGGCCTGGTTTTCATGTTTTTCTTTATACTATTCATGGGCAAGCGCGCTTGTTTACTCCCAATAACACACTTTCCATAGAAGCTAATACGTTAAGTCTGGTGCCCGCTGATAGCATATGTGGATATGAACTGGTGGGTGATGAATGGGAATGTGCTTGGCTAAGTGTCGATAATACTAGGCAGTGGCAAACACTTTCTGGGAGTGCTCCCGAAGTGATGCACTGTGAACAAGCTTTGTCTGTTTATCACTTGATGCATTTGTTGCATCATGAACTCAAATCCATTCACGTAAATGATGGTAGCGTAGGAAGTTGTGGCCAACTTTTGGTGGATTTGATCCGTAGGTCCTTGCAGCGAAGAGCCGTCGTAGATCCAATAGAGGTAAAACTTAGACAACTGTTTAGTGAGGTTGAAAATCAGCTGCATTATCCTTGGTCTATCGAGGAGCTGGCAGCGCGAGTGCACTATTCGCCACCACACTTTCACAGAATATGTCTGAAATATTTTGAGCAGAGTCCAAAGCAGTATCTACTTGCGCTAAGAATGACCCGAGCTCGTCAACTGCTACAGGGTCAGCACCTTAGTATTAAGCAAGTAGCACATAGCCTTGGTTATTTTGATGTCAGTTATTTTTCTAATCGGTTTAAAAAACACTTTGGCGTGGCACCAGGTGCCGTGCAGCGAATTGCAAATTGCAGCGAGTCAGCCTCTGCAATAGGCTCTGAGGCCTAATTGCTAAGGTTGTTGCTCATGGTTAAACGGCTAAAAGTCAGGGGCCGATAGTTGCCTTATCACCTTGCATGGAGAGCCTACCGCTACTACGTTAGCCGGAATATCTTTGTTTACCACACTGCCCGCACCAATCACCGTGTTATCACCTATGGTTACCCCAGCCAACACAATGGCACCAGCACCAATCCAAACTCGGTTACCAATATGAATCGGCTCGCCGCAAGAGATAGGAGCAACCCGGTTTTCAGCCAATATAGGATGGCCAGCGGCACATAACTGGACTCTTGGTCCTATCAGCACATTGTCACCAATATGCACCTCGGCAATATCGGTTACCACTAAGCCATAGTTAACAAATCCACCTTGACCAAAAAAGATTTTTTCACCTAAATCACAGTGGAATGGCGGCACAATTTCATTGTTGTGATAGCTGCCCAGCAACTGGCTGAACAGTTGATGGCGTTTTTCTTTTTCCCTGGGATGAGTGTGATTAATCTGCCACAGTAGATCCTGTGCTTTATCAACTCTCGCCTGAAATGATGCGTTATATGGTTCTAACGTACTGAAATCATCC
This sequence comes from Vibrio sp. STUT-A11, assembly GCF_026000435.1. Lineage (NCBI taxonomy): Bacteria > Pseudomonadati > Pseudomonadota > Gammaproteobacteria > Vibrionales > Vibrionaceae > Vibrio > Vibrio sp. STUT-A11. The sequence continues at coordinate 1,759,313 of NZ_AP026763.1, read as the reverse complement.
ATTGTTGTGTGCATAACAACCTCCCTTGATACGACAAGAACTGGCTCAACTAGCCAACGTTTTTATTATAAGTAGAATCAAACGGACTGACTGTTGGATAAACTCGCATGACTTTGCAGGAAACTATCATTCTAGCGTTAAAAAGAAGTTTAACGTGAATGTTGGTTGGCAACAGTTTGAGTTAACCGTAGTGATATTTTCATCGTACTGCTGGGAGTGGGATAAGGTTTAGAATGAAATGAAAATCTTCACACTGATTTATAATATTAGCGTCATTCCTACTCTTAATAAGAATGACGCTAAGGAGACCTACAAGTTAGGACCTGTAGAAGGTCTGTGCGGCTTGTTACTACGTAATTGATGCATGCCTTGAAGCATCCGCCATAGCCACACGCCTATCGCTACAACGGCGAACACACTGCCAATGTATGGAATAACATACGCGATGTTATCTAACATTGTGCTACGCACCCAATAGTCACTGACCCCTTTTAACACACCATTTGTGGTGGCAACGGTCACGATTAAGACAACAAAGAACGTGAGGTACAGGAAGAAAGTACGAATTAGCCCGTAGTAATGCGAGATAACCACATCACTATCTTCGCCTTTATCCAAACGATAACCAGCATAGATAATAGCGACAACGCCTGAGATCAAAAAAGTGAACGGGGTGAAACAACTCAGGATATACGCAATCCAAATCCCGTTATGATGTTTGTTCATTCGCTTTCGCTCCTTTATCTGTTACTTCAACCTCGTCTGATTCTCCCATTGCCTGTTGAGATTTCACTTCTTCGTACCAAAGGTCGTGATGCTCTTTTGCCCATGTTTCGTCAACCTCACCTGTCACCATGCCTTCCAGTGCGCCTTCCATGCCGAACAAGCCGATATAGATATGGAAAACAAACCCACAGATAAGAATGAGCGCCGAAAGTGCGTGAACTAGGTTAGACAATTCCATATCACGGCGGGTTTGGTCGAAGATTGGGAAATCCAAAACCAACCCGCTTGCAGCCGTAATAGCACCGACAAAGATGAGTAACCAGTAAACCGCTTTCTCACCACCGTTAGAGAAACCAGCCGATGGATGAGTGCCTTTGTGTTTACCCACCATACCACCCATTTTCATGAACCAACGTACATCTGTCATGTTCGGGATCGATTTACGCCACCATTTGAGCAGAATTAACATCAACAAGATGAAGAACAGTGGCCCCACGTAATTGTGGTATTGCTTCGCCAGCATAACGATGAAACCCCAGAACTCACTAGGCACGTAAGGTTTCAGGAAGTGTTTGCCGTAAACTAGCATCAACCCACTGAACGCCAGGGTTAAAAAGGTAAACGCCATGCTCCAGTGCAGTGCACGATCGAGTCGAGACCAGCGTTTGATCTTTTTACCGGTGCGAGGCTTACTTAGCATCAACGGACCAACAAAGATATAAGCCAGGACAACAAGCGCGATACTACCGAAAATGGCAATAGCACCAGCTGGAGACATCCATTTTTCTTTCAGGATGTACCAGGTTTCGCCCGGCTTACTGATAAGCACGCCATGTTCTGGTGATTGAGACGTGGTGTAACCCGATTCACCCTGCCTGATCTGACGCCAATAGTCCGCTCCGGCAAGTTGCGTCATCTCCTGCTGTACAACTTTGGAAGATTGCTCTTCTGCGGATGTTGGCAGTGAAAAAGTCAGCAGTAATGCTGTCATTAACGACAGCATTACCAGAGACGCACGTTTTATAGTGTGTAACATGTGTCTCTCCTTACTTAGCTTTTGGTTGCGTCGTAAGAAAGGTCATTTCCGTCTGTCCAACCTGCATTCTTAGCGCCACGCTCTACAACACGCTGACGGAAAATATCCGATACTCTGTCGGCGTCACCTGCCAACAATGCTTTTGTTGAACACAGAGACGCACACATCGGCAGTTTGCCTTCAGCAATACGGTTTGCACCATATTTCTGACGTTCTTCAACCGAACCAGGTTCTGTCTCAGGGCCGCCAGCACAGAAGGTACATTTGTCCATTTTGCCTCGCTCACCAAACGCTTCTTGTTTCGGAAATTGAGGCGCACCAAATGGACACGCAAACAGACAGTAACCACAACCGATACACAGATCTTTGTTGTGAAGTACGATGCCATCTTCAGTATGCTCGAAGCAGTCTGCAGGACACACTGCCATACAAGGTGCGTCGGTACAGTGCATACAAGCAACAGAGATTGAGTTTTCACCCGCTTCACCGTCATTGAGCGTAACAACTCGGCGGCGCTGAATACCCCACTCGAGCGCATCGTCATTTTCGTTTTTACATGCAGTAACACAGCCGTTACACTCGATACAGCGTTTGGTGTCACATAGGAATTTCATTCGTGCCATTGTCGGACTCCTTACGCTTTATGAATGTTACATAGGGTTACTTTGGTTTCCTGCATCAGGGTAACCGGGTCGTAACCGTAAGTGGTTGCCGTGTTGGCAGACTCACCGCTTACATACGGTTGTGTGCCTTCAGGGTATTTAGGGCGAAGATCTTCACCTTCAAACTCACCACCAAAGTGGAACGGAATAAATGCCAGTCCCGGTTTCACACGACGAGTCACCATCGCTTTGACCTTGATTCGGCCTTTCTCCGCACCTTCAACCCAAACATCATCACCATCTTTAAAGCCAAGATCGTTTGCGTCTTTTGGGTTCACTTCTACGAACATCTCTTGCTGAAGCTCGGCTAACCAAGGGTTCGAACGAGTTTCATCACCGCCGCCTTCGTATTCAACCAAACGACCAGAAGTCAGAACAATCGGGTACTCGCCAGATTTGTCTTGGTCCTGAATCGATTTGTATAACGTTGGAACACGGAAAATCGCGTCTTTGTCTTCCCAAGTTGGGTAATCCGTTACAAGGTCACGTCGAGGTGTGTAGAGAGGCTCACGGTGCAGCGGTACGCGGTCTGGGAATGTCCAAACAATCGCACGAGCTTTTGCGTTACCAAATGGGATACAACCGTGCGCGATAGCAACACGCTGAATACCGCCAGAGAGGTCGGTTTTCCAGTTTTTACCTTCTGCTGCGACTTTCTCTTCGGCTGTCAGGTCACCCCACCATCCAAGTTGTTTTAGCAACTTGTCGGTAAACTCCGGATAACCATCTTTGATCTCACTGCCTTTCGAGTAGCTGTCTTCAGCGAGCAGGTTTTTACCTTCAAACTCCACACCGAAACGGGTACGGAAGTTACCACCACCTTCAGCAACGGTCTTCGACGTATCGTACAGGATGTGAGTGCCCGGGTGCCCCATCTCAGGCGTGCCCCAACATGGCCAAGGTAGACCGTAGGTTTCACCATTGATTGGTCCACCCTCTGCTTCCAGCGTAGTTTTGTGGAATGTGTGCCAGTTTTGTTGGTGCGCTTTGAGACGCTCCGGACTCTGACCTGTGTAACCGATCGTCCACATACCTTTGTTGAATTCGCGAGTCAGGTCTTCAATCAAAGGCTGGTTGTTTTCTACACGAATGTTTTTGAAAAGCAGATCGTCGAAGCCAAGCTTTTTCGATAACAGGTACATGATTTCGTGGTCAGGCTTTGACTCAAACAAAGGCTCGACAACCTGATCGCGCCACTGCAAAGAGCGGTTAGAAGCCGTAACACTGCCGTAAGTTTCGAATTGGGTAGTTGCAGGAAGCAGGTAAACACCATCAGTGCGATCGTTCATTACCGCCGCTACGGTTGGGTATGGGTCAACGATGACCATCATATCCAGTTTCTGCATCGCCTTCTTCATCTCAACACCACGTGTTTGAGAGTTTACAGCGTGTCCCCAGTAGAACATGGCGCGAATGTTTTCTCGCTGACGAATGTTGTCTTTGTCTTCTAACACACCATCGATCCAACGCGATACCGGAATACCAGCACTGTGCATTGGCTTTTGACCGCCGTACTCGTTGTCATCAAAACGGGCTTTGATCCATTCGTAATCGATGTCCCAAACTTTTGACCAGTGACGCCAAGAGCCTTCAGAAAGGCCATAATAGCCTGGTAATGTATCGGCTAGAACACCAAGGTCTGTTGCACCCTGTACGTTATCGTGACCACGGAAAATGTTGGCACCGCCGCCTGATTTACCAATGTTCCCAAGCGCAAGCTCTAGTACACAGTAAGCGCGAGTGTTGTTGTTACCTGTGGTGTGCTGAGTACCACCCATACACCAGACAACACAGCCCGGACGGTTTTCAGATAGTAGTTTTGCAGTCTGGTAAACGTCTTCTTCGCTTACGCCTGATACGCGCTCAACTTCTGCTGGTGTCCATTTTGCGACTTCAGCACGGATTTCATCCATACCAAATACACGCTGACGGATAAATTCTTTATCTTCCCATTGGTTTTCAAACACGTGCCACAATACACCCCAAATGAAAGCGACGTCTGAACCTGGGCGAAGAGATACATAGTGATCGGATTTTGCTGCAGTACGAGTACGACGAGGATCCGCCACTACGATCTTACAGTTGTTTTTCTCTTTTGCGATCAGAATGTGTTGCATCGCCACTGGGTGTGCTTCTGCAGGGTTAGAGCCAATGAACAGCATAGACTTACAGTTATGCATGTCATTGAAAGAGTTCGTCATTGCACCGTAACCCCAGGTATTTGCTACCCCCGCTACCGTGGTTGAGTGACAGATACGTGCTTGGTGGTCAACGTTATTGGTACCCCAAAGCGATGCCATTTTACGGAATAGGTATGCCTGTTCATTACTGTGCTTCGCACTACCTAGGAAGTAAACAGAATCAGGGCCGGATTCTTTACGGATATCCAATACCTTGGTGCCGATTTCTTCAATTGCTTCGTCCCAAGACAGCTTTTTCCACTTACCGTTTTCAAGCTTCATTGGGTATTTTAGGCGACGTTCACCATGGCCATGTTCACGCAGCGCAGCTCCTTTCGCACAGTGTCCACCAGCGTTAAATGGGTGATCAAAAGCTGGTTCCTGACCGGTCCAAACTCCATTTTGAACTTCAGCGTAAATACCACAGCCTACCGAACAGTGAGAGCAGATGGTGCGTTTCACTTCCGTTTTCGCTTCTGGGTCGACAGTTTTCGCTTGCGCTTTTTTCATCATGCCCGGCGCAAACAGACTTGCACCGACAACAGCGCCACCAGCAGCAAATGAGGTGTTTTTCATAAATGCACGGCGCGAAATACCAAGTTGATTGGTTTCTTTGCTCACACTGTCGGAGCGTTTGACAAGTTTCATCTCTTACCTCCTAAAGTGTGTCGTAGTAATCACGAATGTGTTGAGTTTCACGGTACCCTTTCTGCTTCACGTCTTTTTCAGAAGACTCAACGGATTCCGACGCGTTTGCCACTTTCGTGGTTCCTGCGACGACGGCACCAGCAACGGCAGCGGTTGTGAAGCCTTTCAATAGCTCCCTGCGGCTTGAGTTTATTTCTTTATTATCTTTCATCATTGCTTCCTTACCTTCCGGTAGATCTTTGGAGGATCATGCCTCTCTATCGATATGACTTTGTACTGCTTGATTACTCATAATCAGTGACGTTTTTCACATCAATTTTTAATTTGGCTTTACTGCTCTTTGTATTCTCGCTAAATCGAACCTGTTCAAGCGTCAGAAACGCGTTGCAAAGCTGAGCGGCTGGTTTATAAAAGTTTGCACTTTCTGCATTTTCTAACTGGCGAGTGAATGCGCTAAACCAAGGGGCGAGATGTTTGTTAAACACTGCTTGTTGCAAGCCCTCTTCTTCGTCAGTCAGCATGGCCATGACTTCACAAAGTGCTGAAATGTGATCTTCAGGTTCTTTCACGTTTTCAGCGCGCTCTATGCCCAGTAAATCTAAATCGTGACGAATTTCCGCTAGCGGTTTTTCCATCATTGAGCCTGTGCGGTGCCATGATCCAAATGGAACGACTTCACCACGACCAATACCGATAAAGAGATCTTGATATTCATCTTCAAGTGTTTCTCGATCGGCTTTTTCAGCCGCTAGCTGAAGCGCAGTCCATGCTTGTTGCATTACACTTGCCGAAGGTTCCACTTCCAGAGACTTAAGAAACTCAAGCATCTCTTCCGTTGGCGCACTACGAAAAAGCGCTGATAAAATCAGGTATATTTCTGTTCTCAGTGTTTGTTCTTGCTGTTTTTCCACTGTGATCTCCTAATACTTGAGTTGTTTCATTGGATCAGAGGCCATCGACTCAAACATATCTACCACGCGGCAGTCTTCACACATGGCGATACGGTTGATAGCGGCTTCATCAGTAAAATGAGAATGTCCACGTAGCTTGTTTTGCAACATGTCGATCATGGATTGAGGTGCGAAAGGTTTGTGGCAACGAAGACACTCGGCCGCTTTCTCTTGGTGAATGACGACTGCTTTCTGACGTTCTTCTTTCACCCAGTTCATGCGAGGCGTTAGCGTAAGCACATTTTCTGGACACGCTTTTTCACATAAGCCACATTGAACACAATCTTGTTCAACAAATTTAAGAGACGGAGACTGACCATCTGTATGTAATGCGCGAGTCGGACACACAGCGACACAGCTCATACATAAGGTACAGTCTTTACTTTCACAAGAAACTGAGCCATAAGGTGCATTGCCCGGGAGTTCAACGGTATTATTGACAGGAATACGCGAGGCAGATAACGCATCTAGCGCAGTAAACAGGCGCTGACGTTTATTGCCTTGGAGCTCTCCTACCGCTAAATCGAAGGAATCTGTACACAATGTCGGTGCGCCTTCACGCAGAGATTCCAAATACAAGATATCGATGGTTTCTTTTGCAATGCCAAGTTGATCGAGCAATTCTTGTGCTATCCCGACTTCACTATTAAGTACGCGCAAAATGGTTGGCGGCATAAAACGTGAAGCCGCAAACAGAACCTGAGTCGCTCCGTTCACAAGCGCAGCAAACCAAGTATCGATACCAACAGATGGCAACTCTTCAACCACAATAGGAATGACGTTGTCTGGAAGCGCTTTTAAAGCCATCACGTTGTATGTTTCATGGCGTGAACTACAAATCAGCACGATAGGATCGACGCCACCTGCTTTTTCATAATTAGCTAAGGTACGTTCGATGAACTTTTGGGTATCTTCTGGGTTTGGGAGTGCGTAATGAATCGCTTCTGTAGGACATGCGGTTGCACAAGTTCCGACACCCTGACACAGGTACGGGTTAATCTCGATACGATGTCCAGTTTTCGGACTACCTTCACTGGATAGTGCGCCCGCCGGACAGGCATCAACACAACGCTCACAACCTTTTACGCCTCGAGAACTGTGCGCGCACAAGTCGGTATCTAAACGGAAAAACTTGGGTTTATCAAACGTCCCCATTAACGTAGGGATCTCTTCCAGCGCTTCTGCGAGTTTCGGATAGCCGCGACCGACTGGGTAATAACCCGGAGCTGGCACTTCCTCAGACATACAGCTGTTAAGGCAAAGATCGAGAACGACGTCGAAACAATCCGTATTAATCGCTACTTTAGCGAGATTGTTTGTCGAACCATTGTTTTCAATAATTACTTCAAATGTACCCAGGAAGCCAGACACCTGCACAGAGTTCGCATAATACAGTGCACTGTGAGTTCCCTTTTCTCCGTCAGTAGACAGCAACGTAAGGCTGTTCATTTGTGATAATTGAGCTGCGGCACTTTCAATGATCGCCGTCGGACCGACAATTAAAGTGTTACCGCCACTTTCGTAGCTCACCGTCGGTGGGATCAGGTTTGTCAACTCGATGGTATTTTCAAAAGCATATAGCCTTGCGTTACCGTTACTGGAAGTCGTTTGTTCTAATAGTTGTTTTAACATTGCTCGTTTCCATTTATCAACATGGATAATCTTCCATCTTTCATTGTAGTTAGCGCGGTAGATTCTGCTGATTAACTTATAAATAAGCTGATTTGCATGGAGCATCACGGCCGATAGCAAAATTCAGACAACCGATACGTTTACAAGAAGATTGGTTATTTCAGCTAATTAGCAAGCGTCATGCCAATTTTAATTGTTAATATTTTCAATGATTTAATTTGGTTTGGGTAAGTTATATCTGATAAAAAAGCCGGATGAGACAATATGTCCCACCCGGCCTGTTGAGTGTTTAGTCAAAATGTACCTATTTTGAGTGTGGTATATTTTGTCCTACTTGTTCTGATAGCGATTCTGACTCTGAAGTGCCACTTTTACCAGATACTGTATATTTATACAGTTCATTTTCATTTTGAGAAGGTTCGACGATTTCTTGCTCATTTTCATCAGCATCTGAAGCCTCTATTTGAACCACAGCCAGCTCATTGTCTTCAATTGTTGCGTCGTCTTCAGTTTTATCTTTCACCCAGTCTCGCAGCGTTTCTGCTACACCTTCTGAAAGTGACTTCAAATTACTGTAATCGTCATCGTAATCGTCTAACCCATCACGGACATTGAACTCTTCTGATAGAAACAACTTACGTAACGCGGCTTTTTTCACGCTTTCTGATGCTTCTGAAACCAATAGGTTCGCTATCGACATCTCTTCCGGTTTTTGCTCATCAGCAGCGGTAGTTTTTTCGCTTTGTTCTGCTGTTGAAGTCTGTTCAGATACCTCGTTTTCAAGGGCTTCTTCAGCGGAAAGGCTTTGTATCACTTCCACTTCAGTCTCGTCGCTTAGCTTGGCGTCTTGATGAATGCTTTGAGATTCTCCTAACTTCCGCTGTGACCAGCGACTTAAAAAATCACGACTAGTTGCCATTTGCTCTACCCGCTCCTTTACGTTTCTTACCTTTCACTTCTAGCATCTCACCATGGCGTCCAATGAAGGCCTCCATCCAAGCTTGTACAGGTAAAGGCATATCATTAGATAAGACGAGATTATCTCCATCCATATATCGCGCTGCGACGGCTTGAGAGGCGGTGATAAGTTGTATTGCTGGCTTCTCATTAGAATCAAGGTTATCCATAACAAGAAAGAGTTTCGGGTTTTGCGAGCTTAGATTAAATCGGTAGTCAGTACGTTCATCTCTATGAAGTTGTAGAAGGCAAACATCAGAGGTGTCTTCAGTAGGAGCCAGAACGAATCGTGTTAGTTGCCACTGGGTTGTTACCCAGACTCCAGTGGTAATTTCATGTTCAACCAACTCTATGCCAATAGGCCATGAATCTTCTGTTTTCTCATATATGTTTTCTAAGCTTTTACTATTGTCCGACATAACTCACCCAACTTTCTTTATTTGCTTTGATCAGCGGAAAGGACATTCTGACCCATGCCTTCAAACCATGTTAGGTTCACTAAGCAATAAACGAGCCAAATCAACCCTTGTCTCTATTAAGATAAGGTATAGATATAAATACCAAATTAGTCGAAACTCAATGACTTGTATGTGTCATTCCTGCGAACTCTCAGTTTTTATATTAAGTAGTCTGAATCTCTCGCATTTTTTTCCTCAACCGCTATGTTGGAATGAGATTTGCTATTTCAACCTCGCGTTAAAAAGAACAATCCTTGTGAGCAAGTAGCTCCTTCACTGAACAGGACAAGACTGTGGTAAAACCAAATATTATTAAAACCAGTGAAAATCCCCTGCAGACCATCGAAGTCGATGTTTACGACGAATATGGTGAAAAGCTGACGAAACAGATTGCCTGCGAACGACCTCTTACCGTTATGCTGAACTGGAAAGAAATTGTAACGCTGATGACGATAGGGTCCCGTCCAGATGCGTTAGTTTTAGGCTATTTAAAGAATCAAAGCTTCTTATCTGACCCGGAAGCGATAGAGTCTGTCATCATCGATTGGGAAACCCATTCTGCAGCAGTGATCACCAAAGAAAACATCGAGCATTTAGAAGGTGCGTTGAAAAAGAAAACCGTCACCTCGGGTTGTGGTCAAGGCACCATGTATGGCAATGTGATGAAGCAATTGGAGAACTATCAGGTTCCGCAAGTGCCGCTTAAGCAGTCAGAAATCTATGCCACGCTTGAAGCGCTGACTCATTACAACGATACATACCGAAAAGCAGGCGCCGTTCATGGATGCGCTATTTGTAAAGGAAACGAAGTGTTGTCGTTTGTGGAAGATGTAGGTCGTCACAATGCCGTGGATACGCTTGCCGGAGAGATGTGGTTAAATCAGCAAACGGGCGATGACAAAATATTTTATACAACCGGACGTCTGACATCTGAGATGGTGATTAAAGTCGCTCAAATGGGCATCCCTGTTCTGCTTTCTCGATCCGGTGTGACTCAAATGGGCTTGGATCTGGCTCGACAATACGGCATTACAACTATTGCCCGCGCGAAAGGGTTGCGTTTTCAGGTCTTTACTGGCGCAGAAAAAATTGAGTTTGATGTGAAAGGCAGCAACAACGAATAATTCGCGAACGCAAAGTATGGTGTAAACTTATACAGGTCGCAGTCGGAATGTGTTGGGCGTTGTAACAAACTCGGAATACCCAGTATTTAACGCATCAATACCCACTGCAACCAGCATCATTAATACCGTTTATTCACAAAGGATGTGAACTATGGACAATGACCAGCTTTGGAACTTTTTGCTTACGCCTAGTGGCATCATGGTTTCGATGATTATTACATTCGGTGTTGTTGGGATATATGCATACCTAACCGGTCAGTTTAAGGAATAAACACACAAACGTAAAAAAGACCTCGTTGTGAGGTCTTTTCATTTTAAAACATCGCGTTAGGTGTGATATTAACCGTCGATACCGCGCGACTTAAGGTACTCAGAGTAAGTGCCTTTAAAGTCTGTAATTTTACCGTCACGAATTTCAAGAATACGAGTTGCCAACGAGTCTACAAATACACGATCGTGAGATACGAAGAACAATGTGCCTTTGTACTGCTCTAGTGCCGTGTTCAATGACTCGATCGATTCCATGTCCATGTGGTTAGTTGGTTCGTCCATCAGCAGCATGTTTGGTTTGTGCATCATTAGCTTACCAAGCAACATACGACCTTGTTCACCACCAGATAGCACTTTTACTGACTTCTTAATGTCGTCTTGACCAAACAGCATACGACCTAGGAAGCTACGAACCACTTGCTCGTCGTCGCCTTCTTGGCGCCATTGACCCATCCAATCCGTTAGGTTCATGTCTTGTTCGAAGTCGTGTGCGTGGTCTTGCGCGTAGTAACCAATGTTTGAGTTCTCAGACCATTTGTACATACCTGTACGTGGTTCCAGAACGCCAGCCAATGTGTTTAACAGTGTGGTTTTACCAACGCCGTTCTCACCAATAATGGCGACGCGCTCACCCACTTCAAAGATTGCATTGAAGTTTGCGAACAGATCATCTTCAAAACCCTGGCTTAGGTTTTCAACAATCAGAGCGTTACGGAATAGCTCCTTAGACTGCTCAAAACGAATGAATGGGTTTTGACGGCTAGACGCTTTCACTTCGTCCAGTTTGATTTTGTCGATTTGCTTCGCACGAGATGTCGCTTGCTTTGCTTTCGATGCGTTTGCCGAGAAACGTGCAACGAACGTTTGTAGCTCAGCGATTTGTGCTTTTTTCTTCGCGTTGTCGTTGAGCAGACGTTCACGAGCTTGCGAAGCCGCTGTCATGTACTCGTCGTAGTTACCTGGGTAAATACGCAGCTCACCGTAATCCAAGTCTGCCATGTGGGTACATACTGAGTTTAGGAAGTGACGGTCGTGCGAGATAATGATCATGGTGCAGTTACGCGCGTTTAGCGTGTCTTCCAACCAACGGATAGTGTCCATATCCAGGTTGTTGGTTGGTTCGTCAAGTAGCATAACGTCAGGGTCTGCAAACAGAACCTGAGCAAGAAGCACACGCAGTTTCCAGCCAGGTGCCACTTCGCTCATCAAACCAAAGTGTTGCTCCATTGGAATACCTACAGCAAGAAGAAGCTCACCCGCTTTTGCTTCTGCCATGTAGCCGTCCATTTCTGCAAACTGAACTTCAAGGTCAGCGACTTTCATACCGTCTTCTTCACTCATCTCTGCCAGAGAGTAAATGCGGTCACGCTCTTTCTTAACTTCCCATAACTCTTTGTGACCCATGATTACCGTATCGATAACCGTGAACTCTTCGTAGGCAAACTGGTCCTGGTTTAGCTTTGCAACACGTTCGTTCGGGTCGTAGCTCACGTTACCACTGGTTTGCTCAAGCTCGCCGCTGAGGATTTTCATAAAGGTTGATTTACCACAACCGTTAGCGCCAATTAAGCCATAGCGGTTACCTTCGCCGAACTTAACTGAGATGTTTTCGAATAGCGGCTTAGCGCCGAATTGTTGAGTAATATTCGCTGTGGAGATCAAAACCTTTACCTTAGCAATTTGAGTGTATTTATAAAAACCGGGCAACGGTACTTGTTAAGGCTACACTCTGCAAGTTTTGTTTTTATTAATTATTATAAAACCTTTGTTTGATGCATATCACACTAAATCTCCAGGCCAGATTAAGCGATATTTGTAACCTCCAACATTAACTCGGCTTTTTTAGGCAAATAAATGCTGAACACACTGCCTTTGCCCCACTCGGATTCTACTTTTAGCTCCCCGCCCGTTTGGCTAAGAATACTTTGAGACACTGACAGCCCCAATCCCGTGCCATCACGTTTGGTGGTGTAGAACGGTGAGAATATACGACCCACGTTTTCTGGCTTGATACCACAGCCTTCGTCTGCGACGTGGATAACCGCACCTCTGATCTCGTTACCTTCCATCCAATCATCACTAGTGACAACCAACTTACCTTTACCGTTCATGGCGTGAATCGCATTCATCTGCAAGTTAACCAGAATCTGTAGTAAATGGTGGCGATTAATCTCGACTGAAGTATGAGCTTGAAGGTCGGTAACAAATTCAACATCACGCTTCTTGGTGCCCGTTTTAACCAAGGTGATACTCTCATCAATGATCGGGTTAACATGCTGCCAGGTGATCTCGTCCTGTACGCCGCCCTGCCGGCTGTATTGCAACAAACTGCGGGTGATGTTTCTGATGCGATCGATTTGAGCGTGAATAGCGTCAATTTCTTCTTGAACCCGACTTGCGTCCTCACCAAGTTCAAAATGAATCAATTCGATATTACCGAGGATCACCGCGGTCGGGTTGTTGATCTCATGGGCGATACCCGCTGTCAGTTCTCCAAGGGCAGAGAGTTTTTCATGAACCACCAGCTTGTCTCGGGTTTGATTGAGTAGCTGAATGTGCAATTCTAGCTCTTGGGTCTTTTCTCTCAGACTCGCTGTACGTTCTTGAACTTTGCACTCTAACTGCGCGGCAGCATTCTTCAGCTCTACCTTACGTTCTTGCAGTGCGTCCAGCATGTTATCAAACTGCTTCGCCAATTGTGCCAGCTCATGGTCGTCATTAAGCCCCAAAGGGCCAATCCGCTTTTCTTTACCCAGTTGTACCAATTTTACGACTTTATGAATACGTTCTATCGGTCGGAATAGATCGCGCGAACCTCGATACACCATCGCTCCGGACACCAATAGTAGCATTAGGGTCATAAGGCTGACTTCGGCGATATTCGTCATATACGCTTTGACAAATGGCCACATTAAATACCCGGTGTATAGCATGCCAATCACGTTATCATACTGGTCTTTAATGGGCTGATAAGCCGTGATATACCAGGCATCATAGACGTATGCCTTACCTACCCATACCTCACCTCTGGTTAGAACTTGCTCAGAGACTTCGTTACTTACTTTGGTGCCAATCGCTCTACCAAGGCGGTGATCACTATCCAATGGCACGTTGGTGCTCACCCTTAAGTCAGACAGAAATAGTGTCAGCGTACCGACAGGACGTAATCGGTCATTCACATTGGGATAAATTAAGTCACGGATCTGATCGACCAACACAGTACTGTTGTTGAGGAGTAACCCACCGTCCAGAAAGCCGAGTAAGTTGTTAGATCGACTATATACAGGGATAACCGTACGGCTCACTAACCCGTGGGTTTCAGTCCCACCACCCTGACTCTGAATCGGAACTTCGGCTCGTTTCGCCAATTCCGGGTCGAGTTGCTCTAGCTCTTCTTTATCCAAAATATCGAAGAACGACTCCCGTTTGGTCAAGTCCAGAAAGCGGAACTTGTTTTCTACTGAATTTACGTATTGGAAAGAAAGAAAATCTAACCCGTAACGATGCTTTTGCGTAGAGACCCAATCTTGGAGTTCTTCCGTTGGCATATTCTGGTTGATGCGGTTGTGAAAGTCATAAGAATCTGCGAACGCCCTAACGTAGTTGGCTTGCTTTTGTTGCAACAACTCGACGCTGTTTTCTGCGACCCCTAAACGTTCGGAGACATCCAGCAGCGTATTCTGCCACGTGTACTGAATAGACCAATAAATGGTGATGGCAATCAACGCGAACAGCGTCATAAAGATAGGAGCAGATGTGAGAATTAATAGCCGGTAACGTACCATGGTTTTAAACCGGTGCGCCCATTTCGACAATCCTTTGTGTTGCTGCCATTTAGTTGGCATATTCCTCATCCTCTGCGTCCCACTCTTTATACTTACGCTCTAACGTTTTGCGTGCCACGCCTAAATCACGCGCTGCTGCTGATTTGTTACCATCATGCAAACTAACTACCTGTTGAATGTGCGCTTTTTCTACGTCTTTAAGCGTCCAGTTATTGGGATAGCCTTCGCCTAAAAACTCGTTACTTTCCTTAAGCGTTGGAAGCTCGGCGGTATGTGAAACAGTCATAGAAACATTTGGCAAGGTGTGAGAGCCGTTTATTTCGCGCCAATGATGAGCAGGCGGTTTTCCAAGTAAAATACAGCGCTCAATCAGGTTTTTTAGCTCACGAATATTACCTGGCCAATCGTACTCGCTCATTGCTTCCATATCTTCATGCGCCCACTTGGGTGCTGGCATTCCTAGCTCGCGGGTTAGCATGTTGCTAAAGAAAGGAATGAGTTCAAAGAGATCACTTTTACGTTCACGAAGTGGACACACTTCAATCTTCAGAACGTTAAGGCGGTAATACAAATCGCTACGGAAGTTACCCTGATTCACTTCTTCTTGAAGATTTCGGTTCGTCGCAGCGACGACACGGACATCGATGCTAATTTCTTTCTCTGAGCCAACCGGTCGGATTGTACGCTGCTCTAACACACGTAAAAGTGATGCTTGCATCGATAATGGCATTTCACCGATTTCATCAAGAAAAAGGGTCCCGCCGTTGGCCACTCTAAACAGACCTTCACGAGATTTCTTCGCACCGGTGAATGCGCCTGAAGTATGACCAAAAAGCTCACTTTCTAATAGCTCTGGCGCGATCGCAGCGCAATTGACCGGAACAAATGGACCACTTCTATCACTAGCCTGGTGAATACCGCGAGCAACCAGCTCTTTCCCCGTACCCGACTCCCCTTCAATCAAAACCGACGCACGTGATGGTGCAAACTGAGTTATCAATAACTTAAGTTGACGGGTTTTCTCTGAACCACCTATGATTTCTGAGCTGTTGTAACGTTGATAATCACGTTTCATTGCATATTGCATGCGCTCGTTCAAACGACGATCCATACAACGGGTTACCGATTTCAACATTTGTTCTAGGTTGAAGGGTTTGAGAATAAAGTCTGAGGCACCAAGCTGAAGCGCACGAATCGCGGTTTCAAGATCAGCATAACCAGTCATAAAGATTACATCCGCTCTTTTATCATCATCGGTAAACGCTTCTTCCCACTCAATCCCCGAACGACCGGGCAAATTAATGTCGAGTAAAATCAGATCATAATGGCGCGAGCTTCTTAGTTGCTCAGCTTCCTCAATGCAGCCAGCCGTATCAACCTGAGAAAAGAGTTTTCCCAGCGCTTTTTTCAAAATGGCTTGCATGCCTGGCTCGTCATCAACGACCAGAACTGAAAAGGCGTTGTATTGTTGCTTTGTACTAATATGGGATTGAGCGGACATATTTACCCCAGACGGTTTTAGGTGGGACAGAGTGTACCAACGCTACAGGATAAGCCTGCGCAATAATTGGGACATTTTGTACCAAGGGAAGGATTTATGCAAACAAGTCTATGAAATGGCGCATAAATCGCACAATTTTAGGTTGAATATTGTTGGCATCTTGTTTGCTATAAGGGGTATCCAAGTCGTCAATACGTTAGGTACTTTGAGCCTGCTACTCAAGGAAGGCTTGTGATTTGAGCAATCAAGATCGTCCAGGAACTTCAAGCGCCTTAAAAGCGCCAGAAACCGAAACATCATTGGAAAGGAAACGAATAAAAATGAAAAAAATTGCGCTAACATTGGCTGCAACGTCAATCACACTAGTAAGTTACTCTGCTTTTTCCGCTCAAGATGGCGAACACATTCGCTTAGCCACTACCACCAGCACGTACCATTCAGGACTGCTGGATTACCTACTACCAGAATTCGAAAAAGAGACAGGCTATAAAGTCGACATCATTGCTGCAGGTACCGGCAAAGCACTCAAAATGGGTGAAAATGGCGATGTAGATTTGGTAATGACACACGCGCCCAAAGCAGAAGGCCTGTTCGTAGAGAAAGGATACGGCGTTCAGCCGCGTAAGCTCATGTACAACGATTTTGTGATTGTTGGTCCAAAGGCCGATCCAGCTGAAATCAAAGATGATGAAAGCGTTCTTGAAGTGTTTAAAGAAATCGCAAGCAAAGACGCGACTTTTATTTCTCGTGGCGATGATTCTGGCACTCACAAGAAAGAAATGGGCTTTTGGGCGCAAACACAAATTGAACCAAACTTTGGTGGTTACCGCAGCGTAGGTCAAGGCATGGGCCCTACTCTGAACATGGCGTCAGAGATGCAAGGCTACACAATGACAGACCGTGGTACTTGGTTGGCCTACCAAAACAAATTGGATCTGGAAATCCTGTTCCAGGGTGATCAAATGCTGTTTAACCCTTACCAGGTGATCTTAGTTAACCCTGAACGTTACCCGACCATCAATCATAAAGGCGCTCAAGTATTCAGTGATTGGTTGGTTAACCAGCATGGGCAGGAGTTGATTAACAGCTTCCGCCTTAATGGTAAGCAACTGTTTGTAGCAAACGCGGAAAGTAAATAAGACACGATGAATCTTGCTGAAACAACACTAGAAGCACTCCAGCTACTGGTGAATTTCGATGCAGAGCTTTGGGAGATCGTTGCGGTCTCCTTTAGTGTTTCTATTACGGCAATATCTTTAGTGGTATTACCGGCAATTTTGATGTCCTTTGTGCTCGCTTATACCGATTTTCGTGGTAAGTGGCTTTTGCTGTCTATCATCAATACGCTTCAAGCGGTACCAACGGTTGTTATCGGCCTATTGCTCTACATGCTTTTATCGAGAGCGGGGCCTTGGGGTGGTTGGCAAATGCTGTTTACGCAGAAAGCGATGATATTCGGTCAAATGCTGATCTGTTTTCCGGTGTTAGTCTCGATGATGCATGGTGCCTTGCAATCGAGCGACCGCCGTATGATAGAAACGTCGCTCACCCTAGGTGTATCCCTTCCTCGTGTTGCCGCGACGATGATTTGGGAAACGCGCTTTCCGTTACTCGCAGCAGTCATCGCAGGGTTTTCGCGGATCGTCACAGAAGTTGGTTGCTCGATGATGGTAGGTGGCAACATTATGGGTGTAACACGTAATATTCCGACAGCAATCGCTATGGAAAGCAGTAAAGGTGCTTTTGCGCAAGGTGTTGCATTAGGAATTGTATTACTATCTTTAGCATTGGCCCTAAACTTCTTCTTATCGAGTATGAGAGGTAAAGGCTATCTTAGAACATGAAGCTAATGATCGACTCAATTTCAATTCGATGTAGAGACGTATTATGACAATAAAAATTACCGCCGAGCAATTGTCCATGCGTTTTAAAGAGCGTGTGCTCTTCCACATTCCCGAGTTAACGATTGGACCGAACGATGCAATTTATCTGAAAGGCGATAATGGTGTCGGAAAAACAACACTACTTAAAATTCTGGCTGGCCTGCTAAAAGCATCAACTGGTAAAGTAGAGGCACCGAAAGATACTTGGCTGAAAAAACTGACCCGTCGAAATGGTCGTGTCGATGTTATTTATCTCCACCAATCTCCTTATCTATTTGACGGCAGCGTTTACGAAAACGTTGTTTATGGCGTGAAATACCAGCGCGACAACGCAAAAGATAAGCGAGCGCAAGTTATCAACGCGCTACGCATGGTAGGTTTGGAAACTTTAGCCGATGAACATATTTCGGTATTGTCAGGTGGCGAAAAGCAACGCGTGGCCATGGCAAGGGCGTGGATCTTAAAACCATCCATTTTATTGATGGATGAGCCAAGTGCATCACTAGACGCCGAATCAATTCAACGATTGGTTATGATGGCTAAAGATCTGCTGGATCGCGGTTCGAGTATCGTGATCACCAGCCATCAAACCAACGCGCTAACCGACTTATGTAAAAAACAGTGGTGGATTAAAAATAAGACTTTGATAGAGTCTCCACTGTTGTATGTCATACCAAAAGAAAACTCCCAAGAGAACGCATATGCTTCAACCAACACAAACTAGTTGGGTCATTTTGGCTGGTGGTCAAGCCAGCCGCATGGGTGGAAAAGATAAAGGCCTGATAGAGCTAAATCAGAAACCACTCATCAAACACGTCATAGAACGTCTATCTCCACAAACACCAAGCATTTTAATCAATGCTAATCGAAACCAAGACGCCTACCGTCAGTTTGGCTTTGTCTTCAGTGACCAGTTCAAAGATTACCCTGGCCCGATGGGCGGCATTCATGCTGGATTAGTACACGCCGATACCGACTGGGTTGGATTTGTTCCCTGTGACAGCCCACAGATTAATACCGACTTAGTTGAGCGTTTTTGTCAGGCGGTCGAAGACGATACTGATATTTTGGTCGCTCATGATGGTGATCACCAGCAACCAGTTTTCACTATGTATCACAAACGCGTATTGCCAAAACTGACGGCATTTTTAGAGCGTGGTGATAGAAAGATCATTCTGCTTTATAAAGAGTGTCACACCAGCTACGTTGATTTCAGTGACTCACCAAACTGTTTCGTCAACTTAAACACTCCGGAAGAACTGGCGCAATTTGGACAATTAGAATCATGAAACTCTCGCTAAATATCCCTATTCTTGGTTTTGCCGCTTACTCGGGTACTGGTAAAACTACGTTATTGGAAGCCTTGTTACCAAAACTGACCGACGCGGGCCTGCGTATAGGTATGTTAAAACACGCGCACCACAATTTTGACATCGATAAACCAGGTAAAGACAGTTATCGTTTACGCAAAGCAGGCGCTTCACAAATGTTGATCGCATCCCGCAATCGTTTTGCTTTGATGACAGAAACTCCGGATACTGAGGCAGAGTTCGAATACCTGTTGACTCGTTTTGATGAAAACCAACTGGACGTCATTCTGGTTGAAGGTTGTAAAAACATCGCTTTCCCAAAAATCGAACTTCACCGTGAGGAAGTCGGCAAACCTTGGCTTCACCCTCACGACGAGAACATTATTGCGATTGCCTCCGAAACCAGTGAGCTGGAATCCGAATTACCACAAATGAGCATCAACGATCTGGATGCTATCGCGGAGTTTGTTCTTCAGTATGTCAATGCAGCGAAACAACCGAAATCAAAAGACAAAGAAGCCGCGTGTTGCGACACTTTATCCCCTGCTTATCTTTCTGTAGAACAAGGTCAGGAGAAAATTCTATCATTAGTTCATCCGCTGACTGACATTGAAGTATGCGATGTTGAGCGTAGTTATGGCCGAGTGTTGGCTGATGACATCGTTTCTCCGGTTAATGTGCCTCAATACACAAACTCGGCAATGGATGGTTACGCCATTCGCAGTGACGATCTTGAACGAGAGAGTTATCAAGTGATGGCTGAAGTGCTTGCTGGCAATGCTTACGATAAACCTTTGGAGATGGGGCAAGCGGTTAAAATCATGACTGGCGCGCCTACCCCAATTAACGCTGGTACTGTGCTGATGCGTGAGCAAGCTGCACAGAATGGTGACAAGGTAACGTTTAGTGCATCAAGCATCAAAGCAGGTCAGAACGTTCGTCAAGCCGGTGAAGACCTTGAAATTGGCAGTAACGTTTTTCAATCTGGTACTCGCCTGACCTCTCCAGAAATGGGGATGATCGCCTCTCTTGGTTTTGGACAAGCGAATGTATTCCGAAAATTGAAAGTCGCTGTATTCTCTACAGGTGACGAAGTGCAAGCGCCAGGCACCGAGCAGAAGCCTAATTCAATCTTCGACTCAAACCGATTTACCATTATGGGTATGCTTGAACAGCTCGGGTGTGACATTCTGGATTTCGGTATTCTGGAAGATAACGAACAGCAGATGATCGAAGCATTAGAGCAAGCATCGCAGCAAGCAGACATGGTGATGACGTCTGGTGGTGTGTCTGTTGGTGATGCGGACTACATTAAGTTAGCCTTGGACAAGTTGGGTCAAATTGACTTCTGGCGTATCAACATGCGTCCTGGTCGCCCACTTGCTTTTGGTCAGATCAACAACAAACCGTTTTTCGGTTTGCCGGGAAACCCGGTTGCGGTGATGGTCTCGTTCATCAACTTCGTTGAGCCAGCAATCCGCAAAATGCAGGGTGAGCAAGGCTGGCGACCGTTAAAAGTCAACGCGGTTGCAACTGAAAACTTACGCTCACGCCAGGGTCGAACTGAATTCAGCCGAGGGTTTTATCAGCTCGACGAAACAGGCCGCCTCACCGTTCGTACAACTGGTAAACAGGGCTCTGGTATTTTGCGTTCGATGAGTGAAGCGAATTGTCTAATCGAAATATCCCCTGCTATTGACACAGTTAAAGTGGGAGAAAGCGTGACAATCATCCCTCTTCAAGGCAGAATCTAGCCCTAATAGGTTACTAGCAACGATTTCATAAAGGTCAGCAGTGCTGACCTTTCGTTTTTAGTGAAGCTTGAAGTCGGTTACCTTTCTTCCCTTGTGGTAGATATGATTCCTGTTCACTAAAAGCATCAACAAACAATTCGAGAGATTACTATGGCTCGCACCATCCTTTACACATACAAGAACGAAGACAAACAACTGACGTTCTCTTACCAGCAACATCGCAATATTCAGGAAGCGGTTGCTGAAGCAGAAGGTATTGATATTTCTGAATACCTAAAGATGGAACAGCAAATCGAAGCGGTTTCTGATACCAAAGCGGTTCGAAACTACCGTGATAATCACTTTAAAAAACTTGGCTTTAGTAAAATTACTCTGGCTCAAAAAGAAAATTTGGGCGTCGGGAAAAAGAATAAGTAAATTGCACCAAGTAGCAAAAGCTCGCGATGAAACGCGAGCTTTTTTGTATCCACTTGATGCTACGGAATTTACTTGATGTTTAGGAATGCTGCGCCGCGAACGCCACCCGAGTCACCGTGTTTTGCTTTGATGATCTTAGGACATTTAGCTACAGAAAGTAGGTATTTAGGAATACGTTTTGGCATCTCTTCGTAAATGAGTTCGAAGTTAGATAGGCCACCACCTAGTACAACGACATGTGGGTCAGTTGCGGTAAAGATGTTACCAAAGCAGATAGCAAGTAGTTCCATGAACCGTTCAACGTGTTCAACTGCTTTCTCTTCACCTTCGCCATACGCTTTGATGATATCGATCGCTTTTTTCTTCTCACCATAGTAATGCGCGTAAATTAGCTCAAAACCTCGGCCTGATAAGTAGCTATCTAGGCAACCTTTCTTGCCGCATCCACAACCAAGCAGTGGCGCGTTGTCACCTAGATGGAACCATGCATCGAGAGGAAGGCGCATATGGCCAACCTCTCCTGCTACGTGGTTACGACCAGAAAATACTTGGCCATCATAAATAAAGCCGCCACCAAAACCCGTACCCAAGATTAAGCCCAGTACCGATGGCTCACCTTGTAGATCTTCATCCCAAGCTTCTGAAAGCGCGAAACAGTTTGCGTCGTTTTCGATCTTCACAGAGCGACCGATTTTCGCTTCAAGATCGGCACGTAGAGATTTGCCTTTCGCTGCTGGTACATTTACTGTCAAGACAGTCGCATCGTCGGCATCTTCCATTCCAGGAAGACCCAGACCAATGGTACCTTCGCAACCAAATTCAGCGTCGTACTTACTAATGAGTTCTGCGATAGTGTCAACCAGTAGTTCATAGTTATCAGTTGGTGTTGGTACACGCTCAGTTGCTACACGCTCAAGCTTTTCGTTAAATGCACCAAACTCAATCTTTGTGCCACCGACATCAAAGCCATAATACATGCAATTCTCTCCTAAAAAGTGCTAAAAAGACCCCCAAAAATTTAGTGGAGTCAAAAAGATAAACTTCTGGCATTATCCATATCTATACGCCTACAAACCGTGACCAAATCCAGATTTATCCTCTCACTCAAGCCAGTTGAACAACAAGCGATCAACAAAAATTCATTCCTTAGAGTCAGTTCTCAGTTTTTATCCACGCTTTGAAGCGTTTCAGGTGTGGCCTATTGGGATCCGTTTTGACTCGTGTTTTAGTCAACATATAGGTTTCTCTGAACGCTTCGAACCACAATTGAAGACACTCTGAAGCTTGATACTCGCCAGCCTGCTTGAGCACTAAAGTGGCAACTTCAGCCGTGGAGAGATGTTGTTCGTTCTCAGAACGTCGCATGATGTATTCAGACAGTGTTTCTGGTTGTATCGACAACACGGGTAACGATTGTAGGTAGTTAGAACGGCGGAAAATCTTTCTCGCTTCACGCCAACTGCCATCAATAAAAATCAACAGCCATTTCTTGTTGCTGCTTTCCGGTGTTTTTAAGAGCTTAGGGTTCAGGCTGTCCATTAATCGTGAAGTGTCATCGACATAATCTGCCGGGAATATGATCACTGGCTGATAGTCATCACTTTTTAAAAGCGAGAGCATCTCATTAGAAGGCTCCGTTCGGTTCCATTGATATACGTAGGTTTCCTCAATGGTATCGGCAATCAGGCGACCCGTATTGCTCGGCTTAAACACTTCGTTTTCCGATACAATCAACATACAAGCGAGGTTGGATTTAATAGTTGGCTGTAGTTCACACAGGCAGTGATCTTGCGAGACCTGACAATATTGGCAGCGAACAACTTTGCAGCCTCGCGCGTTAAAAGTCTTTGTCGAGATAGACTGACGGTGCTGATATAAACGGTGAAAAGCGTGAATTCTCATAAGTAGCAATGCCAAATAAAAAGTAGAGCGCGATTCTACTGGCATAACCGCTAAGCCTCAAGGTAAGGTATAGACAGCGAAAGAAATTGACGCTGAATTTGGTCTGTTCAGACAGAATCGATAATTGAGAGGAACTTCTGTGACAGAAACAGCATTTAACGACCCCTCTTGGATAAGACTCAGTTGCTTTGTCGGCGTGTTACTGCTTTGCACGTTATGGGAAAACGCACTACCCAGAAAAATATTAACGGTGTCGCGCACTTTTCGTTGGATCAATAACCTTTCTCTTGTCGCACTAAACAGCGTCATTGTTGCTTTAGTCATGCCCATCGCTGCATTTCAGGCTGCCATCATTGCGACAGAAAATCAGTGGGGGTTATTCCAAGTACTGTCGTTGCCGATTTGGTTAAACGTACTACTCTCAATCATCCTGCTAGATTTTATTATTTATGTACAGCACGTTATCTTCCATCGTATCCCTGTATTGTGGAAGCTTCATCGGATGCACCATGCTGATTTGGATATTGATGTTACGACGGGTGCCCGCTTCCACCCAATTGAGATTTTGATTTCCATGGTGATTAAAATTGGTGCGGTGTTTATGCTCGGTGTCTCTCCAATCGCCATTGTCATGTTTGAAATTATTCTCAACGCGAGTGCTATGTTCAATCACAGTAATGCGAAGCTTGCGTTACCTGTAGATGCATGGCTACGAAAAGCTATTGTTACTCCGGATATGCATCGAGTCCATCACTCCGTTATTCCGAGAGAAACGCACTCTAACTTTGGGTTCTTTTTGTCTGTGTGGGATCGAATGTTTTCGACGTACCGAGCTCAACCAGAGCTTGGGCATGAGCATGTTGTCATTGGTTTACCTGACATCAGAGACAAACAAGAACAGAGGCTGGATAAGCTTCTTACCCAACCATTCCGCTATCGTGTTAAGACAAAAAATAACATTGATTTGGAATGACACTGGTTTTTCTTGGTCATTCCCTTACAAACTGATTATGACGATTTTACCGGAAAATCTGGCGCGACTGTCGATTCTTACGAGCGTTCCAAAGCCATATAGATACGCCCATAGCAAAACCTAAAAATAGCGTCTTCATCTGTAAAGCAGTGTTGTTATCTAATATTTCCAACGAGTAATGTGCGTGAGAGTTAAAAATCACATTGGTCAACAAGATTACCAACATCAATACCAGACCAGCCCTGCGGTATCGAATCAAAAGGTAAACCGCCAACAGGTCAAAAATGCCCAATATACTCCAATAGATATTTAACCAACGCGGTGCAAAATCATAAGGTAATAAACCATCGATAATATTGTCGTAAATGTGGACAACACCACCAATGGCCAAAAAAAGGCATAAGAGAAACACTACGAATTTATCCATCATCGTTTCCTTATTTTAGTGAATAGCGAAGAGCATATAGAACTAATCGAACAAATTATAATTTTGTGGCAATTTTTGAGACCGACCATGCCCTAATGCATAGCCAAGTATGTGGAAATGTATTCGGTTACGAACATGCTGCTACTGCAAGGATAGTTACTTGTTTTCTACTTCGCACGGTTACGAGCGTATGTATTCTCAAATAACTTAGCTCAGCAAGAGTGATTGGAAGTGAGATAGGAAAGATGACAAGCCAAGATAGTCGATAGACTATCCAGGCTTGTCATGAATCTGGTTAAGAATTAAAGCTCATATTTGTGCAACATCGCTTGTTGATGACCTGCAATTTCTGCGACTTGTTCAGAGCTTTCAACCATAGACTCAAGTCGTTGTTTGGTTTGCTCGCCTTGCTCCGATATTTGTGCGATCGATTGTGATACATCCGCTGTCGCTCGCTCCTGCTCTTCGGTTGCAACAGAAATCTGTTCCACACGTTCTTGGATATGCTTAACCGCATTATTAATATCAGAAAATGCCAGTCTGACATCATGGCTGGATTGCAATGCACAAGCCATTTCATCTCTCGAATCACTGACCGCTTGCCGTGAGCGTTCAGCAGCAGTAGTCAACTCACTCATCATTTCCCGAATATTGGTCGTTTGTTGAGATGTGTCGCTGGCCAATTTGCGCACTTCATCTGCCACTACCGCAAACCCGCGCCCTTGCTCGCCGGCGCGCGCGGCTTCTATAGCTGCATTCAACGCCAATAAGTTGGTGTTATCTGCGATACCGCTGATCATATCGACCATTTCTCGAATCTGTTTGACTCGGTGATCAAGCTCTAGTATCGACTGCTCATTGATATTCAGCGACGAGTCTAATAACTCTAACCTCTCGCGGTTTTGTTCAACAACCTCAAGCCCCTTTTGGGTATGGGTTGTTGCCAAAAGGGCATCCTCAGATGAAGCGCTAGTCACCATTGCGATTTCACGTATGGACGCTTCTAATTGTGTGATGG
The DNA here is from genome assembly GCF_026000435.1 of Vibrio sp. STUT-A11. Classification (NCBI taxonomy): domain Bacteria; kingdom Pseudomonadati; phylum Pseudomonadota; class Gammaproteobacteria; order Vibrionales; family Vibrionaceae; genus Vibrio; species Vibrio sp. STUT-A11. The sequence continues at coordinate 1,733,700 of NZ_AP026763.1, read as the reverse complement.
TCGTTACCATGCTCACCAACGATTCATTCTGTTTACTGAGACCTTCATTAGTCTGTTCAGCAGCAGCGTGGCTAATTTCAGCGGTTTGGTAAAGCGTCTCACAGTTTCGGGTCACAGTGGAGATAGAATCGTAAGTTGAATCAATAACCATGTTCAACTTACGCGCTACCTCTTTCAGTTCATATGGTCCCACTTCTTGCGCTTTTTCACGGAAATCGTGTTCGGTTAAAGCCGATAGCCGGGTGAGTACTGCATTTAGGCCACGGTTGGTCCAGCTTCTTAGACCAATCCATGTTACGAGAATAATGATTGAGATAACGGCAGTAGCGATAAGAACCATCAAACTCACGGACTCTATGGTCGTATTGACTATGGTCTCTCGCTCATCGATTAAGTCAGAAGCGGTGAGTGAAACTTGGTCCAGCAAAAGCATGGATTCGTCAGCGATTAGAGAGGCTTGTTTAAATTCTGTGCTTTGTTGCTCGCTTTGTTCAAGTTTAGCGAGAATCAAATGGAGAATACCTTTGTCGGCAAAACCCGCTTTCACCATATCGTACGGGGCAGTTAGACTGGCATAGCCACTCACTTCAGGGTGGAGAGCTTTAAAATCTTCATAGGCGAGGTTAATACCAGCAATTCTGTTTCTCATCTCACGAAACTCTGCTTCCGCTTTAGTGAGATCAGTGTGCATGAGCATCATTAAAAACGTGCTTTCCATTGAACTGGCCGAAGCAATAAACCGATTGGCGGCGTCACTTGATTCGGGATTATCTCCACTCAAAAAAGAACTAATTCGGTTCATTTCCGGGCCAATAGAGCTTAGGCCGTAGCGAAATCCGCCCACAGCAGAGTCTATCTCCGACTGAATTCGGATTACTGCCGACTGTTTCAACAATATCGACTGAGTGACCTGATGCAAGGTCTCTACCTTGGTTTTCAATTCATTAGAAAGTGATCTAGCAACACCAGAGTTTTTTTCTGCTAACCCTTCAGTTTGTGTGGCTAGTGCGGCTATGTGCGCTTCGACCATAGGGAGCTCTTTAGGTTCGGTTATTTGCATCCCATAGTTGAGCAACTTAACTATTTCTAGAACATTTCTGGTTAACTTTGCGTTGGCCATTGCCATGGGTAATGCTTTTTGAGACAACTCCTCAAATTGTTCTCCAATCTGCTCCATTCCTTTGAAACTTGAAGCAGAAAGAGCTATAACAAGTGCAATAATAGTTAAAAATGTGGCACTGATGGTTTGAATCAGTGAGAGTGAAAAGCGTGAGCGTTTGCGCGTTGCCATAATCAATTTTTATTCTTTCTTGGGTTTGAACGGTTTTACTGCGTATCCTTCAGATAAAGTCGATAAAACCGTGATAAGCGTTCAATAGTATGGATTGATTATGACAATAATATTTCATTTGTGAGTCGCTTGAATGGTAGGTGGATGATTTGCGTCGTATTTGTTTCCCTTTGATAATCAGTGCACTAATGACCGGGTGCTCTTCAGGGCCCGAACCTGCTGAAGAGGTAGTGGCAGTAACAACACCTGCTGCTAAGACTTTGTCTAGCCAACCTGAGTTGCTGGAGTTTTACAACGAGTGGCACGGTACTCCGTACCGATTAGGGGGCACAAAGAAGTCCGGTATAGATTGTTCTGCCTTTGTGCAAAAGGCATTTGTGGAAGCGTATCAACTTGCTTTGCCAAGAACAACAAAGCAACAATCTAAACAAGGTGTCGAACTAAGATGGAATGAAGCCCAACAAGGGGATCTCGTCTTTTTTAAGACCAGAAGAACCACCTACCATGTTGGTATCTATCTGGGGAACAAGCAGTTTATGCACGCGTCCACATCGAAAGGCGTCATTATTTCTCGGATTGATAACCCATACTGGGCATCAAAATTCTGGCAAATCAGAAGAGTGACATTGTAACGCCACGAGAGTTTGGTACGGTAAGCTTTCACGAATCAAACAACATAAGCCTCTAGTCGTAAATCGCTACTGCGTTATCAAACAAGTTTTTTACTAATGCGACGTATTCTTCCAGGAAAGCGATCTGTTCATTGGTTGCTTTCTTACTCCAGACCCCCGCAAGGACCTCACTTAAATCTTCTACGACAGCATCTGCTTCTTTTAATAACTTAAAACGCACGCTTGAATGAAGTTCAGGGTTTTGCTCAAAAATCATCATGATATTTGATGCCACCATGTCGGTAACGACATCTTCGATACTTTCCAACCCAGTATCACCGCGCTCGGTTGTAAAGATATTTAAGTTAAGCGACAAGTGTTCGATAAGAGCAAGGTAACCATCCGTTTCTACAACCACTATATTTCTCCATTAACGTCAAGACTTGAAAGCTGGGGCGAATTTGTATCAATAGTAAGACATTGCTAAGAAATTTCACTAACTTATGTCATAGAAATTTGTATTTTCAACTCAACTGGACAGGTAGTAATCAACAAAGTAGAAACGAGTCCTGAGTTTTTATTTACTCGTTATCATATACACAACTTTGGTTTCGCCCATTCTCTTTGGCACGATATAATGCGGAGTCGGCACTTTTTAACCATTGTGTATGACTTGCGAAATGAGGCTTATATTCACAAACGCCGATACTGATTGTGTAGTTAATAACAAAATCTTCAACTTTCACAGCCTCTTGCTCAACACGCTTGCGTAGCCGTTCTGCAAAATAACTAGCTTGTGCTTGGTTCGTGTTTGGTAACAATACCGTGAACTCTTCCCCACCAAAACGTCCACAAATGTCGCTACTTCGGGCAGTTTTTCTCAGCAAACTCGATGTTCGACGAATCACTTCATCCCCAACAGGATGGCCATAGGTATCATTAACCAGTTTAAAATGGTCAATATCGAAAATAACCAGTGAGCACGATCCATCACTGACTTTTATTTGGGTAAATTCTTCTTTGAGAGATTGTTCCCAATAAGCTCGATTAAACAAACCTGTTAGCCCGTCTTTACGACTGATTTCTGAAAGGTGTTGGTTGGTTTCTTTGAGATAAATACGGTTACGTGCTGTTTCGGACACGTCATTTATTTGGATGGCAATATGGCTGATCTCCCCAGAAAGAGAACGTAACGGCGTAATTACAATGTCTTGATACATAAATGCGCAGCTGTTCGAAACAGGAGAAAAGTTAGTAAACTTAAAAAGGTATGGACGGTTTTCCCAGCTAGAAAATGAACGAGTTTCCAAATCTGCTGACGTTTTTAATTTTGTCTCGAGCCATGCTCTAGGCAGTTCTTCAAAGCGATCAAATAAACACTGTCCAATAATGTCTTGGGACAATACACCACTGTAAGATTGCATAAAGCTGTTCCAGACGCATACATTGTACTGGCGATCGAGCACAATAAGACCAGAATCCATTGTGTCTAAGATTTGTGTGACCCAGTGAAAGTCTGCCATGTCCAGCGTGATTTCGGACATCAGATTAACTCCATGATTTCATAAATGATTTCTACAGACGGTTTGTCTAGCAAAAACAGCACTTCACATTCAAAGTCCAGAGATTCCGCCATATAAGTATATTCAATCGTAAAAAGTTCCCCTTTTGTACCTTGTTGTTCACTGTAAGTAGGTAATGTATCTATGATACTAGGCTGGCGAAGAGAGAACTGTTTATCTAACTGGCTACCTAACGAGGTTAAGAAAGAAGATACCAATAGGTTGGAGACATTCAAAATAATTTCGTTACAAGCAGTGAACTCCAATTGAAAGCCTAATTTTTCTCCAATCTGATTGATGTGCTTTCCTCTAAGGCAAACCAAAGCTTCGCCATGGATACCTCCACCAACAAATCGCTGTGCCACCGCAATCGAACCGTCTCGACGAATCACATCAACAAGCGTCATATGGAGCTCCCCATAGGTTAGCGGCCCAACGTGTGGAACAGGCAACTGAATAAACTCCTGTAGATGGTCGGCCATAATAGAAGCCCCTTTCCCTAGGGCAATATTCGCGACTTCTCGAAATTTAGCAAGTGAAGAGAGATCATCGAATACTTGCTGTTTGGGCGTGACATCTACGATGGGCTTAAATGCGTATTGTATCCCCAGTTGTTCATACAGTGGGGCGACTTGCTCTTCAGACAGTGGTTTGGCAATAAACGCTTTAGCGCCTAATTCAATGCAGCGTTGCTGAGCTTCTTGTTGGACATCCCCGGAGATGATCACTATTTGAGTTTGGTAACTGCTGACAGGTAAAGACTTTAGAACTTCGAAACCATCCAAGACAGGCATCGTGAGATCGAGGAACATGATGTCAATTTTTTGTTCCGCCAGAATTTTCAGTGCTTCATATCCATCTTGGGCTTCAATCAGCTGCATTGAGGCATGTTGCACTATGGTTCGTATAATCAGTTTTCTCGCGATCGCTGAGTCATCACATATCAGTATTTTCATGCTATCAATGGAACTAAAGTCAAAAAAATAATAATACATGTTGTGTAGATACATAACCATCTGTTAAGACGATAAATCATAAACTTATGAGCGATATGATTCACACTTATGTAAATTTCGTTCACTGATTCAAAATTTTATTGTTCAAGTATGCGCAGCTCCGCGCCAAATTCTCGTCGTTTATCCTAAACTATTGGTGGTTAAACAGATTCACGAGGTTTTTGTATGTGGCAAGCAATATCGCAACAGCTTTCTGATACGCTATTATTTGAATATCAAATCATCGAAAAAGTTCGTCTTTCCGGTGGAGATATTAACGAAAGCTATATGATCAATGACGGCGAGCAACGCTATTTCGTAAAGATTAACGATCGTGATTTTTTGTCTAAATTCCAAGTTGAGGCTGAAAGTCTGCATCTGTTACGTGAAACTTCCACCGTCTTCGTCCCTGAAGTCGTACTGGTCGGTAAAACCAAAAATACTTCATTCTTAATTCTGAATTACCTTCCAACTAAGCCACTTGAAGATACGCAAAACAGTTTCTTGTTTGGTCAACAGCTGGCTCAATTACACCAATGGGGCGAACAGAAAGAGTTTGGATTTGATACTGACAACTACTTGGGGTCCACATTACAACCTAACCAGTGGCATAAAAAGTGGTGCACATTCTTTGCTGAACAGCGTATCGGATGGCAATTACAATTGCTAAAAGAAAAAGGTGTCACTTTGGTCGATATTGAGGACTTTGTTAATGTCGTGAAACAGCTTTTGTCGAATCACACACCAGAGCCTTCTTTATTGCATGGTGACTTATGGAATGGCAATGCTGCCGTAACGCCAGTCGGACCTATTTGTTATGACCCGGCATGCTACTGGGGTGACAGGGAGTGCGACATCGCGATGACTGAGCTATTTGGTGGATTCAAACCTGAGTTTTATCAAGGATATGAATCAGTTATGCCGCTAAATCCAGACTATGAGGAACGTAAAGAAATCTACAACCTCTACCACGTCCTCAACCATTGTAATCTGTTTGGCGGGCATTATTTAGAGCAAGCGCAACTCACAATCAACAAGATTATGTCTGTCTAACTTGAAATAGTATAAACGTTGCATAATGTAAAACCTCGAGGCATATCACTTTAGAAATCCCCCCCAGATTCAGGGTTGAGTTTGGGGTCAAACTTTGTACTTATTTCGATTCAAATAGCAACAACTACACTTAATATTTAAGTATATCTCGATGTCGAGACAAAGTAAGTGAAAGGGCTGCGCTTCCATAATCTATCGTTTTAAAAGCCCTTCAATAGCAGGAGTTGTTGTATGAAAAACTACACTGAAAGACACGTACAGTGTCCGCATTGTGGGCACTCAATAGGCATAACTTTAGACGCCAGTAATGGTGACCAAGAATTTTATGATGACTGCCCGGCTTGTTGTCACGCGATTCATCTCAACATGCATGTGGATGAATTAAACGACAAAGTAGAGCTGTTTGTTGACGATAACTACGAATAAATTAAAACGTAAAAAGGAGCAATAATGCTCCTTTTTAGTTGGCTATAAGTATTACTGTGCTTAAATTTGTTTTGCTGCCAATACGCGCTCAACAGTATCGACAATCGCCTGAGTTTGTGGGTCAAGCTCGATGTTGACACGATCACCCACTTTCCTAACGCCAAATAGTGTTCTCTGCAACGTTTCAGGAATCAAATGTACGGAGAAACGGTTGTCTTCTACCTCGCCAATCGTCAACGAGCAGCCATCGATACCAATATACCCTTTAGCCAACACATACTTCATTGAATCTTGAGGTAATTCGAACCAGATGGTTCGGTTATTTGGCGTGTCAATGACGTCAACAATAGTGGCCATTAAACTAATATGACCAGACATGTTGTGACCACCAATTTCATCACCGAATTTAGCTGCTCGTTCTATGTTGACGCTCCCCCCTTCACTGAGAAAACCCAGATTGGTTAATGCTAGTGTCGCTTGCATCAAATCAAAACTAATGTGCTTCCCGTCGATTTGAGTGACGGTCAAACAGCAACCATTATGTGCGACGGAAGCCCCAATCTCTAACCCGTCAAGAAGGGAACCATCTAGCTCGATCACATGAGTTTGAAAACGTTCTTTCTTTTCGATCTTCACGACTTTTGCCGTGCCCTGTACTATTCCAGTAAACATGGTTTATACCTACTTATCTGATCTCTACTAAAACGACGCGCGAGAGATGTTCATTTCTACGCGTTTATCTTTCGTCTATCGGACTACTATAAACTGTTTTCAAGTTAATATGCAGTTAAAGGTATGGCATATAAAGATACAATTGTTTATCATTTGCGCGGAGGCTCTCTGAAACATTTTTTCACCTTATCATGGTTAAGATCAACCATTAGGTCAGTCCATCACACCTTTTGTTCTCGAGCTCTCTCATTCTTTCAATCTCTCTTTGCGCCTTGGAGTATTTCGTGCAGCACTATAAAGAAGAAGCGTCGAGTCTTATAAAATTGGCTACCCCTGTATTGATCGCTTCCGTCGCTCAGACAGGCATGGGTTTCGTTGATACTGTAATGGCAGGTGGCGTTAGCGCTACTGACATGGCAGCCGTGTCTGTGGCTTCAAGTATTTGGCTTCCATCGATTTTATTTGGTATTGGCTTGTTAATGGCGTTAGTGCCTGTGGTCGCGCAACTTAACGGCTCTGGTCGCCGAGTTAAAATACCTTTCGAGATTCAGCAAGGCATCGCCATGGCGCTATTTGTTAGCATCCCTATCATTGTGGTGCTATTGCAAACTCAACTGATTCTTGGGTTTATGGATATAGAAGCTTTGATGGCTGAAAAAACCATAGGTTATATTCACGCTGTCATTTTAGCGGTGCCGGCTTTTCTCCTGTTTCAGGCTTTGAGAAGTTTTACCGATGGGATGTCACTCACTAAACCAGCCATGGTGATTGGATTTATTGGTTTACTGCTGAATATTCCATTGAACTGGATTTTCGTTTACGGCAAGTTTGGGGCGCCAGAACTGGGTGGTGTAGGTTGCGGTGTCGCAACAACGATCGTTTACTGGATTATGTTTGCGCTGCTTTTATTCTACGTGATGACGTCTGAGCGATTAAAGAACATCAATATCTTCGCTGAATTCCATCCACCACAATTAAAAGCACAAATTCGTCTGTTTAAACTCGGCTTTCCTGTTGCTGCTGCGCTATTTTTTGAAGTAACACTGTTTGCTGTCGTTGCACTTTTGGTGTCCCCTCTTGGCCCAATTATTGTTGCTGCCCACCAGGTTGCGATTAACTTTTCGACTCTTGTGTTCATGCTACCAATGAGTATTGGTGCCGCTGTTAGTATTCGAGTCGGACATAAACTTGGGGAAGAAAGTGTTGCAGGCGCCCGAGTGGCATCGCGTGTTGGTATCATGGTTGGTACCGCGATGACAGTTGTTACTGCATTTCTAACGGTCGTATTCCGTGAATTTGTCGCAGAGTTATATACCAGTAACCAAGAAGTTATCAAATTGGCAATGGAACTACTGTTACTCGCTGCGATATACCAGTTTACTGATGCCGTACAAGTGATCGCGGCAGGTGCATTGCGTGGATATAAAGACATGCGTGCTATCTTTAATCGTACTTTTGTTGCTTATTGGATTTGCGGTTTACCAATGGGCTACATCCTTGGTCGTACCAACTGGATCGTTGAACCAATGGGAGCACAAGGTTTCTGGATCGGCTTTATCATCGGGCTATCGTCTGCCGCTCTGTTACTTGGCGTCAGATTACGTTGGATGCACCACCAAAAGCCTGAGGTTCAATTGAACTTTTCGGTACAATAATCTCCTGTAAAAGCCAGCAATCGCTGGCTTTTTTGATCGAATCAAACCTCAGTCAGGTATACTTTTATACCAAGCCAACTAATTGATGAGAAAGGAACAGTGTGCGTCTAACACTATTATTATCAATAATATTACTTTCAGGTTGCACTGACTTATTCAACCCTGAACAAGCGCTGATGGATAAATACCATCAACGCTTGGCGAATGTATTGGACGTTTCAGGCACAGAAATAACTCCCCTGCCAGTCATCACCATTCCTCCTCGACGAGAGCTGTTTCAGCCATTACCCAGACTGACACTTGGGCTGTTAGAGAGCTACCAACTTCGTCAGTGTGGCTTGTTTAATCTCTTGGCAGACAAAAACTCGCCACTAGGTAAAGTACAGGATGCCTTTCACGATTTAGATTATCAGGTGTCTTTACTCAGAACGCTAAACACGTGCCTGTCTGAGTTTGAAATCAGTGCTGATGAGAGCGTAAAGTTAGAGAAGTTATACGGACAGAAATGGCATCACCTTCTCACTCACCTGGATAACTTGCTACTCGCTAGTGATACAATGCAAAAGCAGCTCACCGCTTCTGATTGGCTATCTGTTGATTACCAAAGCCAAATTGCTCGTGTTAGTGATGCCTTTGGCATGTTAGAAGGTATGTATGAAACGCCATACAAAGTAATATCACGACTACCGGATAGTGGTATGGTTGAATACCAAGAAGTTTTGGAGAAATCTCGCCTAATAGGCCGACTTTACTACTCTATCTCGAACGCGTCCCACTGGCTGAATGAAACCACCCAATTACTGGAAAAAAACCAGAGCACACTCATTTGCGGCAAAAATCGAGATATCACCAAGTTTCGTTACTTGAACAATGTGTTTCAAAGCATCTATGTAGAAGAAGTACAACCGTATCTGGCCTATTTAGACAGTACCTATCAACGACTGAATAGTGGCGTTACATTGGTTGAAGAAAGATTAGCGCTGCATGGCGAGACGTATGGACTGACTGATGCTCATCACACATTCAGAGAAAAGACCCTAGAGCATGTCAAGTTCTGGCAGGGTCTTTTCAAGCGCTGTGGTGTGTCGGTGGGTAATCCGCGTACTTTAAGTTAATCTGGTCTACTCCTTAACACGCTCGCGTAAAAATCGCGCAAACTTGGGTTTTCCAGTATGAGTGAATCCGTTATATCTAAACGTAATGATGGAACCAAGTTCTGGTGGATTGCGACGCAACTGATCGGTAAATCCACTGCCAATATAAAACTCTGTACCGTCAGGCATACGAACCAATAAAGCCCCCATCATTCCTAACAGTCTGCCCGTTCCTGGCTTGTGGCCAATCACCTGAGCTTCGGTATCTGCATAATGTTTTAGCTTGAGTAAATCACTACCACGTCCTGCCTGATAACGGCTCGACACCTTACGCAACATGACACCTTCCCCGTTCGACAGTGATATTTTATCCAGTTGGTTGAACAAGTGCTTTTCATCTTGAATGATCATGTGTTCAACATATTTGATGTGAGGCTCATCCAGTTCAAACACTAAACTTTGGATATTGTAATAGCGCTTTCGGTAATCGCCCGCAGAGTAAGGCATATCGAACAACATAAAATCAATTTTTTGCCACGCATTGTCGACAGGTTTTTTGTCCAGAACCGTTTGCTGAACAAGGTGAAAGTTCCCCCGCCCCGCCCAAAGTTCACCATCCAGAGGGTAATCTGGCAATGGTGTTGTAAACCACTTAGGAGCGTGTATCCGGTTTCCATTACGTGTTACAAGATGTTGCCCAGTCCAGTAAGCGCGAATACCATCCAGTTTTTCACTGTACCAGTATTCCGACACATCAATCCCTTCTTGATAGTTTTCTGCAAGACAGACTAAAGGAGAAAAAACTGGCTCGGCTTGAACGTGAGTGGATGCCATAACGGCGAGTGCGATCAATGTCATTTTTATGGGCATAGGAAGGAACCTTGTTCAAAAATTCTCCTATATTGAAGCGCAACTTCCGTCGATAACCTATTTGTCAGTAATTATTCTTCGACTCATAACAATGATTGTCAGTAATACTCTGCAACTTTAAGAATGATCTTTAGACAAGGTTTGATTGTTGCTTGTGCTTAATCCTGCCACTGGTGACGCATCTTCTCTATAGTTGCGAGTGGTACATTGTGAATGCTCTGATATTCACCATCACAAACTCTTATTTCAACCTCAACCCCCTTCTTTTTGCACAATTCGAGGTAGCGATCCATCTCCCAATGGCGAACAAAGGTATTGCTTACGATGACGGTTTTCCCTTGGTTTAACCATTTTCGAGCTTGCCGGAAGCACCATTCATGCGCTTGAGGAAGTTGTTGCGGATTGAAGTGATATTCCCCACTTTTAGTTTCAAAGTACATGTCGGCTTCAAAATGTTTCGCATCGAGATCACTCGCCAACTGCTTAGCCAGCGTTGTTTTACCAGACCCAGGAAGACCACGAATTAGAATAAGCTTATTGATAGACATGATTTGACAAATTTGAAGTTGGTTACGCTCAAACTCTAAAGGAATTTATTAAAAAGGGAAGAACAAATAAAAATGCCGAGCTTATAAAACTCGGCATTTACTTGTGTTAGTTTGACTATTTGTACGCAGATAGCTCAGTTCTTAAACCTTTAACCAGGCTGACACACATGACCAGAAGAACTAATGTAAACGGCAATCCAGTTGCTACAACGCCTGACTGCAGTGCTTGTAAGGCTTCTTTACCACCGACCCAAAGCATGACCGCTGCAATCGAACCCTCAATACATGCCCAGAAAATTCGCTGAGGTACTGGCGCATCAATTTTACCACCGGCGGTAATACTATCGATAACCAGAGAGCCTGAATCCGATGACGTTACAAAGAAGACCAGAATCAGCCCGATAGACAGAATCGAGATCACTGAGCTGTATGGCAGTTGGTCATAGACATGGAATAACGTCAGAGAAATATCGGTCAGACCGTTCGTACCCAGTTCACCAACTTTATTAACTACCTGATCAAGTGCAATACCACCAAAGATCGCCATCCAGATGAGAGTTACCACAGTCGGCACGATGATAACCGCACAAATAAACTCTCGTACCGTACGGCCTTTGGATACTCGGGCAATAAACATACCGACAAATGGTGACCAAGAAACCCACCAAGCCCAGTAGAATACTGTCCAACCTTGCATCCACGTTTCATCCTCACGGCCGTGGGGGTTACTCAGAGGAATAATGTATTCGATATACGCTTTGGTCGTATCAAAAATAGACGTAAATACCGTATCAAAGCTGATGAAAATAATGAAAACAAGCAGTGCAAAAGCAACCACCATATTGACATTACTTAGCACCTTAACACCACCATCGATACCACGAATCACAGAGAGTACTGCAATAAAAGTAACAAAAGCGATCACAATCATTTGTGTACCGATGCCACCGTCAAAACCAAACACATGGTTGATACCGCTCGTCGCTTGCTGTGCTCCCAAACCTAATGACGTCGCCAGACCAAACAGAGTAGAAAGTACTGCTAGGATGTCAATAACATGCCCTAACCAACCCCATGCACGGTCACCAAAAATTGGGTAAAAAGCAGAACGTAGCGACAGCGGCAGACCTTTGTTAAAAGCAAAGAAAGCAAGCGCAAGTGCAACAAGCGCGTAGATACCCCAACCATGTACACCCCAGTGAAACATGGTCGCAGCCATTGCTAACGATTTCGCTTCTTCAGAGTATGGTTCGGCGTTTAACGGCATTCCCCACCAGTCAGTGAAGTACGCGGTTGGCTCTGCAACACTCCAGAACAGAAGTCCAATACCCATACCTGCAGCAAATAGCATGGACAACCAAGATGCTCTTGAGTGATCTGGAGTTGCGTCTTTACCGCCTAAACGAATTTTACCTAGAGGAGACAACAACAAGACAACGGCGAATAGTACGAAGAAGTTGGCTGACCACATGAAAAATGCATCAAATTGCTCGATGATTCCATTTTTGACACCGTTTAAAGCGTCACGAGCGGTATTTGGGTCAACTAAAAGAAGTGAAACAAGACACAACACGATAAGACCGGCGCTGATTCCGAATACAGGGTTGTGAACATCGAACCCCCACCTCTGTACGTTATCTTGTCCTACCTGATAATCTGTAGTCTCGATACTATATTTTTTAAATGAAGCTTTATCCATAAATACAAATTTAACGTTAATTTGAAACGCTCCTCAACAGAGAAGAACTCCAATACCGCCCTCCAATAATTTGAGCTCTAAAGTTTTTAATCGCGGCGTATATTAACATTAGTCACAAATTTATGCAAAAGTGATGCTTTTATTGCATTTAAAAGACGAATTGTTTTCAATGACAGTAAAATAAACACTATGATGTCTAATGATTATCTCTTGCTTTAATAACTATAGCTCTCATATTGTGGGTAGGCGCGATACAAAAAAGTGGCCCTCCCTGAATCGGATGTGACCACTTTATGTTTATGGCTGTCGCAAAAACTAAGAAGTGAATTTGCTTGGGTGAAATGTTTATAAGAAGTGGAAAGTAACGTTGCCGGTAAAGCTACTAACTGAATCACTGTCGCCATCGATATCGACACCAAAAGCCTGATAGCTCGCGCCAATGGACATGTTGTCTAACAAAAAGTACTCTGCCCCTACGCCATACATATAAGAAACGCCATCATCTTTATCGATAGAACTCAGTGAGCCTTTATAGTCGACATTAAAAGCATTGATGCCGCCCTTGGCGTAGATATGGAAAGGCCCCAAATCAATGCTTGGCTTAACCGCTAAATAGAGAGAAGAGAAATCACCATCTCCGTTCGTGCCATCCACAGAAAGGTCGACTTTACCATGGTTAAAGTAGCCAGCTTCAATACCGATTAACGGCAGAATTCCCGTACCAACGTGCACACCGTAAGTTGTATCACTTTCGCCTTCAATATCAGATTGACCTACTTGACCACCAGCATAAAGCCATGAATCAGCAAACGCAGACGTTGAACACAACGCCAAAGCCAATAACGAGAGTTTTGTTTTCATAGTTATACCATCCTTTGTAATTCTGCGTGACATCACGCCCCTAGCTCATTGCAGAGTGATCACTATATATTGGAAAGTGTGAGGAAATTAAGATCAAAAAATGAATAATTGATATTCAATTCGTTGTAGTGTGACATCAATTCAGGCTGAGAGTCCACTTAAGCTAAAGAGCTGAAACAAAAACACCGGCATTAGCCGGTGTTTTTTAACTATCGATAGGTTCGAAAATTATAGGAAATGCAGTGACGCATTCACAGAGAACGTACCGACATCATCTTTATCTGCCGTGTAGTTCATGTAGCTTGCACCTACAGACAGTGGACCAAAGATGAAGTACTCAGCACCAACACCGTACATTAGATCCAAGTCATCATCATCGCTACCGCCTTTTACTTCTTTATCCCACTGGTGGATACCACCTTTAGCGTAAATGTGCAGTGGGCCGAAATCGATGCTTGGCTTTAGCGCTGCGTAGTAAGAGGTAAGTTTTGTATCGCGACCGTCAACGTTAAATTCACCGTGCTGAGTCACACCAGCTTCAATACCGATAATTGGAAGAATACCGGTACCTACGTGTACAGAGTATGACGTATCAGTTTCACCTTTGTAGTCAGATTGACCTACTGATGCGCCACCGTAGATCCAAGAATCTGCCATTGCCGCAGAAGATGCGCCAAGTAGTGCCACTGCTAATAGAGTTTTTTTCATCATTTACCTTTTACTCTTTTCATTCCTACGTCTTCTTAATCTGACGTAGACACTGCAAATACAAGGGAGGCAAACCATTGCCTCCCTAGAACTAAAAACAACACATTTATCAATTACTAGCAATTACCGTACCAGTAACCGCACGCACGTTGATATAAATCTCGGTTACGATTGTACGGTACGACTAACACGCATCAATTGCGTTTTTGACTCGTTTATCAGAAACCGGATACGGTGTGCCTAATTGCTGAGCAAAATAACTCACTCTCAGCTCTTCTAACATCCAACGTACTTCTTTTACGTTTTCTGGAATGACCATGCCTTTAGGAATCTTGTTCAGTAACTCTTTATAGTCATTCGTCACCGATTCAATTTTCAGCATGTGTAAGCGGTCTTTATTCGGATCGATCGGCAACTTCTCCATGCGGCGTTCAATTGCACGCATGTAACGGAGAATGTCTGGTAGACGTTTCCAGCCACACTCAGTAGCAAATCCTTTGAAGATTAATCCTTCAACTTGAGCTTTGATGTCTGAAAGAGCAAACGCCATGGTAAAGTCGATCTTACCTTTCAACTTCTTATTGATGTTAAAGGCGGTCGTCAAAATGGTCTCTACTTGCTTTGCAATTTCAACCACGGTATCACCGAGTTCAGCGCGAACGTGTTCTTTCAACGCTTCAAACTGCTCTGGTTCCCAAACTAAACCACCCTGCTCTTCGATAAGCTTATCGACGCCACAAGCAATGCAGTCATCAATCAGATCCAGTACTTTGCCGTACGGGTTAAAGTACAAGCCCAGTTTCGACTTATTCGGCAGATTGGCGTGCAAGTATTTAATTGGCGACGGAACGTTTAATAGAATTAGACGACGCTGACCAGCACGCATCGCCGAGATTTGCTCGTATTCTGTCTCGTACAGTTTGATTTCAACGCTATCTTTGGTGTCAACAAGAGCTGGGTACGCTTTCACGTCATAACCGCCACGTTTTTGTTGATACACTTTTGGCAATTCGCCAAAGCTCCACGTATGCAAGCCCTGCTGCTCGATATCATCGTCAGCAACTTTTGAAAGCGTTTCCTGAACTTTATCTTTGAGGCTTTCTTTCAGCTCATGCAGGTCTTTGTTTTCCTTAAGCTTACGATTGCGATGATCGACGGCGCGGAATGTCACTTTCAAGTGTTCCGGTACCTGATCCAGATTCCAGTCTTCACGCAGTACTTCTACGCCCGTCATGCGGCGTAACTCTTTCTCAAGTGAGTCAAGAAGTGGTGCTTCCATTGGCGTAGAGCGAGCTAAGAAAGCGTCAGCGTAATTTGGCGCTGGCACAAAGTTTTTACGGATAGTTTTCGGCAATGACTTAATCAGGCTAACAACCAGCTCATGGCGCAAACCAGGGATCTGCCAGTCAAAGCCAGCTTGTTCCACCTGGTTAAGGATTGGTAGCGGCAGATGAACCGTTACGCCGTCACTATCATCGCCCGGTTCAAACTGGTAGCTAAGCTTGAGTTTTAAACCATTTTGGTGCCAGAAGTTCGGGTAGTCTAAGTCGGTAACATGGCTCGCATCGCCCTTAAAAAGCATCTCTTTTTCAAAGTTGAGCAGTTCCTTGTTTTCTTTCGACGCTTTTTTCCACCATGAATCAAAGTGTTTACCAGAAACTACTTCGGTACCGACGCGTTGGTCGTAGAAATCAAATAGCTCTTCGTCATCGACCAAAATATCGCGGCGACGAGATTTATGTTCCAGCTCTTCGACTTCTTGCAATAGTTTGCGGTTTTGCTTGAAGAACGCGTGTTTGGTTTCCCACTCACCTTCAACCAAGGCACTGCGTATGAAGATTTCACGACTGATAGATGCATCGATGTTCCCATAATTCACCAGACGTTTAGGGACGATTGGCACTCCATACAGCATGACTTTTTCGTACGCCATTACCGCAGCGCGTTTCTTCGACCAGTGCGGTTCGCTGTAACTGCGTTTGATTAAGTGCTTGGCTAATGGCTCAATCCATTCAGGCTGAATTTTTGCAATAATTCGACCCCAAAGTTTTGAGGTTTCTACCAACTCTGCTGACATGATCCATTTAGGCTGCTTCTTAAACAAGCCAGACGCTGGGAAGATATGGAAACGGGCATTGCGCGCCCCTTGATATTCACTCTTCTCCTGATCTTTCATACCGATGTGAGATAACAAGCCAACCAGAATTGCGCTGTGCACTCCATGATATGAAGCAGGCTCGTCATTGAGCTTAAATTCCATTTCACGCATGGATTGGTGGATTTGGAAATAAACGTCTTGCCACTCACGAACACGTAAGTAGTTCAAGTAATCTTGCTTACACTGTTTACGGAACTGATTACCCGTCAGCGCTTTTTGCTGCTTCTGAATGTAATCCCAAAGATTTACAAACGTCAGGAAGTCTGACTCTTCATGGAAAAAGCGACGGTGCTTATCATCTGAAGATTGCTTTTTGTCCGAAGGTCGTTCACGTGGATCTTGAATAGACAAAGCCGCCGCAATAACCATCACTTCTTTTAGAGCGCCATACTTTGGCGCTTCTAACACCATGCGCGCTAAACGAGGATCGATTGGTAATCGTGCCAGTTGGCGACCTGTTGGTGTAAGGCGTTTCTTTGGATCTTTCGCATCTGAATTAATCGCCCCCAACTCTTCTAACAGGCGCACACCATCTTGAATGTTGCGTTTGTCTGGCGCTTCAACAAATGGGAACGCTTGAATATCGCCCAAGCCAAGTGCCGTCATCTGCAGGATTACCGACGCAAGGTTAGTACGCAAAATTTCTGGATCGGTAAACTCAGGACGAGACTCGAAATCTTCCTCTGAGTAGAGGCGAATACAGATACCCTCTTCCACACGACCACAACGACCTTTACGCTGGTTCGCACTTGCCTGAGAAACAGGCTCAATCGGAAGACGCTGTACTTTAGTTCGGTAACTGTATCGACTGATACGCGCGGTACCTGGGTCAATTACATATTTGATACCCGGTACAGTTAATGATGTTTCTGCGACGTTGGTGGCCAATACAATACGGCGCCCAGCGTGTGGTTGGAATATCTTGTTCTGTTCACCAGCCGACAAACGCGCATACAAAGGTACAATTTCTGTACTCTTAAGATTACGTTTGGAAAGTGCATCCGCAGTGTCACGAATTTCACGTTCACCGTTCATGAAGATCAGAATATCGCCCAAACCTTCGTCACACAGCTCATCGACGGCTTCGAAGATACCTTCTAGCTGATCACGATCGTTATCCTCATCGCCGCTTAACGGACGGTAACGCGTTTCTACTGGGTAAGTTCGACCAGACACCTCAATAATTGGGGCATCGTTGAAGTGCTTGGAAAAACGTTCCGGATCGATGGTTGCCGACGTAATGATGACTTTTAAATCTGGACGACGTGGCAGAAGTTCTTTTAGGTAGCCCAAAATAAAATCGATGTTCAGGCTACGCTCGTGCGCTTCATCGATAATGATAGTGTCGTATTGATTCAAGAAACGGTCATGCTGAATCTCAGCCAGCAAAATGCCGTCGGTCATCAATTTGATCTGGGTGTTCTCTGAGATTTGATCGTTAAATCGAACTTTATAACCAACAAATTCACCGAGCTTGGTTTCCATTTCTTCCGCGATGCGGTTTGCTACAGAACGTGCAGCAAGACGACGAGGCTGAGTATGGCCAATCAGGCCAAATTGACCACGGCCAAGCTCTGCACAGATTTTTGGTATCTGGGTGGTTTTACCTGAGCCCGTTTCACCCGCAATAATGACCACTTGGTTTTCATCAATCGCCTTTGCAATGTCGTCTTTCTTTTGACTAACAGGCAGGATGGCTGGATATTCGATTTTTGGCTGATAATTGCCGCGTTGCTCGACTTCCATCATCGATTTAGCAATGTCTAACGCGATTTCATCAAACACGACATTACGCGATGCATCTTTCTTAATTTTACTTGCGCCAGATATACGTTTACTTAAGCGAAAACGGTCGCGCATCATGCACTGATTGAGTGCTTTGCGTAGCGAAGCGGCATTGTTCACTTGAGCATGAGGCGCTTGAACTTTCTTTGCTCCATTTTCTGGCGCAGATTGCGCTTCAGCGGAGGTTTTCTTTGTAGGCTGTGACGAAGTCAAAGCGTTTCCTATTCTTTTCATTACATAAAACTGCGCGAATTGTATCACAACAGGGCTAAGACAAGACAACTGAAAGCTCATTCAATTTTTTCGAACAACTTAAGCAAACAAGTCGGGTTTAGAACCTCAGCCCATTGCTTATAATGCATCACATAGTCGAAAGCACTTATTTAAGGAATAACCATTATGTCTCGTGTACTAGCTCTAAAATCAAGCATCCTTGGCGACCACTCACAATCAAACAAGTTGGTTGAAGAGTTCATCAAAAACGTAGCTCAAGACAAACTAACGGTTCGTGATTTAGCGGCGAACCCACTGCCAGTGCTTGATCTGACGGTAGCGACAGCACTACGCTCGGCAGGTGACCTTTCTCAAGAGCAGCAGCAAGTTGTTGACTTGTCAGACGCGCTTATTGAAGAAGTGAAGGCAGCAGATACGCTAGTCATTGCAGCGCCAATGTACAACTTCACGATTCCAACTCAGCTTAAAAACTGGATTGACTTGATTGCTCGTGCAGGTGTGACATTTAAATACACAGAAAATGGCGTTCAAGGTCTGTTTGAAAACAAAAAAGCGATTGTTGTAACGACTCGTGGCGGTATTCATAAAGACGCTCCGACAGACAACATCACACCTTACCTAAGCACGGTACTTGGTTTTGTTGGTATCGCCGATGTGGAATTTGTTTACGCAGAAGCGCTAAACATGGGTGAAGATGCGGCAGCAAAAGGCATCACTGAAGCGCAAAGTCAGTTAGCAACTTTGGCGTAAGCGTCACTAAAAGCAAATAGGTACTTAAGGGATGGCTCATTGCCGTCCCTTTTTCATTTCGAGACTGTCACAGCTAAACGGTTTTCACATCTAACTAAGCTTCCACATCTAACTAAACAACGGGAATACGCCGATTCTGGTTTACGAGTCTTCTGTATGATGATGAACCGTCCCTTTTTCTATTTTTTCCATGGCATTCTCATACAGTCGTTCTAACACTTCCTCGGCTTCCTGCACCCTATTCTCTATCATTGCATTGAACGCGACATCACTGGGTATCGCTATTTCTTCACCCACACTCACTTCTATTGAGTCAACGTAAAGCACTAACCATCCGTCGCCTTCCATATGCCCTTCTCCGTTAACCACAAAGAATCGCTTGGCGAACTCATCATTAGTGCAGTTTGTTCCCTCAATCTGAATGTTAAATGAAGAATCGATGCTCATGGTACTCAAGCCATCACACTCTTCAGATGCATTACAAATGGCTTTAACCTTTGCGCGATAAACAAATTTCAGCTGGGATAATAGTGTATTAGTTTTCATCTCACTGAGAATGGGTGATATTTTACGTGGTGACAAATCCGACCTTTTGATCTCGTTCTAAAATGGAAAGACGTTCAAGCCCCAAACATAAATGCCAGAAGTGAGGCATACCGAAGCCATTTCACGTGTTTTCTATAAAATTGGTCGATAAAAAAGCAATCATTCGTTAATTGAAACTTTACGCTTATGTTCTTTCTAAATGGGCCGTTACAATGTGGAATGTTGTCATATACGTGACAGAATAAATCTTATGCTTTGATAAATTGGCATTGAATCTCGTTGAAATAGAATGAAATTACCTAACGAGTTGTACCAGTTATGTCGCTAGCCCTAACGATAACGAATAAAAAGTGAAAGTATCAGAACTCATTTCCATCCTTAATAATTTGCCGACCAACACTGACCCAGATATTGTGATGGGAGAAGAGTGGCTACCGGAAAGATTGGTGGAAACAAAACTCGACGGCAAACTGTTATTTTTGAGCTTCGACAATGCGCCTGAAGAATGCCAGGAAGAAGAAGGTCGGGGTTTCGTTGACCATGAAATTGACTTAATTCGTACTCGATTACGACAGGTTCTGGACGAAGACAGCGATAACGATTCGAAGACAGAAGCGATGCTAGGTTTGTTTCTTGCTGGTCACGAATTGAGTAGCGCTCAAGTGGTAGAAATATTAGAAGAATCAGACAAATAAGGAACCAGTTTGGCTGCATCATTAGACAAAATCCAACATCCTCACCTTCCTCTTATCATTGCGGGCCCTATTCTGCGCAAAGTGACCGCATCAGAAGTGAATATTTGGCTGGTCACAACCAAGCCATTAGAAGGGTTCATCGAAGTCAACGATGCAAACTCTGCGACTTCGTATCACTCTGAGGACTTTGAGAAGCTCACTCAACTTCAGGTTGGTGAGCAAGCTTGGGTTTGTTTACTATCATTAAAAGCCGATTTTCCTACTCATCAGCCACTTCGATATCAGCTCCACACGCAAGACGGTCTGCTAACAGAGCTGCTGCCTCACTTGTGTTATGAGCACGATAACCATATGCATAAGGGTATTGAATTTTTAATCAGTGAAAAAGCCGATTATGTCCTTCATGGTTCTTGCCGTAACCCACAGCATTTTAGTGACGATGCTTTACTTGCAGCAGATGAAAAAGTGGCTCAGCAAAGCGCAGAATCTCGTCCGGACATGCTTATCATGAGCGGCGATCAAGTTTATGTTGACCATGTAGCCGGGCCAACGTTAGATGCGATTGAACAAGTAATCGAGTTACTGGGCTTGCCTGATGAGCAGTTTCAACAAGCATCGATTACCGACACCACAGCGCTTTATCAACACCCTGCGTGTTTTTATGGCCGCGACCAGTTGCTGCCACATTACGTTGATGACGGTAGCCTGCTCAGTCAGTTTTTTCCTCGCCGTGGCACCCCTATTTTCAGCTCTAAAGAGTGTGAAAATCACCTGATCAGTTTTGCAGAATGTTTTGCCATGTACCTCTTGGTTTGGTCGCCGACGCTTTGGCATCTCATCAAGCGTGACCGATTACTGGAGAATCAATTCCTTGTCGGAGGCAACACACTCGCCCCCAACTGGCAACAAAAGTGGCGTGAGGAAAAAACGCAAATAGATAAGTTTGTCAGCGGATTAGAACGCGTACAACGCCTTCTTGCACACCTTCCGACTTACATGATTTTTGATGATCACGATGTGACGGACGACTGGAACTTAACCATTGGCTGGGAACAAGCGGCATACACCAACCTTTTTGCAAAACGAATAATCGGAAATAGCCTGATCGCCTATTGGTTTTGTCAGGGCTGGGGAAACGCACCGGAAAAGTTCGATGATGCTTTTATGGCTCACATAAAAGACTTTCTTGAGCAACGCACTACCGAAGCTCAAGATGACCTGATTCAGTATCTCTATCGCTTCGAGAACTGGCATTACACCATTCCGACCTCCCCCAAAGTCGTGGTTCTGGATACCCGAACTCGTCGCTGGCGGTCAGAATCTAAAATGAACAAGCCGTCTGGCTTAATGGATTGGGAAGCCTTAATCGAATTTCATCAAGAATTAGTCCACGAAGATAAAGTGATCATCGTTTCTGCAGCGCCGATGTTCGGTGTGAAATTTATAGAATCGCTGCAACGCGTGTTTACCATGTTTGGTAAGCCATTATTAGTCGATGCCGAAAACTGGATGGCACACCCGGGCAGTGCGAACACGCTCGTCAGTATTTTCACTCATACTAAAACACCGACTAACTTTGTGATTTTGTCGGGGGATGTCCATTACTCTTTTGCTTACGACATCAAATTACGCTTTCGAAAAAGCAGCCCGAATATTTATCAAATCACCTGTAGCGGCATTAAAAATCAATTTCCGACAAGACTACTCACTATCTGTGATGCGCTGGACAGAATGCTATACAGCCCTCGCTCGCCACTAAACTGGTTCACTAAGCGTAAGCGACTCAAAATTTATAAGCGTGCGCCAAGTAGTCATAACTTTTATCGTTTGGTTAACCACAGTGCGATCGGAGAATTACATCTCGATGATGACGGTAAGCCTAACCAAATCAGTATATTGACGAGTGATAATGAAGAAATTCATTTTCCACCGACGAGAATAGAAAATTGATCACCTTGATTGATAGCGTCGTATTCTAAATGTAAAGAATTCGTAATTTCAGGTTTCACCCCTTGAGATTTAAGTCACATATAACCATGTTTAAAAGATAATTATCAGTTTGGTGTTTACTATGTTCAATTCTCTCACATCTCTATTTAAACAGCTTCTCGATGGCGAGGATCTGGCACAGACTCATACCGTGTCTCCCAACATGGCGATTGCATGCTTACTTTGTGAAGTGTCTGGCGCTGACCATCAAGTGGATGAAAAAGAGCAAGAGACGAAACACTCTCTACTCATGAAGTTACTTGAATTGAGCTCAGAAGAAGCCACACATTTACTGGAACAAGCCGCACAAAAAACAAAGGATGCGACTTCTTTGTATGATTTCACTTCCCAGTTACGGGAGTTAACGCAGGAAACGCGCTACGACTTGATAAAAAGTATGTGGGAGGTGGCCTACGCCGATGGTGAGATAGATCCTTTAGAAGACGCTGTGATTCGTAAAACTGCAGAACTGCTGTATGTCGACCACCACGATTTCATCAGAGCGAAGCTTCAATCTCAGTAATTACGTTACGAAAATTTTAAACGTGCAATAAAAAACGCGCTATCAAAGCGCGTTTTTAAGTTGAAGCCAACGTGTTGTTATAAATACGAGTTAAGATATCAATCTGCTTGACAGAACCTAATTTAATGTCACTACGTGACAGAAAAACAACGGTTGGATTAAACAATCATTACAGAGCCCAGATTAACTCTTACAGCATAACCAGGGCAAGTTTGGCTAAATTATAAGCATCAACGTAACCAGAGTGTTGACGGCCTTCCCAGTCAATCCCTTTCGCTTCTTGCGCGGCTCTGTGGCCAATACGCTTATCTTTAAGCCGGTTTTGAATACGATAAAGCGTTGCCAGGTTAATAAACTCGTTAAAGGGCGCTTCAATTCCTTTTTGTTTACACTCTTCAAGTAAAATCGTGTCATCTCGTCCCCAAGAAGCGTAAATTTTGTTGCGCCCGCCGAAGTTCTTAACCATAGACTTCAACACTTCTTCAAGTGGTCGACCTTGTTTTTCAATTTTACGCGGTGTAATCCCCGTTAACTCGGCACAAAACAGTGAGACTTCATCATGCTCAGGCTTAACGTAGTATTGAGCACGTTTAACGATCTCACCTTTAGACAAATCTATTTCAGCCAACCCGACTTCGATGATCTCGCCAGTACGGCCGACGCCATTTTCGTTCCAGCAACACATTTCTAAATCGAAGCAGACGATACGGTTATGGTTCATAGTTTGTCTTGATTCCTAACGTAGATTTTAAAGCGAGAGATTCTACCTCAACGCCAGGTAAAACTCGAATGCGCTTGCCGATTTAATCACCGATTGCACTGGTTTAACGCTATTTTATAAAGTGATACGACCAATTTGGATTCTTATACTGGTGTACAAACACGATATATAACGTCGATGAAAAAGGAGACAAGGTGTCATTAATCGCGGAAATATCGTACGTCTGGCAGCCCATGGCCTTTAAAGCGTGTTCCAATCGTTGGTTTTTCGCGCTAATCGTGCGCTAAATTTACGAATTATTACAGCGTTAAGCCTTGAATATGCTAACATCCGACATCATTTTAGTGTCTAAACTTGGTGCAAGATCGCAAAGACGATCATTTTAATAAACACATTGAGCCTATGCACCAATGAATCAATAGAAAGAGAAAAAACGTCATGAACATTGATTTGAACCTAATTCCTCAAACGTTCGATATGCTTCACGCTGGTCTTGCTGCTTCGAGCGTATTGCTTTTACTGGTTGCTGTATCACGTAAATCGAAAGTGATTGAGAAAGTAGTAGAAAAGCCGGTTGAGAAAATCGTCGAGGTTGAAAAACCTGTCGAGAAAATCGTTGAAGTTGAAAAAGTGGTTGAAGTTGAGAAAGTGGTAGAAAAAGTGGTTGAGGTTGAATCAAAACTGGCAACCGCTTCTACTGACTCGGCAATGCAACTGCTTTCTATTATGCAGCAAGAAGCTCGCCTAATTGACTTCCTACAAGAAGACTTAACGTCATTCTCAGATGAAGAAGTTGGCGCGGCCGCTCGTGTAATCCACACTGGTGGACAAAAAGTATTAAGTGATTACGTGACACTTGCTCACGTACGCAATGAAGATGAAGAAACCCGCATCACAGTTGAAGAAAACTTTAACCCACAAGAAATTCGCCTAACTGGCAATGTAACAGGCAGTGCACCATTCCACGGAACACTGGTTCACAAGGGCTGGAAGGCAACATCAATGAACCTGCCTAAACTGGCTGATAATTACGATGCATCTGTGATCGCACCAGCTGAGGTTGAGTTGTAATGGAACACATGAACCAAGATAACACTTCTCAAGAAGAAAACATCCAAGAGATGGCTGAACAGCAGTCTCCTCAGTTCAGCGTTGGTATTGACTTGGGTACAACACACTGTGTGATGTCTTTTGTCGATACTCACGATGAAGATGCTCGTGTAGAAGTCATGCCAATCCCGCAATTAACGGCACCTGGAACAGTAGAAACTCGCAGCCAACTTGGCTCGTTCCTGTACCAACCTCACGAACACGAAATGAATCCGCAATCACGCGTACTGCCGTGGTCTAGTGAGCCTAAAGCACTGGTTGGTGCGATTGCTCGTAACTTAGGTTCAAAAACGCCAATTCGCTTGATTGCCAGTGCTAAATCGTGGCTTTGTCATGGCGGCGTAAACCGTCGTGATGCATTCCTGCCAGCTGGTAGCCCTGAAGAAGTCGAAAAAGTATCCCCTCTTCGTGCAACCGAGTTGTACCTTGAGCACCTTAAAGACGCCTGGAACCACACTCATCCTAATCATAAGCTCGCTGATCAAGAGGTGACGATTACTGTTCCTGCATCGTTCGACCCAGCGGCACGTGACCTGACGGCAGAAGCGGCGCGCAACGTTGGTTTTGTGCATCTGACACTACTAGAAGAGCCTCAGGCTGCGCTTTACAACTGGATCGACAACAGTAACGACAAATGGCGTGACGAAGTTGAAGTGGGCGACATCGTTCTGGTCGTTGATATCGGTGGTGGTACAACCGACCTTTCTTTGGTGGAAGTAACTGAAGATGACGGTAACCTGTCACTTAGCCGTATTGCCGTCGGTGAGCACATCCTGCTTGGCGGTGACAACATGGACCTTGCCCTTGCGTACCGCTTAAAAATGAAGCTTGCGCAAGAAGGCAAAGATCTACAACCGTGGCAAGTTCAGGCAATGACACACGCTTGCCGTGATGCAAAAGAAGCGCTTCTGAACGACAGCGAGCTGCAATCTGTGCCAATCGTTGTTCCTAGCCGTGGTTCTAAACTGCTTGGCGCAACGCTTAAGACCGAACTGACGCAGGAAGAAGTACAGCAAACGCTGGTTGATGGTTTCTTCCCACAAGTTGCGATTACTGATCACCCTGTTCAACGTAACCGTGGTGCACTAACGCAAATGGGTCTTCCTTACGCTCAGGACGCAGGTATCACGCGTCACATTGCGGCATTCTTGTCTAAGCAAGCAAACGCACAAAGTGGCGCAGAATCGGCTCCAGAGCAAGACTACAATCCATTTGCGAATATGCCGGGCATGCCGGGCGCTGATGCCGCTCAATCAGCAGATTTCATCAAACCAACCGCGATTCTGTTTAACGGCGGTGTGCTGAAGTCAACGCTACTGGCCTCTCGCTTAGAAGACACCATTAACGAATGGTTGCTTGAAGCAGATACCGAAATGGCAAAACGTCTGACTGGTGTTGATCTCGATCTTGCGGTAGCAAGCGGCGCGGCTTACTACGGCTCAGTTCGTCGTGGTCAGGGCGTCCGTATTCGCGGTGGTATCGCTTCGGCTTACTACGTAGGTATCGAAAGTGCAATGCCAGCGATTCCGGGTATGGCACCTCCAATGGAAGCCCTATGTGTGGCACCATTTGGTATGGAAGAAGGCTCAAGTGTTGACGTACCAAGCCAGGAGTTTGGTCTGATTATCGGCCAGCCAGTAAACTTCCAGTTCTTCGGTTCGACAGTACGCCGTGATGATCTGGCAGGTACTCATCTTGATCACTGGGCACCAGAAGAGCTTGAAGAGTTACCAGAAATTCAAGTCACTCTACCAGTATCCGAAGGTCGTCGTGAAGGCGAAGTGGTTCCTGTCACTCTGGCATCTCGCGTCACTGAGCTTGGTACGCTTTACCTGGAAGCAATTGCCGCCGACAACGGTCAAAAATGGCACGTTGAGTTCGATGTGCGTGAAGACGCAAAAAGTGACTCAAACGAAGAAGAATAAATAGAAATCAAACGGCATCCAATCAGGTGCCGTTTTTTAAATACACGAAGGTTTGTATGGCATCTCCTCGTTTTCTAGTCGGTATTGACCTTGGCACGACAAACACTGTGGTCGCCTATTGTGAAATCACCGACAACCTTGAACAATCCGAAGTATCCCTATTTGATATCGACCAGTTAGTTGGTCCTGGTGAAGTGGTTCGTAAACCGCTGTTACCCTCTTTCCGTTACCACCCGGCTCAGGGACAAGTTTCCCCGTCTGATTTAACCCTGCCTTGGGAAAATCAGCCTGTTTCTGGCGACATTAAAAATGTCATCGTCGGTGAATGGGCACGTGAACTAGGCGCGAAAGTCGAAGGACGTCAGGTATCGAGCGCAAAAAGTTGGCTCTCCCATCAAGCGGTCGACCGTAGCTCAGACATTCTTCCTTGGGCTGGCGCGCAAGACGTTGATAAAGTCTCACCGGTTATTGCCAGCGCCAGTTACCTGAACCATATCCGCCAGGCATGGAACTATCGTCATCCGAGTAACAAACTGGAAGACCAAGACGTCGTGGTTACTGTCCCTGCATCGTTCGATGAAACGGCACGTAAACTCACCCTTGAAGCAGCCGAGCTTGCCGGATTGAAGAAGATCGTCCTGCTCGAAGAGCCGCAAGCGGTATGTTACGACTGGTATGCTCGCCACCAAAAAACGGCGGCCGATGAACTCAGAGAACTACCTCTTATCTTAGTTTGCGACGTAGGTGGTGGTACGACCGACTTAAGCTTGATTGAAGCTAAGTTTAACAATGATGAGTTAGGGTTGGACCGCATAGGCGTTGGCGAACACCTTATGCTGGGTGGTGATAACCTCGACCTGGCATTGGCGCACTTAGCAGAAAGCCGTTTCAATCAAAACAAAAAGCTGACAGCAGCAAGCCTGACTAAGCTGATTCAGCAAACCCGAAAAGCGAAAGAGAACCTGCTTTCTTCAAACGCACCTGAAGAAGTGAAAATCACCATGCTGGGTAGCGGCTCAAAACTACTTGGTGGTACCAAGAGCATCGCGCTGAGTAAACAAGAAGTACACCAAATTGCCCTGGATGGCTTCTTCCCGCTTTCTGAATTTAATGAAGTACCCGACAAACGACGCAGTGCCGTTGTCGAGTTTGGGCTGCCTTACGTCGCAGATCCTGCAGTAAGTAAACACGTAGCCGAGTTCCTAACTCAGCATCAGCAAGTGTCGCGATCTGCACTAGGCATAGAAGACGAAAAACAAAACGCGATTCCAGTCGGCTTACTACTCAATGGTGGTGTGTTTAACAGTGACCTTGTCACTGAGCGTGTCACTACCCTACTCTCAGACTGGCGCGGCGCTCCCGTCACGGTTTTGGATAACCCGCATCCTGATTGGTCTGTCGCACTTGGCGCCGTTGCCTTTGGTAAAGCGCGTCGTGGAGCACAGCTAAAAATCGGTGGTGGTGCTGCTCGTTCTTACTTCCTTCATCTGCAAGAAAAAAACAAAATGGGCAAAGCGCTTTGTTTACTGGCAAAAGGGACGGAAGAAGGCCATGAGATTCGCTTAAGTGGTCGTCGATTCTCTCTCACACTTGGCGAGCCGGTTCGATTTAATCTTCTTACCTCCACCCACGATACGCTGAGCAACAACACTGCGATTCAAAATGGTGTGATGGTTGACGTTGATCCTGACTTATTTGTTCCACTTCCGCCATACATCACCACATTAGAAGGCGAAGGTGCTGAGCTGCACGCAAACCAAAAAGAGCGTGTCGAGGTACAACTCGCTTGCCAGTTAACGGAAGTGGGCACACTCAAAATGGAATGTGTCAGCGCAGAAGACGACACTAAACGTTGGGCGCTAGAGTTTGAAGTACGTAACAAACAAGCGGACGACAACGAAGAAGTACAACTTCATCCAAAGTTGAATGAGTGTAAGGAGCTGGTGGCTCGTCTTTACAGCGGTAATAAGAAAAGCGCCGACAGTAAAGAGATCAAAACCTTAGCCAAAGATCTTGAGAAGAAACTAGGTAAGCGTGATGAATGGGACTTCACAACGCTTCGTCAGCTATTCGATGCATTTGCTCAAGGCAGAAAACGCCGCCGTCGTTCAGAGCAACATGAAAAGAACTGGCTTCGACTTGCGGGCTTTGCATTGCGCCCGGGGTTTGGTGATCCAACCGATTCTTGGCGTATCGAACAGATTTGGGGACTTTACCAACAAAACATTCAGTTTAAAAACCATCAAGGATGGACAGACTGGTGGGTATTCTGGCGTCGTATTGCTGGTGGCTTAAACCAGGAGCAACAAGAAACGATTTTGGCTGACATTGCTAAATATTTGCATCCAGGAGCAATGAAGAATCCACAATCCGCCAAAACTGCGCAAGACATGGGCTACGAGTCAATGGTTCGACTGTCAGCGTCGCTGGAAAATCTGGAAGTCGAAGATAAAGTGCTTTTGGCAACGTGGTTCCTCAGTAAAGCCATTAACCATAATCAATTCCAACAAGCACACTGGTGGGCAATGGGCCGACTTGCATCTCGTACTCCACTGTACGGCAGCCAACACAGTGTTATTCCCCGTGAGCAAGCAGAACAGTGGCTTCCAAAACTGTTAGAACAAAACTGGCAAAAAGAACCAATGATCGCGTTTGCCGCCGTGATGATTTGTCGTAAAACAGGAGACCGCTTGTTTGACATCTCAGATGACTATCGCGAGCTGGTTCTGGCGAAGCTGAAACAAAGTAAAGTGCCTGAGTCTTGGGTCTCTTTGGTTGAAGAAGTTAAAGAACTTTCTGATAGTGAATCGAAGCGTGTCTTCGGTGATGCACTCCCAAGCGGCTTAACGCTGGTTCATCACTAGGCTTTTTCTCCATAGAAATGCTAAAAAAATGCACAAAGCCCTTCGTTGAAGGGCTTTGTTTTATCTGAATTCTCAACAAACCGCGGGTTAGTTCATTTCGGTCGTAATCACCACATCGCGCGTTTCATTATCCATATCACTGATACCGACTACCGAGACTTCCCTATCCGATAACGTCTCGATGATACTGTCTTCTAATCCGCCATCAGCTAACCAAGTATAAAATTTCTCTGCGATGCGCTCCGAACCTTCTCCAACAAACGTTAATGTGACCTTCTTCATTTGTGACACTCCATCAATTTACGATTCAGCAACTTAAGCGTAGTATGTTTGGCAAACATCGACATCTACTAAGGCTAACTTCTTTTATGACCATTGAAAAATTTGACGCGATTTACCAACGCGCCGCCGAACGTAAAGGCGGTAAAGACCAACTTGAAGCCCTGCTTACTCATCCGTTAAGTAAAACAGAGTTAGCCGCTATTCCTGATGACCGTTGGTTAGCTGCATTTTCAATGAAAGTATTTCAAAGTGGCATTTCATGGAGTGTGGTGCGTAAAAAATGGCCAAACTTTGAAGAGGTCTTTTTTGGTTTCAAAATCGAGCCATTACTTATGCTTTCCGATGAACAGTGGGAAACAAAAGCGACAGACGAACGCATTATTCGCCACTTGACGAAAGTGATGTCGATTCCCGCGAACGCTCGCATGATTCATGAAGCGAGCATTGAATACGGATCATTCGGCAAAATGGTGGCGGATTGGCCCCAGGAAAACATCACGGAACTGTGGGCTTATTTAAAAAAACACGGTAAACGCTTGGGCGGAAATACCGGACCATATACCTTACGCCAGATGGGTGCAGATACATTTATTATCTCTAACGATGTAGAGGCTTACCTGCGTAACTGCAAGATCATCGAAGGTGGCAAAGACACTAAGAAGTCTCTGGATGCAGCCAATAAAGCCTTTATTCAGTTGCAAAAAGAGAGTGGCCGAAGCTTAACGGAAATCAGTCAGATCATCGCATTTAGCACGGGTGATAATCGCATCTAATTGGCAACGACTGTGCTTATCTTTTTTAGTCTAAGTTTGGTCTGTTAGCTTCGGTTGACGCCGCGCTATTCTCTCAAAACACAAGTTTATTCCGGATTAAAGCGTTGATTAAACTCAGTTAAAGTTATGTTTTAACGCTTTAAGTTACCAATACTCTCTTAACCACTAAAACCACTCAATTAACATCAATTTCACATAATTTTGTTACATTAGCGGCTTGCAGTAATAAAGTGAGAAATTCGATAGAGCATACATTTAAAATCAATACAAAATATCGTATTTATGCTTGCTCAATATTTGTGCTTGTAAACTTTTCATTTCGCCCAATAATGGTTCCATAATAATTTCAATCAGTTAAGTTGGGAGGCGGAATGAGAATTTTCTGGCAGCTACGTTGGTATTTCAAACAGAAATGGAAACACTACGTTGGCTCTATTTTACTATTGGCACTGATCTCTGTCCTCCAACTGATACCGCCAAAAGCGGTAGGCGTGATTGTTGATGGTGTCGTCGATAACACTTTAGAAACAAGCACGTTAATTATGTGGTTGTTAGGTCTTACCGCAATATTCGTTACGATCTACGTATGCAGAATATTGTGGCGCATTTGGCTGTTTGGCGCGAGTTGGGAGTTAGGAACCATCCTGCGTAACAAGCTGTACCGCCACCTTTCAACTCAACCACCGCGCTTTTTTGAACGTTATAAAACTGGCGACTTAATGGCTCGTGGTACCAATGATGTCAGAAACATTGTAATGACTGCTGGCGAAGGTGTACTTACCGCCGCAGACTCGTTAATTACAGGCATTGCGGTTCTTATCGTGATGGTGACTCAAGTAAGCTGGAAGTTAACGGTTATGGCGCTTTTGCCTATGCCGTTTCTTGCCATCATCATTTTCTACATTGTGCGTATCCTTCACCAACGCTTCCGCATAGCGCAAGAAGCTTTTTCTACAATGTCAGATATGACTCAAGAGTCATTGAATGGTGTTCGCATGTTGCGTGCATTCGGCTTAGAGAAGCAAGAGCAACAACGTTTCGAAGATGTAGTGGACGACACAGGCGCGAAGAATATCGCAGTTGCGCGTGTGGATGCGCGTTTTGACCCTGCTATCCAACTGACGATTGGCCTCTCCTTTTTACTCAGCGTCGCTGCAGGTGCGTACCTTGTCGATAAGGGGGAGATCTCTCTTGGTGACTTAACCGCTTTCACTATGTATCTAGGCCTTATGATTTGGCCAATGTTGGCGTTTGCTTTCCTATTCAACATTTTGGAACGTGGTTCGGCTGCATGGAATCGTCTGCAAGAAATCTTTGATGAGCAACCTGAAATTGTCAGTGGCGATACTCCGCTGCAAGATAAGCCTCTGCCCCTGCAAATCAATATCGATTCGTTTTATTGGTCGAGAGATTTACCGCCTGCCCTAGCGGATATCAATGTGACGTTAGAGCCAGGAAAAATGTTAGGTATTGCTGGCCCGGTTGGAAGCGGCAAATCGACATTATTGACGCTACTTTTCCGTCAGCATGATTTGGAAAACGGCACGATTAAATTTGGTGATGTATCAATTAAAGACGCTCAACTTCCGCAATGGCGAAACCGCTTTGCTGTGGTTAATCAAAGTCCATTCCTGTTCTCAAAATCGATCTTTGACAATATTGCATTGGGTAATCCAAATGCATCCAAAGAAGCAGTGTACCGAGCAGCAAAACTGGCCTGTATTCACGATGACATTGAGAAGTTTCCAGATGGATACAACACCGAAGTGGGCGAAAAAGGCATCACGCTTTCTGGTGGCCAAAAACAGCGTATTGCGATTGCGCGAGCCATGTTACTCAATGCTCAGGTCCTCGTTCTGGATGATGCATTGTCTGCTGTTGATGGACGCACTGAGCACCAGATTTTGAAGAACCTGGAAACACACTATCGTGATCAAGCCTTAATCGTGATTGCTCATCGTTTAACAGCCCTCAAATCGGCTGATGAGATTATCGTCCTCAATCACGGTCACATTACAGAGCGTGGTCGCCATCATCTATTAGAGCAAAACCAAGGATGGTACGCGGAAATGCTTCAGTACCAGAAACTAGAACAGGCAATGGAGGAGGAATAGATGAAACAGACAAGTACATTTAGGCGGTTGTTGTCTTACCCATTGTCACAACCAAAGCCGATGCTAAAGGGGCTAGGTCTGCTGTTTATCGCCGCATTAGCCAGCGCAGGTGGGCCTTGGTTGATTCAATACTTTATCGATGAACACATTGCCAAAGGGGATTACTCACAAGGTGTCTTGATCACGTTAGCTGCTGGCTACATTGCACTTCAGGTGATTTCAGCGACTTTCCAATACTTTCAGTCATTGCAGTTCAGTATGGTCGCAACCAACACCATTAAAACGATTCGTAAGCAAGTATTCGCTGGCGTGATTAAGCAACCACTTTCTGCCTTTGATTACACACCTGCGGGAAAGTTGGTCTCGCGAATTACTAACGATACCGAGTCTCTCCAGCAGTTCTATGAGCTCTTGATTGCGACGGTGGTAAAAAATGCCGTAATGATCCTCGTGATGCTGGGCGTCATGTTCTTTATGAGCTGGCAGCTAACACTGGTTGTTTTGGTACTGCTTCCAATCGTGATTGGTTTTATGTATCTGTTTAAACAGCTCAGCACAGAAAGTTATCGCAGAATGCGGGATTTGCTTACTGACATTAACGCTAACTTAAGTGAGTCAATCCAAGGGATGAGCGTTGTTCAGTTAATGCAACAAGAAGCACGTTTTAACCAACAGTTTAATGACCTTACTGCAGAGCACCTAGTCGCTTCTAAGCGAGTCATTCGTTTAAACGGCTATCTATTACGTCCATTAATGGATCTGTTAGCCGGTCTTGCTTTGATGAGTCTGGTTGCTATCTTTGGTTTCAATGGCGTCGAGGTGATTGGTGTCGGTGTACTTTATGCGTTCATCAGTTACTTGGCTCGTGTTACTGAACCCTTGATTGAAATGACCCAACAGCTTGCTTTGTTGCAACAGGCATTAGTATCAAGTGAGCGAGTATTTGAACTCATTGATGCAAAAGAGCAAACGTATGGCGATGATCAAAAAGCGATCAAAACTGGCTCTATCGAGATTAAAAACCTGACGTTTAGCTACGATGGAAAGCAAGACGTATTAAAAGACATCTCTATTAAAGCCGATCATCAAGACTTTATTGCCTTAGTTGGTCATACAGGAAGCGGAAAAAGTACCCTAGCCTCGCTGCTAATGGGATTTTACCCAACAGAAGTTGGCGAATTGCTAATTGATGGCCGTCCGCTCAATACGCTAGCCAAGCATGTGCTGCGTAAAGACGTGGCAATGGTTCAACAAGACCCTCATATACTTCCCGACTCAGTTAGGGAGAACGTTTCTTTGGGTCGCCCCGTTGAAGACACTGAAATATGGGATGCATTAGATAAGGTAGGTTTATCGGAGCAGATCCGTCGTTATCCTAACGGGCTGGATACTCAGTTAGGTCAGGGGGAAACTAACCTTTCCGCAGGTCAGAAGCAACTGCTTGCTTTGGCAAGGGTATTAGTGGCGAAACCAAAAATTCTCATTCTGGATGAAGCAACGGCAAACATTGACTCCGGGACTGAAGCTTTGATTCAAAAGAGTTTAGCGGTATTACGTCAGAATATGACTTTGATTGTAATCGCTCACCGATTGTCTACGATCTTGGATGCCGATCAGATTGTGGTTCTTCATCATGGTGATTTAGTTGAAAAAGGTACGCACAAATCACTTCTTGCACAAGATGGCCGCTATGCGCAAATGTATCAATTGCAACAGGCTAGCAGACATTTACAAGAAATTGAGGAAGAGGAAGCGAATCAATTAGAAGAAGCGGTTTAGAGTATGCGCCCGTAGCCAGTTTACGGGCGTACTATTTTGGTGCAGTAATCGTATCTTTAGAGACAAACTCTCCATTTCGATGCTATTTAGCGTTACAAACAGTCGCAAATTATAATAATTTTCTATTTCCTCACCAATTATTGACATAATCCCTCGCTAAGTAACGCGATGTCGTTGTAAAATCACCATTAAATTCAGCCTATTTATTCTCTACAGCGCGATAGGCTGGTTATCACATACTCATATTGCATATTAATCTCATGACTGAAGTCCATGGATAAAGATAAGTTTACTAATATCTATCGTTTACCAGGCTCGATTCAAATTCGCATTGGTAAATGGCAAAAAACGTTCCGCGGAACCTCAGATTTGGTTTTGCATCAAGCTCTAATAGAACGTAACAAACAATTTAAGAAACCAGACTTTCTACCCAAAGGCTGGTGTATTACGCCTATTGATGAAAAAGACATCACGGTAACGCATCATGGCAAATATATTCAGACTGTCATGAGAACCATGCTGGACAGGAAAGTTTCTTATAAAAGGCTTTTCCTTTCTCGTATGAGCGAAGACAAAGGTGAACAAGTGCTTCGTGACTACAAATTAGAGTGGGTAAGAAAGCACAATCAAATAGCGAAAAAGTACAATCAGATTAAAAAAAAGCAGTACATGACCTTTTCCAGAGAAGAAGAAGAGACTCTCTACCCTTCGATTCCGAAAGGTGAGTTTGATAAGACACTTTGGAACAAACTGGTTGTTTCTTCGTTTGGCCCAGCCAAGAAATATAAAAACCCCCACTACGTTCGTAAAGCGGATTTTTAATTCCACTCCGTCAATAATCTAGTATTAGTCGTTGTGCTGCGGCGTTTATAAGGTGTAAGCCGCAGCAGCAATGAAAAGAATTAATGACGAGAATCCGTGCTAAACTCAACTTCTTTGTAGATATCAGCCAGCGATTTTTTACCTTGTCTGTCTTTGGCTGAACGCGCACTCTTTGGTTAATAATGATATTCTTGCTCCTGCAAAGCCTGTTCATGCTCTTTTGCTGACTGAACAAACTCAGCGTTCGCAAGGGCTTGTTGGCGTAAGCGGTTTACTCTTTCTAGGGTTTCCCACAACATACTTCACCTCCAAACTTAATCGAAGCCACAATACTGTACATAAATACAGTATTGTTTATAAAATCCTCCTAGTCAAATTTTCATCTCCTTCATTGTTTACCACTATTCGACAGAGCAGTGTTCTGGGTATTTATGGATTATTTGTTTTAGATAAACTTGGTTATCGCGCAAGACATTGACACATTCACCAGACAATAAACCGTCATGTACCCATTTCTCTAATTCGATAAGCGCATACGGGATAGACCAAGCCTGACGGTTTGGGTGGTGCGTGGTTAATACATCAAACGAATTCGCAACCGCAACAATCTGAGCGGCGACTGGAATATCCTTTTCTTCCAGTCCATAAGGGTATCCTGATCCATTTAGATTTTCATATTGATAAGTCACTATCTGCATGAAGAGTACGACACTTGGATGAACGGGGTTACCGATACGGGCAACAATGTCATCCGCTGATTCTATACATTGCTCAATATGCTGAATGATTATCGCCTCTTGTTCTTTGTTGAAGTGACTGCGACGACAAGCAATATCTATGGGTAACTGAATTTCACTCACAGCATGAAACTGCGCGAAAATACCAATTTGTTCAACCATTTCATCCGTCAACTTATGACGTTCTGCAAGATGAACGCCAAGTAAGTGGGCATAAAGGCGCATACGCTTGGTATGTGCGTAACACTCAGGGCAATAGCTTGGCATCGCGCATTGCTTGCGCTCTGAAAGCCTTTCTATCTCATGCACGACGTGATCTTCCGACTCAACAGCAAACTCAACCATATCAAAATATGGCTTTAAGTTATTGAGCGTTTCTACCTTAAATGAACTGGGCTTTGTGGAGTTTAGAAAGACAAAGCCAGTAAACGCTTTGTTTTCGTAACAAGGAATGGCGGCAGATGATCGATAGCCGTGATCCAGCAAAACTCTAACGCGAGCACTATGGCTAAGCTCGTTGAGATCATCAATCACACGCGGGGTTCCATTCTGAGCAGCAATACAAAGATTGGGTAGTTTACGAAATGGGGCTTCATAATGCGCTAAATCCCAGTTATCGAACTCAGTATCTGCGAAAGATTTAAGCATATCTTGTCTGGGGTGATATTTTGCGAACGACACCCTGTCAATGCATGGCAGGTGTGCCTGCATCCTATTTTTCAACGCTTGCAATTGCTCATTAAGCGGTTTTGCAAACGGGTAAAAACTACGGTGTGTCATACTTCCACTCCCCCAGCCAAGCTAGGTACTAGGCGAAAAAGCTCATTATTCTCAGTGTTTACGTTAGTTATTAGAGCAACTTTTCTCCACTCAAAATTTTGATATACCTCTATATAAGTGTACGAAACAAAACCAGACATCCGCCAACTTTTTTCGCGGAAATATTCAAGTCACCTGATCCAGATTAAAAAAGCCAATGAGCAGTACCCATTGGCTTTTAAAGAGATAAATTTTAGAGTCAGTGATCAACCTAAGGCAGGTAAAACTCCAAGAGTAATTAATACCTGTGCGCCGACTATCCCCGTACCCGCAATACCCGTGATCACTAACGCGCCCTGCCCGCCAGCTACGCGATATTCTCCGGTAAAATCGTTAGAGCGACGCACTTTAATCACCATAACTAGCGGTAAAAATATAGCCAGAATAGCCAGTGCGATAGCCGCATATCCTAACGCCATGATAAAGCCTTGAGGGTAGAACAGAGCAAAACCTAACGGTGGAATGAAAGTGATTAACGCAGCAACTAAGCGGTTCGGCTTATCACTGCTTCTTTTGATCGTATCACCCAAGAACTCAAACAACCCAAGGCTCACGCCCAGGAAAGACGTCAAAAGCGCTAAATCTGCAAACACGCCAACAATATTACCCAAGTTTGATTGATGAACCGTCAGTGACAACTGGCCAATAAGTAAACTCAACCCGCCATTTTCGATAAGGGTATCTTGACTGACCACACCCAACGTTACGATTTGCCAAAAGATGTAAATGACCAATGGAATGGTTGATCCAATGATCACCGCTTTACGCAATGAAGCAGTATCTCCGTCAAGGTAGTTCACAATAGCCGGAATACTGCCGTGAAAACCAAATGAAGTAAAAATCACAGGAATCGCCGCGACAATAAGACCCTGCTCAATTGGCATACTCAACAGGTAAGACTGTGTCACGTTGGGTGCCAGGAATGATAAGACCGCAACCATGGTAACAAGCTTCATTGCAAATAATACGCGGTTAACTTTATCTACGGTACCCGTGCCAATCGTCACAACCAAAGTCACGATAAGTGTGAAGATAACAGTTGAAGTCGATCCTGAAATATCGAGATCAAACCACTGCGTTAAGCGATCACCAAATTGTGCACCGCCACCAGCAATGTATGCTGCGCACAAAGAGTAGAACAGAAAAAGCATTGCAAAACTGGCAACCCATTTGCCTTTCTGGCCGAGAATTTGTTTCGCCAGGGTATGAAGTGTTGCACTGCTTTCAGCATACTGATGAAGCTCGAGCATCAGCAAGGCAGTAAATGCCATTAGAGCCCAAAGCCCCAACATAATGATGAGGGAAGTGGAAAAACCGATACCAGCAGAAGCAAGAGGAAGCGCCAGCATTCCGGCACCAATTGTAGTCCCTGCAATAATTAGGGTACTACCAAATACTTTAGAACGACTCATTGTATATTATTCTTTACATCTTATTGAATATTAGCAGCACCAGATCGGGCAACTAGGACCCTAAATGACACCATATTTTGTTATTAGCACGATACTGTAGGATATTAACGATAAGATCAAGCAAAGTGTAAGAATAAAAATCCATTATTGTATAATTTTATTTACACTGGAATATCGACCAAATAATTTCATGCCGATCTGGTGAGGCTCATCACTACTATCAGGGCCAAACTTAATCATATGATTTCTGGTAGGTTTGTGATGAAGACTTGGGAGTAACTACAAAGGATTCAGAACATGGTTGGAAACGTTCTGTTATAGCAAGATGGTGAGACGTAAAGATTACACCTCACCTGATTTTAATAAAAGGGATTAAATCGAGTCAGTTAGCTAAATGCCGTTCGTTTAGCAGCTAACGGCATGTTTAAGCCTCCAGTCATCCTGAACAACGACGGAGGAGTGTGATTCAGGATCTAATTTCCGAGCACTTTATGGCCGAAATTATTTCATTAACTGCTCAGCGCGCTGCTATTAGATTCCTAGTCTCGCTAGAGCTCGCTGGAATGACACAGATAAAATCGTTAAGCGATTGGCATTAAGTCAGTTAGCTTGCGATATCTAACAAATTGTCTCTGACGCCATTGATACGGAACCAACCCGCAATACTGAATCGCTCCGCGTTTGTTGGGAGTACTTCATGTGGAAATTGTTCAGACAAGAAAACAAGAAGACGCCCTCCTCGAGGTGGTATTGTGGCAATTAGAGCATCATTGAGATCATAAACGACCAGTTCGCCAGCGTCTTCTTCACTCCAGGCTTCATTCATGTAAAACACGGTGGTCAAACGACGATTTTCATTGCCTTTGAAACTATCGAGATGTTTTTTATAAAAATCGCCTTTCTCATATTTCGCAAAGTGAGATTCATATTCAAACAGACCGAGATATAGATGACGGTTCATCGCTTCGCGAATGTTTTCCATCTTATTAAGGTAAGCGGCTATCGGGCTCCCCATGTCAGATTTTAGCCATTGAATTTTGTCGCTGCGAATCGACTCTATGCGTGTCACGTCTTCATTACGACCAATGCGCGCTTTTTTCCAATTGTCGGGAACGCAAGCCCTTAGCTCAACAACCTCTTGTTCTGAAAGGAAATCATCCCAAATATAGTATCCATGAGTCGCTATAGCATCGATCAGTTCGTTCATTTACTCTATTCAATCGTGTGGTTGAGAGCGTCTTATATGTAATTAAACCAACAACGACAAATGTGATATTTTGTCGAGACGACAACTATTTAGTTTTTATAACTCATCCTTTTTCATTTTCGCTTTGTGTTACTCATTACGCCTTACGAAAACAGAAGTCCTCTGCTTTACTAATAACATTGAGCGCAAACCGCCTATCAATATTTCCTCTTTCGCAACACTCAAACTGGACGAAATGGGACGAACGACCTTCTTTAAAATCAAGTAAGGGTAGTTATAAATACTAAAAAAGTTTATATTCACAACATGATAAAACACAAAATTACTGTTACTTTCGAATAAAACAAAGTACGAATCTGACTAATGGACTATATCACTCTATCTAGAATCAGTTTGAAACACTTAACTGTATTGCACATGTTGCTGACAACACATAGTGTCACTCAAACTGCTGAGCGACTTTGTGTCACGCCTTCGAGTGTGAGCAAAACACTTAGTCAACTTCGTGAAACTCTAAAAGACGAGCTTTTTTACCGTGACGGTACCCATTTAGTTCCAACGCCATTTGCAATCAATATAGGCCCGTCTATACACGGTATTTTGTCGAGTATGAACGGCTTGTTGCACCAAGGGTCATTCAGTCCGGCTTGCTATCAAGGCGATTTTTCCATTGCAATGCGTGAAAGCTCATTTGAATTGTTTGCACCGATGTTGGTTCACCTGTCACAACAGCTAGGCAACCATGCCTATTTGAACGTACACTCTAAAGACGAGATGAGTTTTGATGCATTAGTCAGAGGGCAAATTGATTTCTTGTTGTTGCCTCACGATCTCAGTCAGCCACCTACTCATAACAAAGATCTTGTTTGGCAAACCATTTTGAAAGACGAACTGATCTGTCTGATGAATAAATCTAACCCACTGGCAAAACAATCGCTGACGATTGAAGGTTACCTGTCAGCTCGGCATATCGGTATTCATGACAAAGATCTTTCTCGACCGTATTTTGAGCAAAATTTGCGACAAAGGCACCAAAAACGAAACGTTGCTATACGCGTCGCGGATTTTGGCTCCGCGGCGGTCATGTGCCACCATACAGACTATTTGTTTACCTGCTCCAAGCGTTGGGCGAGAATCGCGCTGCAAACGAAAGATTTGGTCGAGCAACCTCTTCCATTCGATTTTGGGCAAGTGTCTTACAGCTTGGTCTGGAATAAAGCGAGCTTGAATGATCCTGCTTTAAGCTGGTTACAACAGCAATTACTTGATGCATGTAAAGTGCTCAGCGCTTTTGAGTAACATGATAAGCAAGTGAAAGGCATAAATATGACGATGTAGTCTTGAGAGTTGAGGTAGATTCCCCACCGGATGCCGTCACTACGTGGTAAAACGTCTTGACATCATCAAATCGCACACTGTTTTACAGAGTAGCCAGTCATTATTAAATTAGATTACGCTGATCTATCTCTGTTACAGTGAACGCAGTGGGTTCACTCCTTTTTAAGCCAAACAACGTTGTTGTTTTTTCGAACTTCATACACCGAGGTTAACGAATTCTCGTGTGAATCTACACGAGGAGTTTACTCCAGCGAACAAGTTGCAACTAATGAAAAAACCCAAACATATTATTTCCAAAAAATAAATAAGTTATTTCTAAATTAGCACAACGCAAAACAAGAGCATCTACGCTGTTGATTAATCTTTGATACTCAGTTGCTTTAGAAACATTAGTAGTTATTTCATGAAATTAATTAAGTTATAATTAAAGAGAATGATAAGTTGTTCAATAATAGAAAAATATGTCCGTTGCAGACCATAAACGATGCAGAGTCCTTTTTACAAAAGAGCTGAGCAGCAAAACTTTGTCATGGCAGAAAGTGATAATCGCCGATTTTCTCTAGGCTCTTCATTCACTACGTTTTATCGTAGGAATAGTACGACATATTTCCAATATAGAAATTATAGAGTTAGCTATAGAGCCGATTTTCTATTTGTAAGTGAGCTGAATTCACACAGCTACGATTTTGATACCGTAGCCGCGGAATAAGTTTTTGAATAACATGGCTCTGTTATCTAAGCCGTTCAAAAACCACACTTTGATCTAAGTGTTCATGGTATTGAGTGTAATCCAACCCTTTATCAAAGATGTATTTGGTAACTAAGTTTCTCACACATTCCACCAACTGATTTGCCTGCCACGGCTTCTCAAAATAACGATCAATTCCAGCAGTGTTAATCGCATTAATCGTATCTGTGTGCGTCGCCTGACCGGTTAACAGGACTTTTCTGGTATCAGTAAAACGACTGTCTTTTGAAATTTCAGCCAGGAGCTCTACGCCTGTTTTACCTGGCATAACATGATCAGAGATGATCAAAGCAATCATTTCACCCTCTGCATCAAGCTCGTCCATCAGTTCCAGAACTTCATCTGCCGACTCACAATCTTCTATGTTTAGCCACTGAGTTAATGGCTCTAGATCAAGTAAAACCGCGCTTAACACCTCTCGTTGGTCATCAACGCAAATTAAATTAAGCTTCTCCATGTTCACCCTCTACCGGTAATTTGATTCTAAAAATAGTTTTGTCACTGTCACTCTTGACGACAATTGAGCCGTTGTATCCAGCGATAATTCTCTTCACAATCGACAGCCCCAACCCAAGCCCAAAAGACAACCCACCTTTCTTGGTGGTAAAGTTTGGCCGAAAGATTTTTCTACGCGTCGCTTCATCTATCTCCGGACCGTTATTCGCGATAGTGACAAGGACTTTGCCTTTGCTGGCTCGAGTTTGTATCTCGATGACTGGCGAATCTACGCTAATGAGCGCATCACAAGCGTTTTTTAAGATATTCACCCAAATCTGTACAAGCTCAGTTTGCGAACCAACAAACAAAGGCAGTTCCGCAGGACTAAAACGAACTTGTACTCGTCTTAAATCACTCTGTAGCAATGCTATCGCTCGGTTAATCGAATCATTGATATTCAAAGCCTCATCCAGATCGATATCGGTTCGACCCAGTTGCTTAACAGAACGCACGATGCCAACCGTATGTTTGGAAGCGAGACGCAAATCATGCAGGTCTCTTCCCACCTGCCAGTACCTGATGGCTTCTTCCGGGCGTTTCAACCAATGCTCCGTAAGATAATCTTCTGGTACCGCGCGAGCTAAGTCTCTCGCGATATCTCTCGGCAGTCCATAATACTTCTCAAAGTGTTTGCCTCGTTTACGTGCTTCACTAGAGGAGACTTTTTGTCCTTGTAGCAAACCAAAATCAAAAAACTGGCTAGCCTCCGGATGCACTTCTTCTAGCAGCTCCATAATCACCGTTTCTAACCGTTCGGATTTACTGCTCACCACCCCAATGGCGTTGTTCAGCTCATGAGCGATGCCCGCGGCTAATTGACCTAATGTTGTCATCTGTTCTGCGGTATGAAGCTTTTGCAATGCCTTTTCTTTTGCGAGCGCCTCTTCCATTGCACGGTGCTGACGACGAGATAACTCGTTGACCATTACCGGCATAAATTGCGTTGTCAGAGGGCCAAATTGTGACTCTTGCACCGCTGGCGTACTGCGCTCTATCCAAGCTAGCTCTGCATCGGTTTGAGCGACCACCGTCGAAGACGCAGTCCAAGTACCAGAAAAGAAACTATGCACCCCGATGAAAGCCCCTTCCGAAGCAGAGAAAACTTTAATCGGCTTTTTGTCATCTTCTGAGTAGT
Organism: Vibrio sp. STUT-A11; assembly: GCF_026000435.1. Lineage (NCBI taxonomy): Bacteria > Pseudomonadati > Pseudomonadota > Gammaproteobacteria > Vibrionales > Vibrionaceae > Vibrio > Vibrio sp. STUT-A11. The sequence goes on along the minus strand of NZ_AP026763.1, from coordinate 1,690,691 downwards.
AGCCCGTCAATTCACCCGAAATAACGAAATATAGACGATCGTTATAGCCAGCTTGTTCAATCAGTACCGCCCCTGCCGACACATTAATTCGTCGGTCGTTATTATCGAAATAGCGTTCTACCAACGCATCTAATTTGCTTTCATACATGGATTAACCAATATGCCCCACAGAGTGCAGTATCCAAACCATAACAAAGCTTAGCAGCACACCTACAACACCGAGTACCACACCAATTCGAGCCATTTGGTTACTTTGTACATGCCCGGTCGCGTGAGCAAGCGCGTTAGGTGGTGTACTGATAGGCAGAGACATACCAAGCGATGCAGCAAACGTCACTACCAGAATCAAGGTTACTTCACCACCGAGTGGCGTTAGTGATGTCATCGATGTGCCTAGCGCCGCCATGATAGGCATCAACAAGTTTGCTGTGGCCGTATGTGACATAAAGTTGGCCATCGCTAAACAAAGGAATGCCGCACCAAACAACACCACATAAGGTGAATATTGATCGAATGGAATGCTGTGTACCACTAACTTCGCCAATCCGGTTTTATCCAGTGCCAAGCCAAGGGCAATACCACCAGAAACTAACCAGAGCACGTCCCAGGAAATTTTCTTTAAATCTTCTTTATTGATGATGCCTGTTAAAGAGAAAACCGCGACCGGAATCAATGCAACTGTGTATGAGTTCATGCCATGTGCGGAGCCCATTAACCAGAGAATGATCGTACCTGCAAACGTAATGTACACAATCATCGCTTTTGGCGTCTTCAGGAATTTACTTTTAATATTCAGGTCGATTGTGGTTTGTTCGGCTTTATACATTGCCCCGATAAGCACCCAAGCTAGAGCCATCATAATCACGACGAACGGCACACCAAACACCATCCATTCACCAAAAGTAATCAGGTTCTCTCCGACCAAATATTTAAGTGCAATCGCGTTAGGTGGCGTCCCGATAGGTGTCCCGATGCCGCCGATATTTGCTGCAACTGGAATACACAAAGCAAATGCGATTCTACCCGGGTCTTTCGGTCCGAACACAGCAATGACGGGAGTCAGGATAGATAACATCATCGCTGTAGTTGCCGTGTTAGACATAAACATGGAAAAAATAGCGGTAATCAACATCAACCCCAACATGACGTACTTGGGATTTTGCCCAAATGGTTTCAATAGTACCCGTGCTAAGTTCACGTCCAAACGGTACTTGGTCGCCGCCATCGCCAGAAAGAAACCACCTAAGAACAGCATAATAATTGGGCTGGCAAAGGTCGCCATGATCTCGTTGTATTGCAACAGTTCGCCAAAGTGCGGCTGCCCTTCTTGAGACCGAAACAAAACAACACTTTTATTCGAAACAAGCAGTAGCTCAAGAACGATAATCACCACCGAAGTTGCGTAAATTGGAATAGGTTCGAATACCCAGCATAATGCCGCCAACAAAAAAATCGCAATGACTCGCTGTTGAACAATAGTGATGCCATCAAATGGAAACGCAGATAACGGCATCAGCCAAATGAGTAACGGGATTACCGTTGGGATGATGTATTTAAGATAAGGACGCATAGTGCTACTTCTCTTCCTGAGACGGTGTTAAGACGTTAGGAGTTTCGTTAATAAACCAACGCATTGCGGTTTCGAACACGAGCTTTGTAGAAGATGTAAATCCGAAATAAGCCAACGTAGCTGATTACGACTCCGATTCGGGATTATGCGCACTGTTAGAGGACAAAGATTTGGTGTTAGATCAATGAACTTGTATTCACATAAGAAAACATCCGCGAGATGTGTTCAACCTCACTAAATGCGTGTCATAAATAATAATTTTCGTGATAATTCACCACAAGAAGCACCTTATTCTCTGAAAACAATAATGCCGACTTTCGTCGGCATGTTGATATTTCTTGTAGTTTTAGATGACGAGATTCTAACCACTAAGTCAAAGTCAATTATTGACGAGCAAGACGCGTTTTTAGCGCCATAACCTGTCGAGCGATAGCGTACGTCACGCTAATCACCAATGCGCTCGCTAGCATCACGCCCAAACCAAATTGGACAAACGAACCTTGTGCCTCTGCGCCCTGAACTAACCCATGAGACAAGCTGAATAGAATAATAGCTACCGATGCAACCACACTTCTCGCTCCACCTTTTTTTAATGCGATAAAAGCCAATGGCAAACCGATAAGCGAACTGACAACAAGGGCCTCTACAGAACTGGCGGCTGCCCACTCAAGACCAATCGCATACCCTCCAGCAATCGCCACCATGATGATTGCCGATATTTGGCTCGCACGGCGAATAGCAAACGCAGACAGAAACAAACCAACCAATGCTAACGCAGTTAAGTGATCCCAGCCTGTTAATGGGTGAAGAAAGCCTTCAGAAAAACTGGCCTCCATATGATGACCAGTATGGGCAAAACTGCTCGCGCTCACTAACACCAGACTTGCCGTCAATCCTTTGATTAATCCTTTCATATCACTATTCCTTATGCTTCCGTTACTTCAATTTTGACGTCACGCTTCTCCAGCATGCCGCGCTCAACAATAAAATTGATCACTTCCTGTAAGCCATCACCACGAATCAGGTTGGTGAATACAAATGGTTTTTCGCCACGCATCTTTTTCGCGTCATGGTCCATAACGTCTAACGATGCATTAACCATGGGTGCCAGGTCGGTCTTATTGATGATTAATAAGTCAGACTTAGTGATACCCGGGCCACCTTTACGAGGGATTTTATCTCCCGCGCACACGTCAATAACATAAAGCGTCAAATCAGATAACTCAGGGCTGAAGGTCGCACTCAGGTTATCTCCACCACTTTCGACTAACACAAACTCTAAGCCGGGGTGACGATCTTGCAGCTCATCGATCGCTGCCAAATTCATAGATGCATCCTCGCGAATTGCAGTGTGTGGACAACCTCCAGTTTCCACGCCCAGAATACGGTCGGATTCCAATGCTTCATTGCGCAGTAAAAACTCTGCGTCTTCTTTGGTGTAAATGTCGTTGGTTACGACCGCTAAATCGTAGTGTTGACGCATCGCTAAACATAACTGGCGCAACAGTGCTGTTTTCCCTGAACCAACTGGGCCGCCGACACCCACTCGTAAACATTGTGTACTCATCACTAACTCCTAAATAATCTAGAATATTGGGTTTCATGCCATGCACAGGCCATCGCAAAATTCGGTAAAGTCAGCCCAATGGCTTCATCTTCCACCGCAAACCCTGTCGTAATTGCTTGTTCAATTTGTGGCATCAATGCAATCAGCACGCGTTGCGCAGACGTCTGCCCCAACGGAACCGTTTTACATGCCACCGTGATTTGATTTTCCAGCCAAGACCAAAGCCAGCCCGTCGCTGCTTGTTCGATTGAGACGCCAAAATGCTGGCATGCTTTGGCAAATAGCGGCAAATAAGTCATCGACTTTGCCTGTGGAGGTAATTCCACTTCTAAGCTCGCCAACAAACGATGGAAGGTTTGTCCAAGCTTTTGTTCTTCCATCACCAACTCAGCCGTTTCTCGGTTTGCCAATAGCACCGCTTGCCAATGCTCCAAAGCTGCCAAGTCGTCTGTTTGCCACGCTTGATAACTGCGCACCAAAAGTGGTATTTCCAAATTGGCTTGAGCATGATTGAGAATTGGCTCAAGCCAGGTTTGTAGTGTCACCTCATCGGTCACCCACTCTAGGTCCACCGCTGTTTCCAGCCCTTGGCTGTAAGCGAACGCACCAATTGGCAGACTCGGACTGCTAAGGTGCAATAGAGAGAGTAATGACTGCACGTTCATTAGTGACTGTGCTCCCCATGGCTGTGCTGATGTTCACCATGAGAGTGTGAATGACTATGGCCACTACCGTGATACGCACCAGATTCAGGATTAAACATCGCCTGATGATGGTTGCACTCCAGACCAAATAGTTCGACCATCTCTTCAAGCACATGATCAGGTTGAAAACGCAGCCACAATTCGCCTATTTCCATTGGTACATGGCGATTCCCCATGTGGTAGCACGCTTTGGAAAACGTTAACCAGTCTTTAGCTGACGCCGTGACGATGTCTTCTTCTTGGGCTTCGACCAGAAACACTTTTCCGCATTCAGTAAACAAGCAGTCGCCATCTTGGATAACATCGCCTCGTGGTAGAAAAACGCCCACGTCCATCCCCGTCTTGCTTGATGCACGAAAACGCCCACGTTGACGTACTTCATAGGCCAATACAATCGAGTCATCGATTTCACCATGATGATGATCGGAGCGACTAATTACTCGGTACATAATAAAATTCCTTCTTTAAACTGAGCGATTAGAACAAGGTGTAACGCTGTGCGAGAGGCAACTCTGCCGCTGGGTCGCACGTTAATAGCTCGCCATCTGCTCGAACTTCATAAGTTTGTGGGTCTACTGTTACAGTCGGCATATAGTCGTTCAGAATCATGTCGTTCTTGGTGACACTTCGGCAATTCTTGCAGGCTATCAGCGCTCGCTGTAAGCCCAGTTTGTCTTTCAGTCCATTCTCACTGGCGACTTTGCTGGTGAAGGTGACGGACGTTGCAGAAGCAGCGCTACCAAAACCGCCAAACATACGGCGATAATGAACAGGTTGAGGTGTGGGGATTGACGCATTCGCATCGCCCATTGGTGCTGCAGCAATAAAGCCACCTTTAATGATTAACGCTGGCTTAATACCAAAGAATGCTGGTTTCCAAACAACGATATCCGCGAGCTTACCGACTTCAAGAGAGCCGACCGTATGGTCAACACCATGCGCGATTGCGGGATTAATGGTGTATTTCGCGATGTAACGTTTAGCGCGGAAATTATCCGCCTGAATCTCTTTGTCTTGCTCCAGGTAACCACGTTGCACTTTCATCTTGTGCGCGGTTTGCCAGGTACGGGTAATCACTTCACCCACTCGCCCCATCGCCTGTGAATCCGAGGCAATCATGGAGAACGCCCCTAAATCATGGAGAATGTCCTCTGCTGCAATGGTTTCTTTGCGAATACGAGAATCGGCAAACGCCACATCTTCAGGAATATTTGGGTCAAGGTGGTGACACACCATCAACATATCCAGATGTTCGTCAACGGTATTCACCGTGTAAGGACGTGTGGGATTGGTTGATGATGGCAGTACGTTTGGCTGACCACAGGCAACAATAATGTCAGGAGCGTGACCACCACCTGCACCTTCGGTGTGGTAAGTATGAATCGTACGTCCTTTAAACGCTGCAAGTGTGTCTTCCACAAAGCCAGACTCATTTAGTGTGTCGGTATGAATGGCGACTTGCACATCGTATTTTTCCGCAACGGACAAACAGTTGTCTATCGATGCGGGTGTTGTACCCCAGTCTTCGTGCAGTTTTAACCCGCAAGCGCCAGATTCAATTTGCTCAGCCAACGGCTCCGGCAAACTTGCGTTACCCTTGCCCAAAAAGCCAAAGTTCATCGGCATTTGGTCCGTACTGCGCAGCATTTGCGCCATGTTCCAAGCACCTGGAGTACACGTCGTAGCGTTCGTTCCCGTTGCAGGACCAGTACCGCCACCAATCATGGTCGTGGTGCCTGCCATTAACGCTTCTTCGATCTGTTGTGGACAAATAAAATGGATGTGAGCGTCGATAGCACCTGCCGTGACGATATGACCTTCGCCAGCAATCACTTCGGTACTTGCGCCGATGTTAATCGTGACATCAGGTTGAATGTCTTTGTTACCTGCTTTGCCGATCGCCGCAATATTGCCATCTTTAATGCCAATATCCGCTTTAACAATACCCCAGTGATCAAGAATTAACGCATTGGTGATCACGCAGTCCATCACTTGATCACGACATAGCTGGCCTTGCCCCATACCATCTCGAATGACTTTACCGCCGCCAAATTTCACTTCATCACCGTATACGGTGTAATCCTGCTCAACTTGAATAAAAAGCTCAGTGTCGGCTAGGCGTACTTTGTCGCCTACTGTCGGGCCATACATATCGGCATAGGCGCGACGAGAAATTTCTGCCATTGTTTAGTTCTCCTTAACCTTCAATGCTTAGCATCTCACTAAAGCTGGCTAAATCTGTATTAGACCTTTCCCATGACTTCACCGCGGAAGCCATAGATGGTTTTCGTTCCGTCAATCTCGACCAACTCAATGTTGCGAGTTTGCCCCGGCTCGAATCGCACTGCGGTACCAGCCGCAATGTTGAGTCGCATTCCTCTGGCTTTCTCGCGGTCAAAATCTAATGCCGGATTGGTCTCAAAAAAGTGGTAATGACTGCCAACTTGGATCGGGCGATCACCATGATTGATCACTGCCAGTTGCTCAGTGCGACGTCCATTATTCAGCTCGATTGGCACGTCACTTAAAATGTATTCACCAGGCTTCATGGTTACTCCTATTGAATCGGGTTATGCACGGTGACCAGCTTTGTGCCATCCGGGAACGTCGTTTCTACCTGCACTTCCTCTAACAGCTCTGGAATACCTTCCATCACGTCATCTTTGGTGAGCAGTGTGCGTCCATCACTCATAAGCTGGGCGACCGTTTTACCGTCGCGAGCGCCTTCCATGATTGCTGCGGAAATATAAGCAGACGCTTCTGGATAATTGAGTTTTACGCCACGAGCGAGTCGACGCTCTGCCACTAACGCCGCGGTAAACAGCAATAATTTGTCCTTGTCTCTTGGAGATAATTCCATTTGTAAACCCTCTAACCTCTACGTTACGTTGTTACTTTTTTCTGCTTTACGATGCAGACTACAGCTTATTTAGGTGTTCCAAATTCTTGGTGGGCATGCCGGACGCCGAAGCAGGTCTGGACGAATAAGTTGCCAGCACGCTCGCAGTTGCTGCTGAGCCTGTTCACTGCAATCACCAAGGTAACGAACTAATAAAATATTGAGTCGATAAGTGATGCTCAACGTGCCATATGTATCTGCGGAAAAGTGTTCTCGCAGCGTTTCAACCGTAGTTTGAGCGTCATTCAATCCAACAACCGTTAAGGTGCCAGAGACTAAATTGCTGTTGAAACCACTTATCGCGGTCAAAAGCGGATCGTCTGCTGCCAGATATTGGCGTTCAAGTAACAGAGGCGTGCCGTCTTGATAGATGGATAAACGCTGCTCAACACTTCCCTGAATGAACGGAAAGTGGCTTTTTGGCCGCCCTAAACAAAAAACATCGATACCGATAAACTTCGCGTCACCGTAGAGATTTACGTTGGTGGTCAATTTTCCGTGAGCGCCATTGAAAACGATGGTTTCCATGGGTAGCCACTCACACGCGGCATTATCAACTTCGATATCGACATGCTGTTTTTGCTCGATGTTTTTACTGTCAGCCTTATAAATTTTGCCCGCAGACGGTGTGGTGATCAGCGCATGACTATCGTTTTGGCAATGAATCTGAATACTCAAATCGTCACCCGAAACCAACCCACCCGGCGGATGAAGCAGATAAACGTGGCAGACATCCAATTCTGGGTAAAATGGTCGCTGCACGCGCAAAGGTCCTTGAAACTCCATGCGCTTCATCTGCGTTTTGTCATCGGACTTACTAAAGCCTAGGGACAGATAAGCTGGCCAATGGCGCTGCGTTTGGGTCGACATGTTAAATACACTGTTCATCCGCTTACACCGTCAGGTATTTCTTAACTAACGTATCATCGAGTGCGTCCATCTCACCCATCGCTACCTGACGACCACGATCAATGATGCAGAAGTTGTCTGCAACTTTACGCGCGAATGGTAATTTCTGTTCAACGAGCAACACGGTCAGGCCAATTTCTTTATTCAGACGGCGGATGATATCGCCAATTTCAGCGACGACATTGGGCTGAATACCTTCCGTTGGTTCGTCCAGAATAAGTAGCTTAGGGTCAATTACCAAGGCGCGACCAATCGCAAGCTGTTGCTGTTGTCCGCCGGATAAATCGCCACCACGACGGTGAAGCATCTCCTTCAATACAGGGAAAAGCTCATAGATAAATTCCGGAACTTGTCTGGCTCCATCTTTGCGCATCGGTAAGCCAATACGTAGATTCTCTTCTACCGTCAGCAACGGAAAGATCTGACGACCTTGCGGTACATAACCTATCCCGATTGGCGCGCGCTTCTCTGCGGCCATTTTGGTGATGTTTTGTCCTAAGAAGTTAATCTCACCGCTTTTGGTTGGCAGCAAGCCCATGATGCATTGCAACAACGTCGTTTTACCTACGCCATTGCGTCCCATCAGAACGGTGCACTTACCTTCTGGTATCTGCATGTCGAGGTCCCACAACGTGTGGCTCTGTCCATAGAACTGATTTAATCCTTTAATCTCAATCATGCTTCTTCTCCAAGGTAGACTTCAACGACCTTGCGGTTGCTTTGAACTTGATCCATCGTGCCTTCAGCCAATACGCTTCCTTGGTGTAAAACCGTTACATCACGCGCTATCGAGCGGACAAAATCCATATCGTGTTCAACCAGCACAATCGTTCGTTCACCCGCTAATGACGTTAGCAGTTCACCCGTTCTGTCCATCTCTTGGTGGGTCATCCCCGCTACAGGCTCATCAACCAGCAGCAGTTTCGGGTTTTGCATCAGCAGCATGCCGATTTCCAGCCACTGTTTCTGACCATGAGATAATGCGCCAGCCAATAAAGCACGCTGATCGTACAAACCTATTTGCTTGAGTACGTGATCGATGTGATCCACCTGGCTTGGCGTTAGTGTGGCAAACAGCGTTGAAAACACCGTTTTTGCCCCAGCCATCGCCAACTCTAAGTTGTGAAATACCGATTGAGACTCAAACACCGTCGGCTTCTGGAATTTACGGCCGATACCTGCTTGTGCAATTTCAGGCTCACTCATTTGCAACAAATTAATGTTTTGCCCGAACCACGCGGTGCCGGTATCCGGTCGGGTTTTACCCGTAATGATGTCCATCATGGTGGTTTTGCCTGCGCCATTAGGGCCAATGATGCAGCGTAACTCACCTTCTTTGATGTAGAGATTAAGGTCATTGATTGCTTTAAAACCATCAAACGACACGCTAATACCTTCTAGATACAACAAGCAACCGTGGCCGACCTTGAGCATCGGGTTAACTTGTGGCTTCATAAACTCATAAACGTGCTCGCGGTCAGTGAGCTCTTTGGCAAGGCTTAAAATACTCATGAATGCACCTCTTTACGTTTGATTAAGCCGGTTACTCCTTTAGGCAGGAACAGCGTGACCAGAACGAACATTGCCCCCAAGCTAAACAACCACACTTCTGGAAGCGCTGCGGTTAAGTAGGTTTTAGCGTAATTGACTGCCAACGCACCAACCACTGCACCGTACAATGTTGCACGTCCGCCAAGTGCCACCCACACGACGAGTTCAATTGAGTTAATCGGAGAAAATTCTGATGGGTTGATGATGCCTACCTGAGGGACATACAACGCACCGGCAATGCCAGCGAGTACCGCAGAAAAAGTGAAGATAGCTAACTTTACGTATTCCACTTTGTAGCCAGTGAAACGAGTACGTGCTTCAGCATCACGAACGGCCATGGCTACTCGGCCTAGTCGGCTAACAACAATGAATCGACAAGCCATGTACCCTAGTCCAAGAGCAATGCCTGATAACGCAAACAGCGTCAAGCGTGTCGCGTCTGCTTGCAAATCAAAGCCTAAGATATCTTTAAAGTCAGTTAAGCCATTGTTACCACCAAAGCCCATCTCATTACGGAAGAACGCCAGCAGTAAGGCATACGTCAGTGCCTGAGTGATAATGGATAGATAAACACCCGTTACACGAGAACGAAATGCAAACCAGCCAAATACAAATGCGAGAAGTCCAGGTGCCAATACCACCATTAACATTGCAAACCAGAACTGGTCAAAACCATGCCAGAACCATGGCAACTCCTGCCAGTTAAGGAAAACCATGAAGTCCGGTAGTTCTGGGTTACCATACACACCGCGGTCGCCAATCTGACGCATCAGATACATACCCATCGCATAACCACCCAGCGCGAAAAAGGCGGCGTGACCTAAGCTGAGAATACCCAAATAGCCCCAAACCAGATCCACTGCGACGGCCAGCAACGCATAGGTCAGATACTTACCCATTAACGTCACGGTGTAAGTCGAAATATGAAGTGCAGATCCTTCTGCAAAGAACAGGTTCAGCGCTGGAATTAAGCAAAGCGCTGCGCCCAATACAATCAAAAACATCAGTGTAGAACGATCGAACAATTTTGATTGATGATCCATGATTAACCCTCCGCCGAGCGACCCTTCTGAGGGAACAAGCCTCGGGGTTTCTTCTGAATAAATAGAATGATAAATACCAGCACCAGGATTTTCGCCAGAACGGCCCCTGCCCACGGCTCCATTACTTTGTTAGCAATACCCAACGACATGCCAGCGACCAGTGTTCCCCACAAGTTACCAACGCCCCCGAATACCACCACCATGAATGAATCGATGATGTACGCCTGGCCTAAATTTGGTCCCACGTTGGTCAGTTGGCTTAGCGCGACACCGGCAATACCTGCAATGCCTGAACCAAGCCCAAAGGTCATAGCATCAACCCATTCTGACTTCACGCCCATTGCTCTTGCCATGCTGCGGTTTTGTGAAACGGCGCGAACTTCAATCCCCAATCGGGTGTAACGTAGCACCGCAAATAGCAGCGCAAACACGATCAAACAAAAGATGATGATGTAGAAACGGTTAAGGGTCAGACTCAGAAGAGGGTTAATTTCAATCACACCTTGCATCCAGTCCGGTGTTGATACTGAACGGTTAAGTGGAGAGAAAATCGTGCGTACAGTCTGTTGCAAAACCAGACTGATACCAAATGTAGCGAGTAAGGTCTCTAACGGTCGTCCGTATAAGAAGCGAATCACACCTCGCTCAATCAATATGCCCACTGCTGCAGAAACTAAAAATGCCACAGGTATCGAAACAACGATCGACCAGCCAATATGATTCGGCATCAACGTTTGAATCACATAAGTTGTGTAAGCGCCAAGCATGATCAGTTCACCATGTGCCATGTTAATCACGCCCATGACACCAAACGTAATCGCCAGACCAATCGCGGCAAGCACCAAAACGGAACCTAAGCTCAGACCAAAAAACAAGGTTTCACCAAAATGTGCCAGACTGACTCGTTGTTCTATTAAACCGAGCGCTTTGTTTGTCGCATTGGTTAGTGCTTCATTGGGCTCTGTCGCTAAAAATTGGGTAAGTGCATTACGCGCGGTTGGCTGATAGCTATCACCCAGCGTTGCTATGGCTTTTTCTTGTGCCGCTTGGTCGCTCGAATGTTCTAATTGATATATCGCTAGCGCTGTATCTAAAACTTGTTGGACATCCGAGTCTTCTTCACTAAGTCTCGCTTTTTCTAGCAAGGTATACGTTTGTTCGTTCAAGTCACCCATCAACTGTGTGACCGCGTTGATACGCGTACTTGGCTCGGGATGGCGAATATTCAGCGCAGCCAACTGGGCTTTGATCTCGCCACGAATTTGGTTATTAATGCCAATTTTCTTAACTGAGCGGCGTTTGACTAACTGAGGTTCTGCTGTCTCTTCAGCAAAAAGTGGCGTGATTAAATATTTACTGCCCTTTTTCTCCACAACTTTGACCAGTTGCTTAGATTCTTTATCAAGATAAATATCGCCACTGAATAGGAGTTCGAGAACTTGGATTGAACGTTCGTCGCCACTCTCTCCAATGTTGGTAACCGCTTGACTGATTTGATTATAGTCGCGTGTCGCTAGGCGTTGTAGCTCGCTCTCTAACCCTGTCGTTGAGGCTAGAGTTTGAGAAGATAAAAAAAGGCTAAAAAGAACAACGATAACGCTCGACGCTGAATAAAATGTCGAATATAAAAATCGTGTAAGTCGCAGAAAGATGGATGCGTAAAACATCGTAGGCAAACCTCTGGTTAAACGAATATTCTTCTCGAGTGAACGGAAAAATAAACAAAAGACTCGAATAAGTGACAGTGCCACGTATGAGTTAAAGGCACTGTCACTAACGTTTAACGATTGAACTCTGCTATGAGAGCGTGATGGTCAACTTAGAAGTTTTGACCAGAACATTTGCCAGTTTTGGTGTTGTAGTTACCGCAAGATAACGGTTGACGCCAATCCGAGATGAGATCTTTTGAACCCGGAAGGAAATCCGACCATGCATCACCAGCCACTAACCCCGACGTTTTCCATACCGTTTCAAACTGGCCATCGTCTTGGATTTCGCCGATAAGAACGGGTTTAGTGATGTGATGGTTAGGCATCATTGCGGAGTAACCGCCAGTCAGGTTAGGAACGGTCACGCCGACAAGCGCATCACCAACAACAGCTGGGTCGGTTGTACCTGCTTTCTTCACTGCCTCAACCCACATGTTGAAACCAATGTAATGCGCTTCCATTGGATCGTTGGTTACGCGCTCATCGTTCTTGATGAACTTGTGCCATTTTTCGATGAACTCGTCATTCACGTCGGATTCAACGCTCATGAAGTAGTTCCATGCCGCCAAATGGCCAACCAAAGCGGAGGTATCCATACCGGACAACTCTTCTTCACCCACAGAGAATGCCACTACTGGAATGTCATCTGCTGAGATACCTTGGTTACCTAACTCTTTATAAAACGGTACGTTAGCGTCACCGTTGATGGTAGAAACCACTGCTGTTTTCTTACCTGTAGAGCCGAATTTTTTAATATCTGAAACGATTGACTGCCAATCAGAATGACCAAATGGAGTGTAGTTGATCATAATATCGGCTTCAGCCACGCCTTTTTCTTTTAAGTATGCTTCAAGAATTTTATTGGTAGTGCGCGGGTAAACGTAATCTGTTCCAGCTAAAACCCAACGCTCTACGCCTTGATCAAGTAGGTAGTCAACCGCTGGAACCGCTTGTTGGTTTGGCGCGGCTCCCGTGTAGAATACGTTTTTCGAAGACTCTTCACCCTCGTACTGAACTGGGTAGAATAATAGACTATCGAGCTCTTCAAAAACAGGAAGGACAGACTTACGAGACACTGACGTCCAGCAACCAAATACTGCGTCGACTTTGTCTTTCGAGATTAATTCGCGCGCTTTTTCCGCAAACAAAGGCCAGTCAGAAGCTGGGTCCACAACCACCGCCTCAAGTTTTTTACCTAGTAAGCCACCTTTTTTATTTTGTTCATCAATCAGCATCAACATCGTGTCTTTGAGTGTTGTTTCACTGATTGCCATGGTGCCTGATAGAGAGTGAAGTACACCGACCTTGATGGTGTCTTCTGCCATTGCGTATCCACTCAGTAATGATGCCGCTAATACCGAAGTCGCCAAGAAATTCCGTTTCATTTGTCTTCTTCCTTTCACTAATTTGTTGATAACAAATACTAATTCACGTCGCGATGTTACTTATCCAATGGATAAATCCTGCTGACTAAATGAACGAGTTTGAGTATTGACCAGAATGGAAAGTTTGAATATGCGCGGTTCGTGCATAAAAACTACGTATAATTACGCATAGGTGGAAAAATAAATGCGAGCTATAATTGCGCGCGTACAAGGTGCACAGGACGTGCATTTGATAGTTTGAGCCACCAAATTGAAAAGTGCTTGTACTCAAACGACACTGTTAATTCTCAAGGATGAAGAGTTATCTCTATACAAAAAGTCACCGTAACCCGACGTAAATACAATAAATTAGTCGGTAACGAGCTACTCGAAGATTTCGCGTTGCGCTTTACTGCTAAGCGTGCACGAAAATGGTCGGCCAGTTGGATTGCGAATACCGCACTCGGTATCGTTTCGTTTTTGGTGCTCGAAGCACTTGGTGGAACGATCACCCTCAATTACGGTGTCACCAATTCACTCTGGGCGATTCTCGCTGTTGCTTTGGTCGTCATTTTTTCTGGTATACCTATCTGTTATTACGCCGCGAAGCACGGTGTTGATATTGATCTACTTAGCCGAGGGGCGGGTTTTGGTTATATCGGCTCTACCATCGCCTCGCTCATTTACGCCTCATTCACGTTCATCTTCTTTGCTTTGGAAGCGGCGATCATGTCGATGGCAATCGAATTGTTGTTCGATATTCCTCTGGCGATCGCTTACGTGATCAGCTCCGTCCTCGTTATTCCTCTTGTCGTACTTGGGATTACCAATATCGGGCGCTTTCAAATGTGGTCTCAACCCATTTGGCTGATGCTGCAAATCATACCTTTGATCTACGTTTTTACTCATGAAGACGCCAAGATTGATAAATGGCTGAGTTACACAGGGGTAAACGATGTTGGCGTCGAGTTCAACTGGCTGCTTTTTGGCTCAGCCTCAGCAGTACTGCTTGCGGTTGTGGCTCAAATCGGCGAGCAAGTGGACTTTTTACGTTTCCTTCCAGCTAAAGAGCGTTGCGGAAAGCTGAAATGGTGGAGCGCCATGCTGTTAGGCGGCCCCGGTTGGATGATTTTTGGATCAATGAAGCTCGTGTTGGGTAGCTTTCTAGCCTGGTTAGCCATCAGTCACGGCGTGCTGCCTAATCTTGCCGGCGATCCTGCACATATGTATTTTACTGTGTTTAGTTATACCTCGGACAACACCCAACTGGCTTTACTGGCCGCTGGTCTGTTCGTGATTATTTCTCAGTTAAAAATCAACGTGGCGAATGCTTACGCAGGTTCTCTCGCCTGGTCCAACTTTTTCTCTCGCCTCACCCATCATCACCCCGGCCGAGTAGTGTGGATGGTGTTCAACGTTTTGATCGCCCTACTTCTGATGGAGCTTGGCGTTTATCTGCTCATTGAACAAACTTTGCAAGTCTACTCTGTGTTGGTACTGGCATGGATAGGGTCAATCGTCGCAGATTTGGTGATCAATAAGCCTTTGGGGTTGAGTCCAAAAACCATCGAGTTCAAGCGTTCTAAACTCTACGATATTAATCCAGTCGGCGTGGGTTCTATGCTGATTGCATCCGTGTTCGGTATTACGGCACACCTCGATTTCTACGGAGAAACCACCAGAGCCTTTGCCTCATACATCGCTTTTGCGTTGCCGTTTCTGACGGTGCCAATCATCGCATTGCTTACCAAGAGCCGTTATTACTTGGTACGTAACGATATCATCGTATCCAGTGGCGACGAGGAACACCAATGCTCAGTCTGTGAACACACCTTTGAGCATGAAGATATGGCACTATGCCCAGCGTATGGGGGTCATATCTGTTCACTATGCTGCTCGTTGGATGTGCGCTGTCATGATAACTGCCGTCCTGATGCAACCTTTAGTGCACAATTAAAGCAGATACTTTCGCCCTACTTTTCTTCCACCTGGGTAAATCGGCTTTCATCAACCATTGCACACTTCGTCATTGTTATGCTGACAGTAAGCTTAGCGATGGGAAGTATTCTGGCACTGGCATATTCTCAAATCCCACAGCTAGAACAAGTGCACATGGATTCCATTTCAAATGGATTAATTAATGCGTTTGCTCTGCTGCTTATTCCCATTGGCATCATCAGTTGGTTGTTCGTTTTAGCTCGTACAAGTAACCGAACTGCAGTCAAAGAGTTAAAATCGCATACCGCGCTACTGACTAAAGAGGTGAACGCGCACCACAAAACCTCTCAGGCATTGCAGCAAGCGAAACGTTCAGCAGAAACGGCGAATAACGCCAAAAGCCGATACCTCGCGAGCCTAAGCCACGAACTACGCACACCTTTAAATATCCTGCTTGGATATGCTCAACTGCTGAGCTCGGACAACAAACTGGACAAGCAAACAAGACAATATGCCGAGGTGTTAAAACGTAATGGCAAACACCTGTCGGACATGATTGAAGGCTTGTTAGAGATTTCAAAAATTGAAGCGGGACGCTTAGAACTGCACCGTGACGAGTTCAGTCTCACCGCACTGCTGGAACAGCTCGTCGATATGTTTTCCATGCAAGCAAAACGTAAAGGGCTGGAGTTTGAATTTGAAACCTTCGGTTACTTACCGACGTTCGTTGCAACAGACAAACAACGCTTACGCCAGATACTCATCAATCTTCTGGGCAACGCGATCAAATATACCGAAACAGGCACCATTATTTTCAAAGTGAGCTATCGCAATCAGGTGGTGCATTTTACAGTGCAAGACACAGGCATTGGTTTATCTGAGCAAGATTTGGGGCTGATATTTAAACCATTCGAACGGATTAAAAACCAAAAGACCGAAGCGATTCATGGCTCCGGGCTGGGATTAACTATTTCGAATGCTTTAGCGGAGATCATGGGCGGTGAAATTTCCTGCACCAGTAAAGTCGACTACGGCAGTGCATTTGTATTAAAGCTGATGCTTCCAGAAGTAAAAGATGGACGTCCTGAGCCGGAGCTTTTAAGCGATGCCGTGATTGGCTACAACGGGGACCGAAAAACGATCATGATCGTTGACGATATCGAAGATCAACGTCAATTGATGTCTCGAATTCTGACGCCTCTGGGCTTTAATGTTTTGTTGGCAGAGAATGCGCCACAGGCTCTCAAGCTGGTGAAACAGCATCATGTCGATCTGTTTATGCTGGATATTTTTATGCCACAAGTAAATGGCTGGCAACTGGCGATCCAATTGCGCAAGGAAGACTTCCGCCAACCAATCCTGATGTTATCCGCTAACATTCAAGAACTGGAAACCAATAACCAGCTACAACGTTACCATAATGACTATTTAACTAAGCCGGTTTCTGTACCCATGCTGCTTGCCAAGCTCAATCGCTTACTCGACATTGATTGGCTTTATGATGAAACCAGTAATCAAGCATCAGACATCAATAAGGAGACCGTGCACGTACAGCACCAAGCAATCCCGGCTTATGAGCAATTGGTTAAGCTACGTGAATACGCAGAAATTGGTTTTATGTCTGGAGTGAGCAGCGAGCTAGAAAAGATTGAACAAGGTCTGACTAGGAATAGCGATTGGTTCGAGAAGCTAAAACAACAACTGCAGGAATGTAACTTCAACAATATTATCCAGCAAATAAACGGAATGATTAATGAGCATTATAACAAGCAATAACATCACAGTGTTGGTCGTGGATGACTCGCCTGAATCTCTCAGCATGTTAAACGCCACGTTGAATCAGGCTGGGCTTACGGTACTCGTCGCGCTTAACGGTGTTCAGGCACTGACTATTGTTCAAAAAGTCCAGCCCGACGTGATCTTGCTTGATGCCATCATGCCAGAGATGGATGGATTTGATACCTGTGTTCGGCTAAAAGAACTTTTACCCTCGACGCCTATTATCTTTATGACGGGATTAAATGACTCGAAACATGTCATGCGTGGTTTTGAATCCGGCGGCACCGATTACATCACCAAACCCGTCGTTCCCGATGAAGTACTCGCCCGAATCAAGGTCCATAGCCAATCTGCCCGTCTGGCAAAGTCGGCCCAAGCTGCCTTAGATTATGCAGGACAATATATTTTTTGTGTCTCCAGTAACGGGAACCTGGAATGGGCGACGCCTCATGCTCAGGAGTTACTTTCTTCACTGGGTGACGACTTTTCAGAAACATGGCAAAAGATCCAACAAGATATTGCCATTTGGTTGATGCAGTCCCCGGCAGATACCCCACTCACCTTAAAACAGTTTTCTCCTCCGTTAGAAGCCAGTTACGCGGGTGATTACAACCGTATCCATTCGCTGGTTCGTATTTCGACGCCCAAGCAAAACGGTTCAGAGAAAGATCTTCAAACCCATTTGGGTTTAACCAGAAGAGAATCACAAGTGCTTTACTGGCTTTCATTTGGAAAGACAAACTGGGAAATCGCGCAAATTTTAGAGATGAGTCCTCGAACCGTAAACAAGCATCTCGAACAGGTTTATAAGAAGCTCGATGTCGATAATCGAACTTCTGCGGCAAGTGTATCAATTAGAATATTAGAGCGAGCATAAGTCAGTCTGACTATCCTACCCTTGAGCACTTTTACTAACACAGTAAAAGTGCCGACGTTATCTGGGAAATGACGGATTATTCGCTAAAACACTTCTGAATAAATTCCGCCGCAGCCTTGGCTCCCTCTGGGGAAATAGTATGTTGCGTGTGATCTTCATAACGAGCTTCCACGTTAAACCCTAAGTCCGTCAATTGCTGTTTCGCTTTTTCACTTTCTGACCATGGAATAACAGGATCACTTTTTCCGTGCACAAGAAACACGGGTGTCTGGTAATTTTTTTCATGAGGTTGAGGAGAAGAAAGACGCCCCGAGAACGCGACAACTCCCGCCAGCGGATAGCGACTACGCACCAACGCATCTAAAGACATAATCGATCCCTGTGAAAAGCCAACAAACACGACCTTGTCTCTGTCCGGATCAATGCCTTGCTCGGAGAAAATCCGGTTAATCGTCTCATCAAAACTCTTTCTGGCTTGATAAATTCGTTGCGGGCGATTTTCAGACGTCACTCCAATCAGACTAAACCATTGAAACCCTTCTCCACCCTGATCAAAATGAAACGGCGCGTCAGGAGACAAAAATACCGTATCCGGCAGTACAGGCTTCCAGAAATCACCCAGCGCACTTAAGTCTTTACCATTGCTTCCGACACCGTGAAGCAAAATCACCACTTGTTTCGACAAAACGATTAATCCTTTATACTGTTTTATATCCATACTAACCCAAGTCATTGCAATCATTAAATTAGTTTTAACCCATGGTTAACAACACAATGCTTATTTCTTAAACTCGATGCCAATCAATGACATCCTGATTTATTACTTTACGCTGGTATCAGGTATCGTTGAGTGACTCTTTCAGGGAATCCTGCATTGCAACCGTACGAACAAGTTCCCCTACTTTGCCGATAGATGAAGATGGATTAACGCCACATAGCGCAACGTCCTAGCCAGTAAAATCATTTATTCTGGAACGCAACGTCAAACAAGCTGTAATCTTTCATGAGCCAAGACCAATCATCTAACTATAAAACCGTCCAGGGGTTAACCCGTGGGCTATACCTGCTCAATATACTTAACCGTCTTGATGGTGGTGCAAGCGTACGTCAGCTCTCTGAGTTAAGTGGAATTCACCGAACGACCGCCAAACGTATACTCGAAACCCTCAAAAGGGAGGGTTATGTCCGTTACAGCGACTCGGATAATAGCTTCCGTTTGACCATGAAGGTGCGAGAGTTAAGTGAAGGATTTCGAGATGAACAATGGATCTCTGCAGTCGCTGCTCCCTTACTTGGAGGTTTACTAGAAAAAGTGGTCTGGCCCACCGACATTACGACTTTGGATGTCGATGCCATGGTCATCCGCGAAACGACACACCGTTACAGCCGTTTATCATTTCACCGCGCAATGGTAGGACGCCGCTTGCCTATCTTACAAACTGCATGCGGGCTGACGTATCTTGCTTTTTGTCCGCAAAACGAACGGAGCAATATTCTTACCATTCTCGCTGAACGCGATGGCCCTGAATATCAATTGGCCAGAGAGCCACAAGAGTTAGACAAGATACTGCAACATATCAGAGAAAAGGGTTATGGCGAGAATAACCAGAGCTGGCAGCAGGAAAATAAAATCGCGGCAATCGCCGTTCCTATCCATGACGAGGACCGCTTGCTTGGCTGTCTGAACCTGGTTTACATAGCTAAAGCGATGTCGATAGAGAAAGCGGCAGAAAACTATTTGGCAGATTTACAAGATGTTGCTAAACAAATTGAATCAGGCGTTTCAGAAAATACCATTCGTTTTGGTTATCCCGTACAGCAATAAAAAACCAGTCACATGACTGGTTTTTAAGCACACAACATTGTTGGGGTGTTTATATCGCTTCTTTCGCCTTAGTGTGTACTGATACCGGGTCTCGTTTAACGTTGGCCGTTTCTTTAGATAAGTAAACACCAATACCCGTTACTGCACACAACACACAGAACAGCATCGCGATGTAGTGTGTATTTGTGCCACCACCGGCTTGATCAAGTAGGGCCTGAGCGATAATTGGCGTAAAACCAGCACCAATGAGTGAAGTTAACTGATAAGTTAGCGACAACCCAGTGTAACGAGTACGGGTAGTAAACTTCTCACTGATAAAGGCGCCCATTGGTCCATACATCACGGCTTGAATAATTGGGTTGCCGATGATAAAGCCAAGCAACATCATCCATGGGTTGTCATGACTGATCAGCTCAAACATCGGCCAAATCAGAATCATACCCAGTACGACACCAGTAAGCATGACTGGACGACGACCGTAGCGATCGGAAACGGCAGCCATTAAAGGAATGGTGAATATATGCAGCGTATTGGCAATCGTCAGCATTAATAAGGCATCGCTGCGGCTGTGACCAATGGATACCGCGTAAGTAAGCGCAAAGGTCGCCAACAGGGATTGAATAAAAAGTGGAGCGATGCCAGATAAAGTGCCTAAGCCAATCTCTTTCGATGAACTACGGAACAGCTCAACAATAGGTACGCTAGCGGATTCTGATTGTTGTGCTTCTTTAGCCTTTGCCTGTTCGAAGTCAGGTGACTCTGTGACCCTGTGACGCATGTACAAGCCAATCACAACCAGTAATGCCGACAATAGGAATGGTATACGCCAGCCCCAACTCATAAACTGCTCTTCTGGCATTAATGAAAATCCACCTAAAACCAGAGTCGCCAGTACAGCGCCTGAAGGTCCACCTGAAACAGCGATACTGGCGCCCAAACCTTTGGACTTTTTACCCGAGTGCTCCATCGCCATCAGGGTTGCACCAGCCCATTCCCCGCCAACAGCCAGACCCTGCAAAATTCTCAGTGCAAGAAGAGCGATAGGCGCTGCGATACCAATGGTTTGGTACGTCGGTAGCAAGCCAATCAGGATAGACACGATCCCCATCACCATCAGGGTAATGAACAGGATTTGCTTTCGGCCGTACTTATCGCCAAAGTGACCAAAAAGCAGCCCGCCTATTGGTCTGGCAATATAGCCAGTTGCCAAGGTAAGAAACGACAGAATAATACCCATGCTTGGGTCTAAGTCGCTAAAGAACAATGCTGGAAACACTAGACTTGCTGCGCTTCCGTATAACAGAAAGTCATAGTATTCGACGGTTGAACCAAGATAACTTGAAATCACCGCTCGGCGGCTTTCACGTTTTTTCTGTTTCAACTCTGCTTCACGTTTTGGATCAGACATATTCCTCACTCCATGTAGGGATGGCCGGTATCGGCATGGAGTACCGGCTCTTAATATTTATTATTTAATGAGTGTTGTTACAGAGGGAACGACTATCGTTTTTTCAGCAAATCAAGCGCAACATCGACGATCATATCCTCTTGCCCACCGACCATGCGTCGCTTACCTAGCTCAACCAGAATATCCACGGTATTCAGACCGTAACGTTCTGCAGCACGCTCAGCATGACGCAAGAAACTCGAGTAAACACCGGCATAGCCAAGTGCAAGCGTTTCACGGTCAACACGAACCGGGCGCTCTTGCAGTGGTCTCACAATGTCATCCGCAGCATCCATCAATGCATATAAATCGGTGCCATGGTTCCAGCCAAGTTTGTCTGCCGCAGCGATAAAGGCCTCTAGTGGCGCATTACCTGCCCCCGCGCCCATGCCTGATAAACTCGCATCGATCCGGTTACAGCCCTCTTCAACCGCCACCAAACTGTTAGCGACACCCAAGCTCAAATTGTGATGAGCGTGAATACCGGTTTCGGTTTGCGGGTCCAACACCTCTTTCAGTGCGCGGAAGCGATCACGAATGTCCTGCATGGTCATCGCACCGCCCGAGTCCACCACGTAAATACAGGTAGCGCCGTAGCTTTCCATTTTTTTCGCTTCCAGCGCTAAGTTCTGTGGCGAGGTCATGTGGCTCATCATTAAAAAGCCAACCGTATCCATATCTAGCTTGCGGGCATGTTCAATGTGCTGACGGGATACATCCGCTTCGGTACAGTGCGTCGCAACACGTACGATCCGCGCCCCTGCGTTATAAGCGTTATCAAGATCGTGAACACTACCAATTCCCGGCAGAAGTAACGTCGCGACTTTAGCGTGACTCAACTCTTCAGCAACCGCCTCAATCCACTCGAGATCGGTATGAGAGCCAAAGCCATAGTTAAAACTAGAGCCTTGTAAGCCGTCACCATGAGCGACTTCGATAGAGTCAACTTTGGCGGTATCAAGCGCACGCGCTATCGATTTAACTTGCTCAATGGAATACTGGTGACGAACCGCATGGCAACCATCACGCAATGTCACATCTGAGATATACAGTTTTTGTTCATTCATGAGGGTATTCCTTATTGGTTCAGACAAGATTGAGCGATACGTTCTGCGGTCGCCATGGCCGCACAAGTCATAATATCGAGGTTGCCAGCATAAGCAGGGAAATAATGAGCAGCACCTTCGACCTCAATAAAGGCGGAGACTTTAAGCCCACTGAACTTACCGTAACCCGGAAGCGTAACTGGCTTGTCTTCGCAAATCGATTCAAACTGAACCGCTTGTTTTAGACGATAACCCGGCACATAGCTTTGAACCGCGCTGACCATTTCTTCGATTGATGCACGGACTTTGTCTTCATCCTGGCTATCGCATAATACGTGTACGGTATCGCGCATCATCAGAGGAGGCTCTGCCGGGTTAAGAATGATGATCGCCTTGCCTTTCTTCGCGCCGCCCACCGTTTCAATGGCTTGAGAAGTGGTTTCGGTAAACTCGTCAATGTTAGCGCGAGTACCCGGCCCTGCCGATTTGCTGCTGATCGATGCAATAATCTCTGCATAATGCACGGTGGCCACTTGTGCTACAGCCGCGACAATAGGAATCGTTGCCTGCCCGCCACACGTCACCATATTCACGTTGTTCTTCGATAGGTTTTGCTCAAGGTTTACGACGGGTACGCAATAAGGACCGATCGCAGCCGGGGTTAAGTCAATCAGCTTAATTCCCGGTTTTGCCTCACGCAGAAGGGCATCATTACTGACGTGCGCGTTAGCCGACGTCGCATCAAAAACGATATCGATGTCATTAAACTCTGGCAATTTGATCAAACCTTCCACACCCTCATGCGTAGTGGTGACTCCCATTCGGCGGGCTCTCGCCAGGCCATCAGATTCTGGGTCAATCCCGACCATGACACTCATGGTTAGATGTTGGCTATTGCGCAGCACTTTTATCATTAAGTCTGTGCCGATGTTGCCTGAGCCAATAATCGCTACCTTCATGGTTTTCATTTTTCACTCTCCTGTTGTTCGGTAAAGGAGACTGACACTCGACCAACTCCTGTTATTTCGGCATCAAATCTGTCACCTGGCTGCACCGCTGCCATCGGACCTAACGCGCCTGTCAATACCACATCGCCAGCACGTAATGGCTCACCGAATGCGCTCATGGTACGAGCCAGCCAAACTGCTGCATTTAATGGGTTACCAAGACACTCTGAGCCATCACCTTGAGATACGACTTCGTTGTTGCGTGACATCGTCATGGTTGCGCCGCGAAAATCCAGACCGTCTACTGTACGCGCTGGTCCGCCCAACACATACAAGCCACTGGAAGCGTTGTCCGCCACGGTATCAACAAACTTAATATCCCAGTCACGAATACGGCTACCAACGATTTCTAAAGCCGGTACTACCCAGCCAATCGCGTCCATCACTTCGGCAATAGTCGGGTCACTTTGCGGTAAGTCTTTCGCCAAAATCAGTGCGATTTCCGCTTCAATTTTTGGCTGCAAGACCGCTTCATATGGCACCACTTCATTGTCACCGACACACATGTCGGAAAACAGAGTGCCAAAGTCCGGTTGATCAACGCCCAGCTGTGCCTGAACCTTAGGGTTAGTCAGACCGATTTTACGCCCGACGATGCGACGACCTTGCTCGACCGCTACGGATACATTCATACGTTGGATAGCGTAAGCTTGCTGTACACCAGCGCCTTCGATCTCGTCACGCAGTGGAGAGATTGGCAGGTTTTGCAGCTCTGCTTCACGCAGTCTCTGTGCCAGTTGTTCTATCTTGTCAGACATGGTTCTCTCCTTAATGCTTAATGAAGTCGACAACCAATCGGTTGAACGTATCAGCATGCTCCCACTGCACCCAGTGACCGCACTGGTTGAAAACGTGCAGTTGCGCCTGAGGGATGCCTGCCATCAAACGTAAGCTGGTATCAAACGGAACAAAACGGTCCTGACGACCCCAAACGACCAGAGTATCGGCTTTAATCTCGCCTAATCGAGCAGAGAAATCCGGGAACTGTTTTGGATTGGCTTCGATGCTTTTAACGAAGTTATCAAGATGATCTTGGCGAGCCAGGATATTGTTCAAACGCGTCTGGAATAGTTCTTCAGTCAGGTCGCTGGTATCAAACACGAAGATATCCATCATCTCTTTAAGATTTTCGATAGTTGGCTCGCGGTAAAGTTGATTTAGGCGCTTAATACCTTCTGCTGGCATAGGGGTGAACAAGCTAGCACCGCCAGTACCACCACCCATCAGAATCAATTTACCTACGCGTTCTGGGTACGAGAGAGTGAATGCGACCGCCGAGTGCCCACCCATGGAGTTACCGATTATATGCGCGCGCTCAATATCCAGTGCATCCAGCACACCTTTCAATGCTGTCGCATTGAGGTCGGAACGAGATTGAGTATTAACAATCGAGTCACTCTTGCCCCAACCCGGACAGTCAAGAAGGATGACGCGATAACCCGCTGCAACTAAAGGCTGTATGTTGCGGTTAAAGTTCGCCCAACCTGTCGCTCCTGGTCCTGAGCCGTGTAGCATGACCACGACTTCACTTCCCTCGCCACAATCGTTGTAATGCAGTTTGAGGTTGAGGTCTCCTTCCTCAATATGAACAAATTTGCTTGTCTCTTGTTCAGTAAAAACTAGATTAGACATTGCTATACTCCTCGTTTACAGCTTTTGCTTTTGTGTTATTTGTTGTGGTTGCACTCATAGAGCCAAATCCGGCGATCCACTCTGGTATCTCGCGGTAATAGCAACCTTCAGGTTTGTAAGGTCCGTAGACAGACAGTGCCGCGCATGCCGCCACCCAGGTTTTCACTTCATGAGTGGACTTACCGGCAATATCTGATAGATCCTGATTGTTCATCGCATCCAGTTTGCTTATGTGCCCATTGGCTAGGTCCTGTATAAAGGTGCGATCCCAATCGGGGTTTAGTGGATGTAACGTGTTTTGGTCTTGAACAAATTCAACGGCGGCATTAATGACTCGTTGGGTTCGTGCAATACGCTCATCCTCAGGAAGATAGCGACCGCTGCCTTTTAATCGGTCTGCGATATGCTCGTTGGCAGTGGCTAGCTCAGGTACTGGCGGCTGGTGCGATAAACCGCCGGAAGCCAGAAATAGCACGCGCTTGTTTAAGCTCTTGGCGTATTCACCGATGGCTTCACCCAATAAGCGAGCACGCTGAAAACCAGGCATTGGAGGCGCAACACCGTTGATGAACACTGGGATAACCGGAACGCGATCAAGACTGCCTAACAGAAACTCCAGAGGTTGAGCGAAACCGTGGTCTACTTGCATGTTGTAAGAAACCGCTGCGTCCACCCCTTTCGCTAATACATACTGCGCACACCCTTCAGCAAGCTCTTGAGGTACGTTTAACGGTCCCGCTAAAGTACCAAAATCACCAATCGCATGAGCGGCCGTTCCGATACAAAACGACGGCATAACATCGTAGAAAAATCCGTTGTAATGATCAGGGGAAAACAAGATCACCAACTCTGGTTCAAACTCATCAATGCGCTTTTTAGCGTCCTCAATAACGCTATTAACCTCACTGAGAACCTCTGGTGCCGGGTCAAAGTGACCAACCAACGGTGTATGCGACAAACAGTGCAAATAGACGTTACTCATATCACGCTACCTTCTTGTCGTGCGCACCTACTTTCGATGCAGTTTCACGCAGAACAGTAGTTGTGCTGAGCGCTTTACGTACTTGTTGGCAGACTGAGTTGATCGACTGTGGAATAGCAATACTCGCAACGAATCGATCAGGTCGGATAATGGCGACAGAAGCTGGGTAGCGACCGAACCAATCTTTCAGCGCATAGGTTTCATCTCCAACACAAAGCACATCTGGATGTGTCTGGATCTGAGACTTAAGCTGCACTGAAGGAACTACTTGAATAAACTTGGTACCGAGTTGCTGCCAGTGTTGGATCTCTGCTTCACTCAATCCCTGCATTGGGTCGGTGCCCCATGCGATGATTGCGAAGCTTTGACCGATGACATCATCAAGTTTGCTGATCTCATTACCCACTCGAACCATAGGCTGAATAAACAGTTTGCCCACCGGTGAGTCTTTAAGTGCAGGCTTAGCTTCAACAACCACACCCTGATGATACTTAGGCATTGGTTTAAAGCGCATTTCGACAAAGTAACGCTTAACTGGTGGCACATAATTCAACAGCCAGGATACGCCATCACGTAACGTTGCCTGCCATTTTTTAGCTGGAGCCAGTACCTTACCGGCTAAAACTGACAGATCGATCATCGCTTTCGCATGGTCACGACGTTCTTGTTGATAGGTGTCTAATAAACTTGGGGCCGCCAGCCCTTTAACCACTAGAGACAGTTTCCACGCCAGGTTATTCGCATCACGCATACCTGAGTTGTAACCCTGCCCCTGCCAAACTGGCATAATGTGCGCCGCATCGCCTGCTAGCAGGATTCGACCTTCACGGAACTTTCCCGCAAGACGAGCATTATGGGTGTAAACACGTTGACGGATAAATTTGATGTTTTCTGTTGATGGCAACACTTTGCTCAACAGGCGATCCATGTTTTCTGGCTTGCTGAGTTCCTCTTCAGTTTCACCCGGCATGACCATAAATTCAAAGCGACGAATGCCTTGTGGCAATGCTGCGGATACATATGGACGTTCGGCGTCACAACATAGATAGATGTTAGGCGTACCAATTGGATCATTTTCCAGATCCATAACGATCCATTGGTTTGGGGCGGTTTCACCATCAAACGAGATGTTTAGGTTACGACGGACAAAGCTATTACCGCCATCACATGCAATCATGTACTTGGCAGAGACTTGTTCTTCTTCACCTTTATCGTTAGTAAGGTTTGCCCATGCACGTTCATCATCTTGACCAAAATTAACCAATTCACGTGAGAACAGCACATTGACATTCGAAAATCGCTCTAAGCCATCATAAAGGGCTCGATCGGCCTTTGGCTGAATAAAAGCGTTTCTTCTCGACCAACCAAACTCGTTAGTATTTGGTTGAATATCGGCAAAACAACGGCCTTTCGGGGTGAGGAAGCGCATGGCATGATATGGCGTTGTGTAAGGGACTACTTCTGAAGCTAACCCTACTGCCTGAAACGTTCTTAGACTCTCATCATCAATACCAATCGCGCGTGGGTAATTGATAAGTGTAGGCAGTTGTTCAATTACCGTTACGTTAATGCCTTGGGCGCCAAGATAGTTCGCAATCATTAAACCAACTGGACCAGCCCCAATAATCATCACTTCTGAATCATAATAGGCAGTCGAGACTGTGCTTTGGGAAGTGGATACTGTCACTTTGAATTCTCCAGGTACGTTCAAGTTATCGGAACCCTATTTGATCACGTAGATCGCTAGGGAAAAGCCTACCCATTCGCGTTCTGAAGGAGTCAGGCCGTGTAAATGTTTTTATTTTGTTACTGAAACGTACATGCAGAGCGGCTATATCCACAACCGCAACTCAACTTTAGGTGCACATAGTGCACTATGTTGTTTTAACTTGTTTTTATATAATTACACCTCGATAAATTGGGCTATGAGCACAGCTAAATTGAGCAGATTTCGCCAATATTTAGTGATGCAAATCTCGATTTTTAAGCGAGCAAGTTACATGTCTGTAACAGCAAGGAGACAGATAATGATGAGAAGTTGTAATGCAAAGGGAGGTGTAATCCCGTTCACTTAATAGTGAGCAGAATATTCCAGTCTACCGTTATTGTGGACAGCGACGAAGAGGCGTGATTCAGGATCTTCTAGCAGAGCACTTGGTGATCAAAGGTATTTCTCTATATTCTCAGTGCGCGGATACTAGATTCCTAGTCTCGCTAAGGCTCGCTGGAATGACTCTATAAGAGTCTTTAAGTGCCTGGTATTAAAGCAGAAGTGTCAGTTTTGTTAGAAAGACTAGCAAGTGGTGAAAAAGTTTGTCGGATTGGCGATGAAGTGAGTTTTGAAGATAAGAATTAAGGATGCGTTAAAAACTGGGCCGATACACGTTTGTATCGGCCCAGTTAAATATTTACACAGTCTGTTTAAACAAGCGCAAACTACAGCAAGAAGGCACCATAGGCTAAACTTGCGCAAATCACATAAGTTGGATGGACTTTGAATTTTTCCAGACACAGACCCGCGACGACAAATAGCAACGCAAAATGTCCCCAGCCAGCCTCACCACCAGACATGATCAGCTTGTAGCTCAGCAATAGCATCAAAGTGAAAATGATCGGCAGTACCCATGCACCTAACGCTTTTACTTTTGGCGAGTTGCGGTATTTGTACAGCACACTCATCGCAAGTACCATGATGATGATGGTAGGTGCTACCGTCGCGAACACGGCGATACATGCGCCAATCGTTCCACCAACTTCATAACCGATGTAGCCCGCCATTTTTGTCGCAATCGGACTTGGAAGCGCGTTACCTAAAGCGAGGACTTCGGCAAACTGACTGGCATTCATCCAACCATACTGGCCAACCACTTGTGCCTCGATTAGAGGAATGATTGCAGGACCACCGCCATAACCGACAATGTTAGGAATAAAAAATGCTAAGAAGATATCGATATAAAGTTGCATGCTTATCCCTTTTTATTTTCTGGTTTTAGGTTTTGCTCTGCGGCACTAGGCTTTGGGTCTGGTTTCACCAATACTGCAAGTAGCACTGCCGCTACAACCAGCCCCGGATGAACACCCAATACCACAATAAACAAAACAGACAGCGCAATACCAATACCGGTTGCAATTGCACCGAGTGCTTTATAACCCTTGAGCAAGAAATCATAAGTCAGCTTGGCCATCATCCACGACACAACCGGTAAAACCCCTTGAGCCATACCCGCTACCCATGGCTTATCGCGGTACTCGTTGAGTAAACCTAAACCCGCAATCATGACGATAATCAGTGGGATAATTGTCATGAAAACTGCATTGATACAGCCTATCTTGCCACCCACTTTATAGCCGATATAACCCGCCATTTTAGTCGCAATTGGGCCAGGTAGCGTGTTGCCAATGGCGAGTACGTTGGCAAACTCGTCGTCACTCATCCACTTATAATTGTCGACCACTTCTTTATGAACCAAAGGGATCATCGTGGGGCCGCCGCCGAATCCAAACAAGCCAATGCGAAAGAATGCGCTGGCCAGATCTCGTTGTGTTTTCATCGTTCTTTGTTACCTTGCTAATTATTTTATTGTTTCTTATAAACCGTTTGCGCTAACCACATCATACTCGAAGCAGTTAGCCACTGATCTGGTGGACAGTCTATCATGGCCTCAATATCACTTAACTGGTGCTCTCTGTCATCGTATACACAAACAACTACCCGGTCACCATCAAGCAACTGATGGTCTTCACCGTACGCTGTATAACACGGTGCGCCAATCGCAATAGTAATTTCACTTGGTTGATTCGCTTCAACGAACAAACTGTGCGTATTATGCATAGCGCCATCATCGGCTTGGTTATTGATCGTCTCCACCAGCCAATCCGTCAGGGAGTGGTAGAAAACGTTATACTCCGTCACCGACACATCTTGACTGCACAAGTGCCATTGCCCATTCCGGCTATGAAAGCCGCACAATCTGAGATGATCAAGCGGTGTCTGCTCAGAAAATGAGTCAACAGGAAGCTCTAGTTCGGCAATCCCCTTACTAAAAGCGCCCCAGTTCTTCTTCTCAGCTAGCTTAGATACCGTTTTGTTGCGGTAGGTTGCATCGTTGATTAACGTCAGCGCAAAAGGGGTAAGAGCGGCAACCAAGCCTTGCTCTGTATAGGTAACGCTGCATTTAATCGCAACCTCAGGCTCCATCTGAACCTTGGCATCTTGCTCTTCAGGCAACACCAATTTAGATGAGCTGAAAGGCATCTGTCCGAGATAAGAGTCGCTAAGTTGACGAACAAACATAGGAAACAGCGCTCGTGGGCGCTGTGCTTCCTGCTGTTGGGCTTTTTGCTGTTCGCTGAACGCGGCGATCTCTCCGGTCTGTGCCAAATAACCCGGCGAGTTTCCTGCGATCCCCAGCACAACGGAATGCGTCAGTGGTTGTTTAGTTTCCATCGGTTTCGCGCTCCTGCTGAGCGAGGATCATTTGCGTCAAACATTGCAGAGCAACCGCGACGTCATCCTCTTGAACACTTTCCAGTGGGTTATGACTAATGCCCTTATCGCAACGGACAAACAGCATTGCAACGTCCGTTAAGTGCACCATCGCAAGTGCATCATGTCCAGCACCACTTGGTAGAAATACCGGTTCAGACTCAGTCACTTCCTCAACAATGTCACCCCACTGGCTTTGTAGTGAAGCGTTACACGGCACGGCACTCGCTTGGTACAGCAGTTTATCCGAGAAGCTTACTTCACGGCGCTCAGCAATCGCGTTAAGTGACGTCAGTAGGTCATCACAAGCACGCTCAAGATCTGACTGTTCCAGGCTTCTAACGTCTAAAGTAAAGTTAACCTCACCAGGAATAACATTCACAGAACCAGGTGCGACTTCACATTTACCGACTGTCGCTACGACGTTGTTTTCACTGCCATATTGCTCAATGGCAGTGATCATTTCAGCCACAGCACACAAGGCATCCAAACGCATGTCCATTGGAACTGTACCTGCGTGACCTGCTAAGCCTTTTACTTGAAACTGGAAACGTTTCGCACCGGCGATACCAGTCACCACACCAACAGGCTGGTTCTGAGCTTCAAGTACAGGGCCTTGCTCAATGTGCACTTCCAGGTAAGCCATCACTTCATCTGGCGAACGGCTATCCTTGCCGACCTCTTGCGGAGACAGACCAAATTCAACCATAGCCTGTGACATTGTCACGTCATCGCTGTCTTTCAGGGACAGCCAGTTTTGGTCAAATACACCCGCAACTGCGCTCGAACCAATCAATGTGCTGTTGAAGCGGGTGCCCTCTTCATCGGCAAACGCGACAACATCGACATGAAATGGCAGCTCAACATTCTTGAGCTGCGCCAACGAGGAAATACCAACGAGTATCCCCAGGTTTCCATCATATTTTCCCGCATCTGCAACAGTATCACTGTGAGAGCCGATAATTAGCGTTGGCATGGTAGGGTTGGAAGATACCTTCCTTCCCCACTGGTTCCCAACACTGTCCTGCCATGTTTCAAGCCCGGCTTGCTGCATCCATTCGCCGAGTTGATGGTGCGCCTGCTTATGCTCCAGCGATAAGTAAGTACGCTTTAATCCATCTTGCATCGAGGTAAACGTAGCCAGTTGATCGGCACGTTCCATAATGCGTTGGGCATCCAATTTGCTCATCCTTGATTCACCCTCCAATGGCGTTAAACATATTTTTCCATCGCGGCAATCACTGCCTGGCCCGGAATGATTTTGGCTTTATTGCGGATAAGGATCGCTTCCAGCGCTGCAAGTGTGGTTAATACCGCTTCTTGGCGTGCATTGTAGCCCATGGTACCGATGCGCCAGATTTTGCCGTCCAATGGACCAAATGACGTACCAATCTCAATGCCAAAACTATTAAGCAACTCTTGACGCACTTTGTTGCCATCCACTTCTTTAGGGATGTAGACACCGACAACGTTGTTCATTTTGTACTTCTGGTTACCAAACAGCTCTAAGCCCATCGCTTGCAGACCACACGCCATTGCCTCACCCGCTTGCTTGTGGCGAGCAATCACGTTATCAGCGCCTTCTTCAAGGTAGATGCGGGCACATTCACGTGCTGCGTAAAGCATACTGGTTGCTTCTGTGTGGTGGTTAAGACGTTCAGGACCCCAGTAATCCATGATCATCGACAAATCGAAGTAGTTAGAACGAATGATTTCTTCTTCACCAGCGGTGTGGTGATCTGCACGAATGCCTGCTTCGACGTGTTTACGACGGTTGATAAGGTCCGCACATTGATCGCTCAACGTAATTGGAGAACTACCAGAAGGACCGCCAAGACATTTTTGTAGGCCAGCTGAAACCGCATCAAGATTCCATTCATCGACTTTAAGCTCATTACCAGCAATCGATGCAGTGGCATCACAGTAGAACAACACGCCATGACGTTTACAGATTTCACCAAACTCTGCCAGAGGCTGATTCATGGTTGTTGAAGTATCACCCTGGACCGTCGCCAGTAGTTTTGGCTGAAACTCTTTGATCGCTTTTTCAACCAGTTCCGGTGGACACACTTCACCCCATTCAACATCGATGGTTTGTACTTTTGCGCCAACACGGTTCGCGATTTCAGCCAACAGGTGACCAAAACGACCAATAATAGGGATAAGTACTTTGTCGCCCGGCTTAATGACTGAGACAAGTACCGCTTCGATACCTGAGCGAGCCGTGCCATCTACCAGCATAGTTTGTTGGTTTTGAGTTTCGAATACACCGCGATATAGCGACTGAACCTGCGTCATGTAGCCAGTCATAACCGGATCATACTGACCGATCAAAGCCTGTGAAATGGCTTGATGCACACGTGGATAGGCATTAATTGGGCCTGGACCCATTAGCAAACGTTGTGGTGGGTTCAAAGTTTCAAATAGCGTTTGAGTTGTCATTATCTCTCTCCTAAAAATATATCGCCATCGCTGCGAGGGTCACTCGTTGCGTCTGCCTGTCCTTGCTGATCTAGGGTTATTGCTCCCGCGTGTCCCATCAGCTCGCTCAAGTTTTCAACCTGAGTCACTTGGTGGCCCATCTGCGTTAATGTTTGCCCGTATTCGCTGTACAAGTCTTCTTCAAGTCTTAAGTTGTTTGTCGCATCGCCCCAAGTTCTGCCCAGTAGCCATCGTGGCATAGACACCGCTTGTTGCAGAGACATGTTTTGGTAAATGTGGCGGCTGAATAAACATGCCTGAGTTTGCGGTTGCCCTTCTCCGCCCATGGTTCCGTATACAATGCGGCGGCCATCTTTAAGCTCAGCATAAGCTGGGTTCAGGGTATGGAACGGCTTTTTGCCAGGTACTAAAGCATTGTGATTTTCGCTATCTAGCGAGAAGCTTTTGCCTCTGACGTTCCACATAATTCCGGTTGATGGAAGTACCACACCAGAGCCAAACTCCCAGTAAACACTCTGGATGAAACTCACCATTGTGCCGTATTGGTCGGTTGCGCCCATCCAGATAGTGTCGCCCGGTTTTGCCTGATAAGGCCATGGCTGCGCTTGGGTTAATGAGATACGCTCTGCGCACTCAGCCACCACACTTTCATCTAAGTACTCTTGCAGTGGCTTAGTTAAATAGCGCTCATCGGTAACGACCTTGTCGCGGATGATAAATGCTTGCTTTGTCGCTTCGACGAGCAAATGAATATGGTCTAGTTCTGAGTTTGCTTGCGATGCTAAGCGATCGTATATCGCTAAAATTAATAACGATGCCAATCCTTGAGTCGGTGCACCCAGGTTATAAAGCTGACCTTTTGATGTCTCGACAGTCAAAGGTGTGGTAACCAGCGCATCGTGTTGGTGAAAGTCTTCGATGGTTAACGGGCTTCCTGCCTCTTGCAATTCTTTCGCTGCTTGCGCTGCAATTTCACCTTGGTAGAAGTCATCCAAGCCTACTTCTGCCAATCTTTCCAGCGTTTTTGCCAGAGCTGGGTTGACCACTGTTGCACCAAGTTTTAAGGTTTCACCGTTATCAAGGAACAAACGGCTGAATTCAGCTTCATCTTTTAAGCGCTCAAAGGTTTTTACACTCGCATCGACAAG
The DNA here is from genome assembly GCF_026000435.1 of Vibrio sp. STUT-A11. Classification (NCBI taxonomy): domain Bacteria; kingdom Pseudomonadati; phylum Pseudomonadota; class Gammaproteobacteria; order Vibrionales; family Vibrionaceae; genus Vibrio; species Vibrio sp. STUT-A11. The sequence goes on along the minus strand of NZ_AP026763.1, from coordinate 1,656,766 downwards.
GCTTTGTGTAACTTCAATGCCGTTTCGTGCAGCGTCAATAGAAGGTTGTAACAGAGTGCTTAAAGGCAGTTTGCCACCGTCGATTTCCAGCGCTTTTTGCCAACCGGCGACTGTACCTGCCATGGTAATACAGGCTTCGCCACCTTTTTCAGGCAGTTCACTTCCCAGTGAGCGGTAGTAGTCAGGGTCGATTGATAGTGCCGCCGCTCCACACGCATCGATTGCAACTGGCGCTTCTCCCGGTTTACTGATTAACCAAAAACCGTCACCGCCAATACTGTTCATATGCGGGTACTGCACTGCAATCATTGATGCAGCCGCGACCATTGCTTCAGCAGCCGTTCCGCCTTTTTCTAAGATTTGTTTTCCCACTTCCGTTGCTTTGTGATGTGGGGCGGTAAATGCGGTTTGAAACACCATTAAGACTCTCCTTTGATTAAAGACGACGCCGTCGCAATCAGGTCGTATTCGCTGTTAGTAGAACCAAGCAATGACACACCACAAGGTCCATTTGTAATGTTAGTCATTGGAATATGAAGTTGAGGGAATCCACTTAAACCCGCGAGACTGGTTAGACCCATAAGATCAGAGCGATATTGCGCTAAGTCTGCGTCTGGAGTCGTGAGTTTAGGTGATTTTCCTGGGGTGGTTGGTAATACCCACAACGTATCCTTGTCCGCAAGTTGCTCAGCCAGCCAGCTGGTAAACTTCGCTTGTTGTTCTTTCCCTTCACGATAATCCTGAGCCGAAATGGTACGCGCCCATACAACTCGTTCTTGTATTGCAGGTGCCAGTGTATGTTGCCACTCATCAAGCCACGCGCTATGGCGGTCAATAATTTCATAACCTTGAATAGTTCTGAATAATGCACTCAAGTCACCCAAGTCATAGCCTGCGTCTTGCAGAGCATTGCTGAATTCAAGCTGAATATTTGCACTGTCAGCCCACTGCTTCAGTTCCTCTAGGCGTTCATTTCCCAGAGTTTTTGACAAGCTTTGATCCAAAATCAGTGTTTTCGCGACAGTTTGAGTCTGAGTTTCAGGGCCAAGACATGCATACACGTTTTTCAGCGTTGATAGGTCTCGGCTAAATACACCAGCAGTATCGAAGCTTTCTGCCAGAGTGAAACTGTTTGCCAATGACAACTGCCCCAAGGTTGGGCGTAAGCCGAAAAGGCCGCAGTAACTCGCTGGAACACGTACTGAACCACCAGTGTCTGTTCCGATAGAAAAATCAACATCGCCTTTCGCTACCGCAACAGCACTGCCGCTTGAAGAACCACCCGGTAAACAGTCAGGTGCCAAAGGATTGACAGGCGTGCCATAGTGAACATTAATACCATTCAGGCTGTAAGCCAACTCATCAGTTTGAACTCGGCCCTTGCACTCTGCTCCCTCGTTCAGAAGCGAGATGATAAGTGGAGAAGAGCTTTCTGCTTTGTTGTGCGTCTCTAGCCACTTAGGATTTCCTGCACCAGTGACAAAACCCTCTACGTCAAACAGATCTTTAAAGACAAAACTCAACCCATTCAGTGAGCCTTGTTTTAAAGCCGGCAGGTAATCAGGCCCTTGGGTACAATAAATACGTTGATCGATTTCCATTCTTCTCATTCCTTTGAAGTAAACAAGTAACCAGCTAATGAGTTACTTGTTTACTTTATCTTTAGGTTGGCGATTTAATTCAAATTAAAGCCACGCATAAAGTTCTTTATTGTTGCTTTGCTAAAGCTGATTTTGATACCCAAAACAATTTTTTTTGCATCAGCTGCTTATAAACGATTGCTGAAATCAGACCACCGATAAACAACGCGTAGTTCGCTAATTCAGTGACAAAGAAGGTCGCAATAATGGCAGCGACACTTGCTATCACTAGCGCGTAAACACTGTTCATGTTAACGCCGTTTTTGTACCAGTACTGACCTTGTGGCGATTCAGTGTAAAGCGATGGGACATCGATTTGTCCTTTCTTCACAATGAAGTAGTCAACAATGATGATGCCGTATAGTGGACCAATCATCGCGGCCAGAACGTCAACTGTGTAGTGAATCACTTCTGGGTTGTTAAACAGGTTCCAAGGAGTCAGTAGGATTGAACCAAACGCTGCAATGAAACCACCCATTTTAAAGCTGATTTTCTGTGGTGACACATTCGAGAAGTCGAACGCTGGTGCAACAAAGTTCGCCACAATGTTGATACCGACTGTCGCGAAAATAAAGGTCAATGCACCAAGAACCGTGATTAAGCCAGAATCAAGGCGTTTAACTGTTTCAACCGGGTCAACAATCATCTCACCAAAAACTGGAATCGATGCTGACACAATAACCACACTGAACAGAGAGAACACAATAAAGTTCAGTGGCAGACCCAACAAGTTACCAATCTTCAAGTCTTTGTAGCTTGAACAGTAACGAGAGAAGTCGCTAAAGTTAAGTGTTGGACCCGCAAAGTAACCTGCAACCAATGCTGTAGCGATGACCATCTGAATGATTGCTTCAGAACCAACCAGTGTTTCTTTACCTAGGTTAAAGCTGATGTTCTCCCAACCTGCCAGATTGATCATGTATGCACAAAGGGCAAACATCGCGATGTAAATCGCAGGGCCAGACCAATCAATTACTTTACGAATCATGTCCATACCGAACATAAATACGATTGCTTGCAGTACCCACATTGAGCTAAAGCCAACCCAACCTAAGTAAGATAAACCTAGGAACGAGTCATTTGCTAAACTCTCCATCGATGGGAAGAAGTACAGCAGCAAGATAATGAACGAACTTGATGCTAAGTAAGTTTGAATACCGTACCAAACGACAGCAATAATGCCTCGAATCACAGCTGGAATATTCGCACCAAACACACCAAACGACATACGAGCGACGACAGGGAACGGAACACCCGCTTTCTGTCCTGGCTTACCCATCAAGTTGGCAAATACTAATACAATTGATATCCCCGCTAACAAACTGATGAACACTTGGATACCATTTAATCCAAGCGCAAATAAACTCGCTGCAAATACATATCCCCCTACACTGTGCACGTCTGACATCCAAAACGCGAAGATGCTATACCAGCCCCACTTCTGTTCCTTCTCTGGCGCTAGGTCCTCGTTGCTTAGCCTTGGGCTAACAGGTAATTCCTTTTTCATGTGCTTATCTCCATTACTAATTGTATACAATCCCAAATACAATTAGCGTGCCAATTCTGAAACCCCCCGCCATACAACGAATTGGTGAAACTTGCCCCATGAAATCGCCCTTATAGCGCACCAGATTTGACCATAGTGCACATTTTTGGTGCCACAAGCAGTGCATATATACTCAACTCACCTGTCCTTTTGGTCAAGTAATTTGAATAGATAAACAATAAAGAGGCTATAACAGGCAAACATTTATAATAAGATTGTATACAATAGTGCATGCAGACTTGTTTAGTGGTATACATATTGCTTTGTTGGGTTGGATAAAAAATTTGGGTCGATTACCTATGTCAAACGATGAAAAAATCTATCAACAAATATTGAAAGCAATTGTTGAGCACAAACTTGAACCTGGGGAGCGTCTTCCTGAGGACAAGCTGTCAGAAGCTTTTGGTGTAAGCCGAACTGGCATTCGTAAAGTGTTGCAACGGTTAGCACTTGAACGATTTGTGGTTATTCAACCTAATAAAGGCGCTCATGTGAACAGCCCAAGCAAACAGGAAGCCGAAGAGGTATTGAATAGCCGCATTTTACTCGAGCCATTACTGATCACCGATATTCTTCGTAACTGGGACGAAAAGCAGTCTAATTACTTGCGCTCCATTGTTACTCAGGAAGATAAAGCGACCCAGCATGGTGATTTAGCCGAATCTATCCAACTAACCGCTAAGTTTCACTATGAACTGGCCAAACAATCAGGTAATTCCGTATTGGCCGAGTTTGTTGAACAGCTTTGTTACCGCTCTTCACTGGTCATCGCTGCGTATGGCTCAAAACATAGCGTGAGCTGCGACTGTGGCTCTCACTCAGAACTTATAGAACTGCTCGACAACTTTCAGGATGAAAAAGCTCAGCAATGGATGAAGCATCACTTGGTCGTGATCAAATCGTCATTGGAGTTGGAATCGAAATCTAAAGAGCCGGTTAATTTTCATCAACTTTTTTGCGAAACGGACTAATACAAAATGAAAATCAATTTGATCAACCCTAATACTTGTCAGGGAATGACAGACAAAATCGCGGTCAGCGCACAAACCGTTGCCTTACCTGGCACAGAAATCATTGCGTCTTCACCCGTTGACGGCCCGGAAAGTATTGAAAGTGCATTTGACGAAACGCTCGCTGCTGCAGCGCTCCTTGATGTGATTCGCACTGGCGAAGAGCAAGGTGTCGATGCACACATTATCGCCTGCTTCGGTGATCCTGCTCTTGACGCGGCACGTGAAATTGCTACCAAGCCAGTGATTGGTATTGCAGGTGCCGCATTCCAGCTAGCGAGTTTGGTGTCTTACCGTTTTGGTGTCGTCACTACCATGACCAGAACGTTACCTGCTAGTGAACATCTTCTTCAACGTTACGGTTACCACCACTTGTGCAGCGGTGTTCGAGCGACAGATATTCCGGTATTGGAACTTGAATCTCTAAGTATGGACACTTATCAGCTACTTGCTGAAGAATGCCGTAAAGCGATCAAAGAAGACGGTGCCGAAGCCATCGTACTCGGTTGTGCTGGCATGTCTGACTTAGCCAACGAGCTTTCAGAACAACTGAACGTACCTGTGATCGATGGCGTTGTTGCTGCAGTGAAACTCGCAGAGTCTCTGCACCAACTCAAACTAACAACATCGAAAAGTGGCCAATACGCAGCGCCTTTGGTGAAGCCAATCCACGGTATATTCAAGCACTGGTCGCAATAATAAAGACAACACAGCAGCTATCGGATTTTGATCGCTTAACGAGCCTATGAGTTGAAACCCCAATTTTAGCTCATCTCGTCATTCCAGCGAGCATTAGCGAGACTAGGAATCTAATATCAGCATGCTGTGAGGTTTTAGAACTACCCTAACATTAATGCACTCTTAAACTAGATTCTGAATCACGCTCCTCCGTCGCTGTTCAGAATGACGGGATGGTTTGAATATGTTGCTCTGTATTAAGCGGGCGATTTTGAAAACTATCCCACACTTCACTAAATATTTTTAATATCAAGGTTTACTTTATGGAAGAAAATAACCCTCGCGACTATATCGGTTACGGAAGAGATAACGTTCCTCACGCCAACTGGCCAAATAACGCTAAGATTGCCGTGCAATTTGTACTTAACTATGAAGAAGGTGGTGAAAACTGCGTACTTCATGGTGATGAGCATTCAGAAACATTCCTTTCTGAGATCGCAGGAGCAGAAGCGTATAATGACCGACACATGAGTATGGAGTCACTCTACGAATACGGTTCCCGTGTCGGTGTTTGGCGAATCTTAAACGAGTTTAAACGTCGCGAGCTTCCACTAACCGTGTTTGGCGTTGCTACTGCATTGCAGCGTAACCCAGAAGTCACCAAAGCGATCGTTGAAGAAGGGCATGAAATTGCCTGTCACGGCCTGAAATGGTTGCACTATCAGAACACGCCAATTGACGTTGAACGCGAGCATATGATTCAAGCACTGGATATCATCGAAGAGCTGACAGGCACACGCCCAATTGGTTGGTATACCGGACGTGATTCACCAAATACACGTGAACTTGTCGCGGAACAAAACGGCATGCTATACGACTCTGATTATTACGGTGATGACCTGCCTTTCTGGACACAAGTGTCAGACAAAAATAACGCAGGCAGCACACGACCACACCTTGTGGTCCCGTATACATTAGACACCAACGATATGCGTTTTTCCTCCCCTTACGGCTTCAGTCACGGGGACGAGTTTTTTGAATATCTGAAAGACCACTTTGACTGCCTGTACGAAGAAGGCTCAGAAACTCCGAAAATGATGTCGGTCGGTCTGCACTGTCGTGTGGTTGGTAAGCCAGGTCGCTTCAAAGCGTTAAAACGTTTCTTAGATTACATTCAATCTCATGACGCAGTTTGGGTAGCAACCCGTGAAGACATTGCAAGACACTGGATTGAGAACCATCCACCAGCGTAATTGGGTTTTGACCAAATAAGTATCAAAAAGAGCGAAATAATTTCGCTAGCCACTCTGTTCATCGAGAGCTTTACATCACTCTCGATGACTCTTTCTGTTGCAGTGCCTTCATTTATTTTTGAGCATTCTCTTTATCACGTTGCTAATGAACGGAACGCAGACAAAAGCTCGGAGCAGACATACTTGAGCAAGAGGTCAGTTTCATTCTCGCAGGATAGATTCAAGTGCAGTTTGGTTGTGTTGCCCTTACCTGTCACCTCAACCAGCAACTTTCTCTCGTCACCGCTCAACGGGATATTAAACAATCTCAATAGCGATTCCGCTTGGCCAGAAGCGTTCTCAAACCCTAGATCGTGCTGATACTCGAGAAATACCTCTTCACCTTGCACGACACAAGAATACTGCCCCGGTTGAAGGTAAGTGCCAAGCTGATATTCAAGGTCTGCCATGTGCTCTGCCACGGTAGAAAGACGATTGTTTAGTTTACTTAACATATTGCCACCTTTTGTTTCGCTCACCTCAGTACATTAAAGCTTATAAGAAGCTTCTCAAGGTGGATTTTGCTCAAAACTTTAATGATTCCTTGAGCTTTAGTGCAAACGAATCCACTAGGGCAGTGAAAACTGCTAGTAATAAAAAACACACCAAATTATTCATCCAGCTAATTACACCAATACCTGTTAAACCCGTTGATATGTGACCGAAGCGTCGGATTTTCGTCTTGCAAACCACTAAACTATATGCACCCCCAACAATAAGAAACGTAATTACAATGAAAAATCTTATTTATGACACACTAGTTAGCCTTGCAAGCCAGGAACCAGAACAACACGCCAAAATCCGTCAAGACTTATACGAGCAGCTCGATCTGCCTTTCGATAAGCAGCTGATTTTGTATACGTGTGCACTTGGTCCGGCAAGCTCTGGTAAACTCGACAACAGCGAGGCGCTTAACAACACCGTAGAGAGCGTCATCAAATTACTCGAAACTCCTGAACGGTAATTTTCGTTGTCTTGTTTAAGGTCCGCATCTCAACCGGGCCTTTTTTGAACCCTCAGGTAAAACCATTCAACATCCTACTTTCGCTCAGTTGCACACGAGTCAGCAATAAAACACATAGCCCTTGTACCATTACCGCTAGCCCGCCAAATTTTTCATTGCACAAGCATTACAACGGTGGCGATCTCACTACCCAACGTGGTACAGTCAGTGCCCTTATTATTCTCGATCACTTATCTTCGGGCTGTATTTATCGTAAAACGTTTAAACAGAGCTCAATCAGGAGGCACCTAGTAAACTTAGCGATCCAAGCGATTTTCACAATCGTTAATAACAACAAAAAATGAAAACAAAATACTTTGAAGACAATAACGTATCCCTCGCTTTCAACTACTTGTTATTTTAGAGAGAGATTACACCCCAATGAACAACGTAACTGGTATAAATGAATTAAACCAGCTCAGTTCTGACAGAGAAAAAATGGTTGATATTGTCTTGATCGGAGGAGGTATCATGAGCGGGACGCTTGGTACATTCATCCAACAATTAGAGCCCAACTGGACAATAGAAATGTTTGAGCGTCTTGATGACATCGCTCAAGAAAGTTCCAACGCATGGAATAACGCCGGAACGGGGCATGCTTCTCTAGCGGAATCAAATTACACACCAGAGAAGCCAAATGGCCAGGTAACGATAGGTAAAGCTGTTGATATTTATGAACAATTTCAACAATCTCGTCAGTTTTGGTCCTATCTGGTTGAGGAAGGCACAATTAGTAACCCGGGTAGCTTTATCAAAAGCGTGCCCCATATGAGTTTCGTCACTGGCGAAAACAATGTCGAGTTTCTGCGTAAACGTTTCAAATTGCTTCGAACTATTGCTCTTTTTGATGGCATGGTTTATTCCGAAGATAAACAACAGATCCGCTCTTGGGCTCCATTATTGATGGAAAACCGCGATCCAAGCCAGCCTGTTGCAGCCACTCGTTCCCGTTTCGGTACCGATGTGAACTTTGGTGCTCTGACGCATCACATGGTTGATTCCCTGAAAAGAAATCAAAACTTCAAACTCAACTTGCAACACGAAGTCCGTTCACTGAAACACCAGCCCGATGGCACCTGGAAAATAAAAGTAAAGGATCTCAGCAATAACAAAACTCGCACCATACATAGCAAATATGTATTTATAGGCGCAGGCGGAGCATCGCTTACCCTGCTGCAAAAATCAGGGATTAAAGAAGCCAAAAGTTATGGTGGCTTTCCTGTAGGTGGTCAATTCTTAGTAAGCGAAAAGCCTGACATCGTTAGAGCCCATAAAGCAAAGGTATATGGCAAAGCGCCTGTCGGTGCCCCGCCTATGTCGGTGCCACATATGGATGCCCGAGTCATAGATGGAAAAGAAGTGGTTCTATTCGGCCCATTTGCAACCTTCTCAAGTAAGTTCCTGAAAAAAGGTTCCTTATTAGACTTGTTTAATTCCGTACGCCCATCAAACTTACTGCCAATGACGCAAGTCGGAATGAAGAGCTTCGATCTTATTAAATACCTCTTCGGCCAGTTAACACAGAGTAATGAAGACCGAATGAATGCGCTGCGCGAATTTTTTCCGTCGGCAGACATCAAGGATTGGTCTTTGGTACAAGCTGGTCAGCGCGTACAAATCATAAAGCATGTGCCAGGTAAAGGTGGTGAATTACACCTTGGGTCCGAACTTGTTCACGCTGAAGATGGTAGCCTCACCGCCTTATTAGGCGCATCACCAGGTGCATCAGTTTCAACGTCGATTATGCTTCAATTACTTGAACGTTGTTTCAGTAACGAGATGGCTTCGGATAAATGGAAGCAGAAGATTAGAGAGATGATTCCGTCATATGGGTTGTCTTTAATCGAACATCCTCAATTGAATCAAGAAATTTTACTTAAAACGAGTGAAACCCTGCACTTAGAGCTGGACTTACTCGAGGTTCGCTCAAGTAAAGAAAACATAGTTGAGCAAAACGAACCGGTTTTTGCTTGCAGGGCTTAATGTCCTGCGGTTTTCAACGTTTTATTCTCCTATTCTACTCAACTTCCATAACCAAAATACCGCCCGTAAAGGGCGGTATTTTTGTTCTTCAAATGTATGAAAGGTAAGGAAAAGCCTGAGCCTGACATAAACTCACTGCACTTCTCACTCTAAAACCAGATGCTCCTGTGGGCTCATTGAGCGACTAAAAAGCCATCACTAAGAACATAAGAATAAAAATAGCCACCTATCGCCATACTCATTAATGACAGAACGCTCAACTAATGAGCAACAAAACTTGATCGAGGTCAAATTAGTGCTACTTTTTAAGTATGGATCCTCTGTTTTGGGAGTACATCCATGCAAGTCAAAGCTGATTTTTCATTTTCAGACAGCAGAAAGCTTGAAGGTTTTAAGAAGATGACTATCAGGATGATATCAAGAACTAATGAATTGGGAACTTAGTCTTTGTGTGTGCCTAATATCCTGTTCATTAAAAGGTACTGTTATGAAAGCGTTAATTACAATCTTATGTATGTTTTTTGCGTTTACCGCTACCGCTGGTGAACGGATGGTTCAAAACAACAAAAAACTATACTCAGATACATTTGCTAGTAAAGAAGAAGCGATCAATGCTGGTTTCAATATGTACGATTCACTAGCGAGCGCAAATGACAACCAGTTACGTTGGAAACTGAATCCTACTGGTCAAAGCGTTGTCGGACATAGTATGAATGTAGAAAGTGCTCAAGTGAGGGTTGAGGAAGTCCCAGTATCTAGAGGTACTGTTGAGTATCGTGCCATTGTTGACGTTGATTTCAACTACAGAGTTAATGAAGACGGTCGCTAAACGACAGGTTTTGATATGAATTAATAAAAGGCGAACAACTCATTGAGTTGTTCGCCTTTTCTATTTAGGTATCTTCAAATGGTACTTAGTTTAAACTAACAAATTTTTCTGTATTACCCGTTTCTTTCGCAGCTTTAAAATCTTTTGAAATACGCTCTAACTCTAAATATGCATAGCTATGCTCATTATAACTGCATACGTTCAAAGATATCGCTAACTTGTACACTGATAGCGCTCGGCTCATATCGCCATGTTCCATATAATACTTACCTAAATAAAAATAAGCTTCGGTAAGTTGCTGTGCCATCACTTTATTATCTGTTGTGCTATTAGTAACCAGTTTGACAGCGTGTTCTTCAGTTATTTCGTTTAGCAGTATACCCGCTAACACCCAACCCCATTCATCGGTGCGGTTTTTATAGCTCTCTTGTAACTTTGCCTTTGCTGCAGTTTTATCAACGTCCGATTCTATAATGTATAACCAGATAGCACGGAAAGGATCATTCGGGTTGTCCTCATGGAAAGTTTTCATATCTTCCAGTGCAAGTTCCGGTCTTCCACCATAATAAAGTGCAATTGCACGGTTATAGATGGCCTGCTTATTATTCGGATCCAATTCAAGAGATGAATAAAATGCGTCATAGGCAGCATCAAACTGACTCAGTTGGGTGTAGTACATCCCAAGCAGATTATAGATATCAGGTTGTTGAGGGTTGATCTGCAGCGACTTGGCATAGTCTGTACTCGCCAAATCTCTTAACCCTATCTCATCATAATAGAGACCTCGTTTTAAATAGATTTCTGCACGAGCCTCATCGTCGAGTTCTTTATCTGTCAGGAGATGATTTAGTTTTGCAATATTAGCCTCTGCCATTGCATTCGGTTGCAACGGTACAGCCATAGCTGGATAAACTAATTGTTTTTCATTTCGGGTTGAGCTTTCTTGGGAAATGTCTTGCTCAACAGGGTTACATCCTGTCAAAACAATCAGCGCACCTAGACTATAAAACTTATACCATTTAACCATATCTTTACTCCAATTCTACTCCCGGAATCAGCTTGGGAGTCATTCGAGCACCTTTATAGCACAAAAAATAATCAAATTGCTAACTATTAACCAAATGCTCAATAAGAATCTCATTGTTACTGATCTATCTAGTGATCACTTTACTTAAATGTCTTTTCCTTGCTGTCTATTTGCGTGTTATCGAAATGCATAGCTCTCCATATAAATTGGCTAATGGAACGTGCTCACTTTAGCTTTGCCATGCGTAATGCTTTTGAAGAGACGAAAGCGGCTGCAAACTATGTCACGCGTTCGAATGATGAGGAGCTTGAAATAGGTCAAATTGAATAATCATCTCGTTCAATCGTCAAAAGGGCCTAACGTTGGTAATTTAAGATCCAAAAATTTTCTTACCCATGACCAAACTAAATGCAGTCTATGAAAGAATCAGTAATCGTATTGAATGATAGCGCTTGTCTCATTCAATTTTCTACTGACTTAATGTAATAGTGGCAAGCCTGACCATGTTGTGTAACAAGCTAAAACGCATGAAAAAACTTAACCTCATTTTTGTCGCTTTGATCCTTAACTTGTTAGTTGGGTGTTCCTCAGCCTCGGCCATAAGCCAGGATAAAACGACAAGTTATTCAAGATCACATCAGCTTACTGGTAAAGCTTCATGGTATAGTCAAAAGTTTCACGGAAAGCGTACAGCTAGTGGTGAGCGGTATAACAAAGGAGCTTATACTGCGGCTCATAAAAGCTTACCTTTTGGAACAATCGTGAGAGTTACCAATACAGCAAACGCCAAAAAGGTAGATGTCAAAATCAATGATCGAGGTCCTTTTGTAAAAGGCAGAGTCATTGACCTTTCACAAGAAGCATTTGAGCAAATAGGCAACATCAAAAAAGGCGCCGTGCCGATAAAAATTGAAATTATTGATGATAGTAATACCTTTAGGTATAAAAACTAAACCCCTGCTCGGAATTAACCTTGATAATAAACTTTGAAAAGATTTGGCATAGCACTAGGGCAATGCCGTCGCGATCCGATAACTTTGCTGTTTGCGAAAAATTGGCTGCTGACACAGCCAAAGCGATACTATTGTCTAATAAAAGAAGGCTTAAACGTTTTAGGCAAGTTTATCTACTTTGAAAACTGATTTCAGTAGTCACGTAAACAGGTACTTTTAATGTGTTAGATTCAGCCGAAACATATTCTAGTTTACTCAAAGCCTTTAACGCGATGAAGTCCCACTTCCCCTCGGGAGATGATTCTACAATTGTAGGGTTAAATATCTCTCCATTCGAATCTATTAAATAGTTAATTTGTACATAACCATCTATTTTTGGCACATCAATATGTGGCTTTAAACTGAACCTAAAATCCTCAGATGTCTGAACCCAATAATCTTCTAAGTCCTGTCGCTCAACTTTAATTGGTGATTGTGTCAGATAAACTTCCTGCTTTGATGCACAACCACTTAAAGCTAAAAGACTTATCGATAATAAACTCACAATTCTCATTTACACTCCTTGTAAAATATAACACCTTGTTATGGGGTGAGTAGCATAATGCTGAAGCTTTATTAAGCCACCTTATATTTTATAATCAACAGGTTGAATTGATAAAAGAAGGTTGGTTCACAAAATCGAGCATTCGCTCTAGGTTCACCTGATTGATGGCTGACGATGAGCATTACTAGCTTCAGCCACTGAAAAATGGAAAATTAGGCCTCACCTGTTAATGTTCTAGTCCAATTGTTTTAGAGTATGCCTCCTACGGTAGTCGATTTAACTAAACAGTGAATTTATGCAAAAAAACTCTGATCTTATCCATCAGGCTAATCGCGAAGCATGTTGGGCGATACTTCTTGCTCTGGGCTACTTTGCCTGGTGGTACTGTGGTGCCTATGTTTTCTCTGCGCCAAAAGACGAACTGCAACTCCCTCAATTATACTGGGGCATGCCACTGTGGTTTGTATTGTCATGTGTACTTGGCCCAATCCTTTTTACCGTGCTATGCGCGCTAATGGTTAAATACCTTTATAAGGATATCCCTCTCGATAAATACGACGACGAACATTATGAATAGCCAGCTTATTATTCCTTTATGCATTTACCTTTTTGCGGTTTTCTCTCTGGCATTCCTGACTCGCCGTTATCACAAGCCGGGGAACTTTCTTACCGAATACTTCGTGGGAAGCCGCAGTATGGGAGGATTTGTCCTCGCGATGACGCTTGCCGCTACCTATGCGAGCGCCAGTAGCTTTATCGGCGGACCGGGGGCGGCTTACAAAATGGGCTTGGGCTGGGTGTTACTGGCAATGATCCAGCTGCCAGCGACCTGGCTGACTCTGGGCGTTCTGGGGAAAAAATTTGCGATAGAAGCAAGACGCCATAACGCTTTGACGATCAATGATATGTTATATGCCCGCTTTAAGAGCCGAAAAGTCGTGATCTTCTCTTCACTTGCTCTGCTTCTGGCCTTTTTCGGAACAATGGTAGTGCAATTTGTTGGGGGTGCCCGCCTGTTGCAAACTGTGCTTGGGATCAGCTATCAGAATGGGCTACTGTTATTCGCCTGTACAGTCGGCATATACACGACTATTGGTGGTTTCCGGGCTGTTGTTCTGACAGACACCGTTCAGGGGGTGATGATGGTCATCGGCACCATCGTTCTGCTGGCTGGTGTTATTCATGCTGGTGGGAGTCTGGAAAACCTGGTCACCAAACTTCACTCCATTGACCCTGCTCTGGTGACACCATATGGTCCGGATCATTTCCTGAGCCAGCCGTTTATCCTGAGCTTTTGGGTTCTGGTCTGTTTTGGCGTGATCGGGTTACCTCAGGCTGCTGTTCGATGCATGTCATACAAAGACAGCCCTTCTCTGCATAAAGGTATGGTGATCAGTACAATTATGATTGCATTGCTGATGTTTGGGACTCACCTGACCGGGGCCTTAGGAAGAGCGATCGTGCCAGAGATTGCCAGCCCGGATCAAATAATGCCAACACTGATGATGACGGTTCTGACCCCAATGTTTGCCGGAATTTTTCTCGCAGGGCCAATGGCGGCCATTATGTCGTCTATCGATTCACAGCTAATTCAGGCATCATCGACGCTGCTGAAAGACCTTTATATAAACTATATCAATCCTCAGATTGTTGAAGACAAGCGTGCAGACAGTAAACTGAACCGCATTTCACTGTGGACGACGGCTATCTTCGCCAGTCTGGTCTTTGTTGCTGCGACGAATCCCCCAGATATGATCATCTGGCTGAACCTTGTCGCATTAGGAGGTTTGCAGGCCGTATTTTTATGGCCGCTGGTACTTGGTTTGTACTGGTCAAAAGCATCGGCAACCGGCGCGTTTAGCTCCATGGTCATTGGGCTTGGTGTATACATCAGCTTAGTTTGGATCAAACCCGATATGGGTGGTGTTCACCCCATCGTTCCGACGATGATTACGGGCATGCTTACGTTCGTTATCGGCAGTTTATTGAAGCCGAATGCTTCTGAAAGCAAAGAGCTAGTATCAGTCAAAACATACTGCACACAGAAAGAACGATAGTTGATAAAAGCGACAAGCTCGTGGGCACAGATAGGCGCAATTGTTCCTAACTGTGCCCAATAAGGAATGGCTCAGTGCACATTACGCCTATAAATAGACAAAGTTCAGATGGGAAACATTGGGCTGGATTTGGTTAAACCTAGATACGACAAAGCCCGCACGAATGCGGGCTTTGTGTTTGTTCACGAAGAACTAAATTTGGTGGGTCTGGGCGAACTCGAATCGCCGCCCCCTACCATGTCAAGACATGTTTAGTTTTATTTAAAAAGCTTGAGAACATCGTATAAAAGAAAAATCAGTATGTTAACTTGAAAATGACTTCTACCTATATTGGGTCATTAAATAACCAGTTGATAAATGAGCACAACCTGGTCACAAATCATAAAGTTCCTATCTAGGATATAGATTACCCTTTGCTTGCCCTACTCTATAGCTCGCAGTGGTGAAATATGGACATATTTGAGAAGTTCAATCAGGACATCAGAAAACAAATAATCCAGTTCGATTTAACGAATAATCAGATGGACAAATGTTTCATTAGTGACGCAAAAAAAATCAGTTTCTTGTTGCGAAATTGGTTCAAAAGAGACGAAGGAAAACGCAGCATATTCCAGTCCAAAGAATGGTTAGATTTGTATCCGAATTTGAATACGGTGGAAAAAACAGCGGCTTATCTTTCAATATCAAAAAAGGATTTCTAACCTAAACATGCGTGAGTGATTTTCTGAGTCTAAACCGTTTGATGGAACGTTTTACGCCATCGAGTAGGTGTGACTGCATAGCGTTCTTTAAATTTATCACGGAAAATGAGAACAGAACTAAAACCGGTTTTCGCAACAATTTGGTCAATTGATAAGTCTGTAGACTCAAGAAGGTCTTGAGCTAAGTTGAGTCGCTCAGACGTCAGCCATTCACCAAATGCCATCCCCGTCGCCTTGTGAAACTTTCGAGTAAAAGTACGACGCGTCATCATCACAGAATCCGCTAGTTCATCCAGCGTATACTTGTGACTAATGTTCCTTCTAATCTCATCCATTAAAGCATTAATACGAGCGTCGGAAGTGCTCACGGGAATAGGTTGCTCAATAAACTGTGCTTGGCCTCCATCTCGGTATGGCGGTACCACCATTCTTCTCGCCACTCGATTCGCTATCGCACTGCTGTAATACTTCCGAAAGACATACAAACAGCAATCAATCCCCGCAGCTGTGCCAGCAGAAGTAATAACACCACGGTCTTCAACATATAGTGCGTTGGGATCGAGTGAAACTTCAGGAAAGCGCTGGATGAAATCTTGCTCTAACTCCCAATGCGTTGCTGCTCTTCTCCCTGACAACAACCCTGCATATGCCAACACGTAACCACCTAGGCACAGTCCGACAATGAGTGCACCTCGTGCGTGCGCATCACATAAAGCATCAATCAGTTTTTGATTAGGGCGCTCATCCACACTTCGCCAGTAAGGTACAACGATGATATCACTATGTTCCAATACGCTCAGATCTTCATCCGTGTGAATTTCCATCCCGATATCTGACCAAATCGGACCTTCCTCCCCCGCGACAAATTTGAGGTCGAAAAACGTTTCATTCAGCGTATCACGCCCAAAAACAATGCTTGGAACAGAAATATGAAATGGACTGAATTGGTTAATAACAATAACCGCTACGGAAGGAATCGAGTGATTTTCTGATGAGTGCATGAAAGCTTTCCAAAGTAAGAAACAGAGTCGCGATAATGCACGACTCTGTAATTATATACTCAAGCGCTAGACTTCTAATTGTTTCATTATCTCTGACTCATTAAAGTGCGCTCGTTTTTCAATGATTTTATCGTCTTTAATGGTCAATAACATCATTAAAGAGAAACGCACCTTCTTATGAGTTGGCTGAATATCATGCATTGGCGCTGAATGAACGCCTTCAAATATCATGTAGCAGGCTACCTTGTCATCATGCGCAAAAATGTCATGTATGCGAAAAGTAAAACCTGGGTAACCATCCATATTTCCCTTCTCTTGAGCAAGGAACCCATCAATATTTAAAGGTGTATCTACTTGAGAATAAAAAGTAAACTGCTCATGACACATAGATGCCACAGCGTCATAATCATTATCCTCAATAGACTGGTAAAAAGATTTGACCAGTTCAATGTTTTTTTCTGCGCTCATGCTTACCCCCTAATATAAAGCTTATAACGATACGGTCTCGCCATCTTCTGGGACGAAGACGAAATCACTAATCATGTTTGCTTGAGCGTAATCACGCATTTCTTGCGTAGTAACCAAAACATGGTTCACTGCACCCATATGTGTCGCAACAATTTTAGCTTCTGGCAGAACTTGGTGCGTTTTCAACACGTCTTCTTTGCCCATGATGATCGGACCAAAGCCAAGTACATGTGCCCAACCTGTATTAAGAACGACAACTCCTGGTCGCTCTTTTTTCATTGTTTCTTCAACGCTTGGGATCCAAATCGTATCGCCAACAACATACAGTTTTTCTTCATCATTATGGGAGAAGATAACGCCGGTTACTTCACCCAAAATTTCTGCCATTTGCTCATGCTGAAAAGCCGCTTCAGGACCGTGCTGACATACGGTACGAGTAAATGAAATACCGTGAAAATCTGTCTCTTCTGAGAAAATTTGTACATTGGTAAAGCCTTGTCCACGAACAATCGCCTCATCCCCTTCATGCTGTACAAACAATAGCTTATCTTTAGGGATTGCATTTACAGCAGT
The DNA here is from genome assembly GCF_026000435.1 of Vibrio sp. STUT-A11. Classification (NCBI taxonomy): domain Bacteria; kingdom Pseudomonadati; phylum Pseudomonadota; class Gammaproteobacteria; order Vibrionales; family Vibrionaceae; genus Vibrio; species Vibrio sp. STUT-A11. The sequence continues at coordinate 1,639,461 of NZ_AP026763.1, read as the reverse complement.
CTCATCCCAATGGTCAGGGTGAGTATGAGTCAACAGAACTGCGTCTACATTGATGATGTCATCTAGAGAAAGTGGTAACTCTACTGTTGGGTTACGTAAATGTGAATTTGCCGTCCCTTCAAATCCAGGGTACATACCCTTTGGTGCCAACATTGGGTCGATTAGAAACGTTTTGCCTGCGTAATCGATAATTTGTGTCGCATTGCGAATTTGAGTGATTTTCATGACTTTGCTCCAGGTTAATCATTATGTGTTTTGTTTTGATAGGAGCATTATAAGAATCTCCCAGAATGCTAAAACTGTCCATAGGGACAGATAAGCATGCTATTGGGACAATATGGCCATTTCTGCACTTAAAGCAATCAATGGGCCAATAGCGATTTACGTTACGTAGAAGGGTTTTAGAGGTTAGTATCACAAGCACTTTGAACAGCTAGTAAACCCTACTTTCTCTAATTCCAACTTGCAGTTATGGAAGGCTGAGCTTTGCCATCCGACCACCATCAACGGTGAAGATTTGTCCTGTGATAAAGCTAGCGTCGGAAGAGGCGAGCATTGCGACCATTGATGCGACTTCTTCGGTCTCTCCCGCGCGACCAAGCGGATGAATGCGACCGATCGTTTCTGCAAATAACTCGGCATCAGCGGAGTTATTAATCATGTCTTGGTTTAGTTCAGTATTAATCCACCCTGGCGCGATTGCATTGCAGCGAACACCATCACTACCGGCGTCTACAGCGACTGCTCGTGTCAATCCGTGAATCCCCGCTTTCGTTGTACAATACGCAGTATGATTTGGATTCGCGGCTAAACCTTCTATCGAGCCGGTGTTAACAATATTGCCTTTTGTTTGTCTTAAATACGGCAACGCCGCCTGGATTAATAGAAACGGCGCAGTCAAATTAACAGTAATATTGCGCTGCCAGTCTTCTAGCGTCGTCTCTTCGATGCTAGCTTCTTGCATCATGCCTGCATTATTGATCAACACGTCTAATTTTCCATGGCGGCTCACCACTTCCTCAACAAGCTTTTGCGGGCAGTTAGGATCGGAGAAATCTGCAGCGATACTTTCAAAGCCTTCATCTTTACGTCTTTGAGCCGTGATTACAATGGCGCCTTCGTCAGACAACCTCATCGCAATCGCGCGGCCAATACCTGTCCGGCCACCGGTGACCAATACGACTTTTCCTTCGAAGCGTTTCATGTTCATTTCTCTCCTTTTCGAACCGTTTATACATCAAGCCAGGTTTTTAAAGTTTTGCTTTTGATGTTTGAGTGTTAAAAACACTAACAATTCACTCGTCTTTACATCAAGATAGAATCACCAAGGTTAAGAAACCAATTTTGAAGGAGGTACGATTTAGTGCTGTTTGGATCACTTGAGTGACTGAACAACAACGGAATGATTAAGGTTGCGTTAAACTGACAATTTTGAGTGTATTCCAACCAATCTACCCAAGCTAATGACAGAAAAAAGCAGAACCGTTTGGCCCTGCTTCTGCATGTATTCATCTGATTAGAAAATGTTTATTGCACAGACTTAACCGGCTGATTTGAAAATACAGAGCGGTAAGCACGAACCAATAAACCCACCGGCCCTGTTTCATACCAATGACCCGTATTTGTAATGTTTGAGCGCTCGCCCATGGCTTGTGTTAGACGGTCAAGATAAATCGCAAGTAATACAAGCCCTAAACCACCAGTGGTTGCAAGCGCCATATCAAGACGTCCGATTCCACGTAAAACCATTTGCCCTAAACCACCAACCGAAATCATCGAAGCAATCACCACCATAGAGAGTGACAACATTAATGTTTGGTTCACACCGGCCATGATGGTTGGTGTTGATAACGGTAACTGTACCTTAAACAGCATCTGACGCGGCGTACAACCAAAGGCACGTGCAGCTTCAATTTTATCTTCTGGAACCTGACGAATGCCAAGGTTAGTCAGGCGTACAAGAGGCGGCAATGCAAAAACAATCGTGACTAATACTCCAGGTACGTTACCGATCCCAAACAACATAACAACAGGAACCAAGTAAACAAAAGCGGGTAATGTTTGCATCGCATCAAGAACGGGCCGCACGACCTTTTCTAAACGATCACTGCGTGCACACAAAATGCCAATTGGAATGCCAGTGATAGCGCAGAAGAATAATGCAGTTAGCACCAAGGACAACGTCGTCATGGCTTCAGACCAAACGCCTATTAAGCCAAGGAAAAATAACGTTACAAAGCAAAATGCCCCCATTCGCTTGCCCGCGATTTGCCAGCCAAGCAAAGACGATAGAATAATACCAATAAGAGGTGGTATCGCCTGAAGAAAGTCTTCTGAAAAATCTAGGACCATGTCAATTGGCCATCGAATAGCCTGAAACACTGGACGAAAGTTTTGTACGAAATATTGAAGGATGCTTTCTGCCCACTGGCCAACGGGTAAGGAAAGATCTTGGAACGGGTCAAGTATACTGATATCAAACATAATAGATTCTCCCTGTTAATGGCTTAATGAATTCAGCAATTGGTCTTTCGATATAGACCCACGGAACTCACCGTTTTCGGCGATAACAGGCAGTGAATATGATGTGCTTGTCGCCAGTTTCATAACATCTTCTAATGATGTATCTGTATGAACCGATAGGTAGTCTTTTTCAGCTAACTTGAGTAATTGATTAGTATCCTCAGCGGGCGAAGATTTAACCTTTGCCAGCGATATCACCCCTTTCAATTTGTTCTCATCGTCAACTAAATAGCCAAATTCCTGACCGAGATTTTCAAATGGATGAACCTTGCCGTTAACTTTGATCGTACAGCTGTTTTGTTGGTCTGCAATATCGCCTGCCTTGAGTAATTTCGTGTTTGAAACGCCTTTAAAGAAGGTTGCTACGTAGTCATCGGCAGGATTCATCATCAATTCTTTTGGCGTACCTACCTGGACTACACGACCACCTTCCATAATGGCGATCCGATCCCCAATGCGAATGGCTTCGTCTAAATCGTGAGAGATAAAAATAATGGTGCGTTGCTGCTCTTTCTGTAAGCGAATGAGTTCGCCTTGCATTTCGTAGCGGATAAGTGGATCGAGGGCTGAGAAAGCTTCATCCATGAGGAGGATAGTTGGGTCATTGGTTAGGGCTCTGGCTAATCCCACACGTTGTTGCATACCACCAGATAGTTGATGAGGATAGCTTTTCTCATGTCCGGCTAAGCCTACTTGAGCAAGAGCTTCTATTGCTCGGTCTGTACGTTCTTTGATTCCAACTCCAGAGACTTCTAAACCAAACGCCGCATTTTCCAAAACGGTCATATGAGGCATTAGTGCGAATGATTGGAATACCATGCTCATTTCTTTGCGTCTCACATCAAGCAATTCATGGTCACCTAAGCAAGTTATTTCTTTACCGTTGAGCGTTATGGTTCCTGAAGTTGGTTCGATCAGACGGTTGAGCAGCCGCACCATGGTAGACTTTCCGGACCCGGAGAGCCCCATTATGACGAAGATCTCCCCACGCTTAACAGAAAAGTTGGCATTCAGAACGCCGATGGTTTGCCCAGTTTTCTCAAAGATTTCGTCTTTTCCCATCCCACTATCTAACATCTGTTTCGCGATATCCGGCTTGTCGCCAAATATCTTAAAAACATCTTTTATAGCGAGAATTTCTTGTTCATCATTCATCTCCGTTCCCTCTTCAATTATTTCAATCGATTTTTTAGCCCATGGTTTTTACGAACCCATGCTAAAACACATCCAATGTGTCAAACCCGTTACTGATGTTACATAAATGTTTATTTGAGGACGAACTACTTTTCGTAGAGGCAAAACATAACTGCAAGTAATCATTTACTTAATAGTTCTTTGAATTCTCACAAATATTAACGCATTCAACCCATTGTTTTATTTTCTCTTAATGAGCGGTAGTCCTGTTGCGCTAGAAACAAAAGCATTATATGTTCGTAGATATAGTTTCGCCGAGACCACCTATTTCTAGTACGTTTTAAACGTGAAAGGTGGCCTCAGGAGTTGATGGCGAAACACTAGCCAAGGATTGGAATTAGTAGCATATGGCGAAACATACAGAACCTGACAGAATACTTATGAAGATGCCGTCACTAAGAGCGATTAGATCGTTTGTAGCGGCAGCTAAATATCAAAGCTTCACTAGTGCAGCAGAATCACTTTGCGTCACACAAGCGGCTATCAGTCGTCAAATTAGAGAACTGGAAGCAACGCTTGGCATTAAATTATTTAATAGAGTTGGTCGAACTGTAGAGCTAACTGAAGAAGGCAGTATTTTCTATGATGCTGCGTACTTGTCTTTTGTAAATATTGCCCAGGCAGCACAACGTATCGATCAGCACAACGATCAGCATCAGGAAGTGACTATTTGCTGCTCACCGGCTTTTTCAGCACTTTGGTTAACATCAAACCTACCTCAATTTTGCGCTCAACACCCCGAAGTTAAGGTAAATGTCATCAGCACAAACAACTTTTTAAATTTAGAGCCTGGTGCACATCCCGATCTGTTTATTAGCAAGACAGTCACACCACGTGAAGGCTATGCCTCCATCCCACTGTTTTACGACGTCATTTATCCAGTATGTAGCCCTGAATATTTGAAGCAACACGCGGATTGTGAGAATACCAATAATTTGGCTAATTCAAAGCTACTTAACCTAAGCCCATATGGTCGAGCCCAGCTTGCAGAACATGTTGATTGGGATGTTTGGCTGACAGAATCCGGTAATGAGCCACCACTGCAAGGAAGCTATAGTTTTACCTCAAATGACTACAACTTACTGATACAAAGTACGCTTAACCATCAGGGTATTTGCCTAGGTTGGCACCACTTGGTAGACGATCTAATCAAGCAGGGTAAGTTAGTAAAGGTAGGTAAACAAGAGCTGATCTATCGCGAGAAGTGTCATTACTTAGTATACGATGAAACCAAAACTCAAAACGCAGCATTTGCCGCTTTTAGAGACTGGTTGCTCTATTCCGTGAGCCAATTACCTACCTCGATTGTTGAGGACAGAGTTCTACAAAGTAGCACCTATAGCAAGTACAGTCAGTAGTACAGCACTAGCATTATCTCGATGACTTCCTTGAAGATATTAGGGTAAAAGCCACGTTATGCGACAACGAACTCGGTCAACAATGCCTTGAGCGTTGTCTAAGTTTCGTTGGAGTGTATCCAAAGTAATCTTTAAAACAATTGCTAAAGTGGCTACTACTTACAAATCCGCAGCTTAGCCCTATTTGGATGATAGACTGGCTGCTATTTTCTAGCTCTTTATGGGCGAATACTAGACGCAATTTTAAGTAGTAGCGTGATGGCGAAATATCCAAATGGGTTTGAAAAAGCCTCTCTAACTGTCTTCGCGACATAGACGAAAACCTTGCAATTTCATCTGGCGTCAATGGCTCTTCAATATTGGATTCCATTAATGATATTGCTTCCTGTAACGGTGCTGGATACGCTTTTTCGTCTGGTTGCTCTTTATCTGCTGTGCTACGTAAGATAGCCTGTCGACCTTCCGAAGCCTGATCGCAGCTTAAGATCTCTCGAATCGCTCGAACTAACTCCTTATTAAACAGCGAATCTATCATCGCAAGCATCATTTCCATAGCACTATTTGGCCCAGCACAACTAGCGCTCTCTTCATCAACCTCATAAGTATGCGTAGATAATTTTATCTCTGGAAAATGATCATTGATGTAAGGATGGTTGTTAGGGTGGACAGCAGAAATCGTATTATCTTCAACGACACCAGCATGTGCTAAAGCAATCGTCCCATTCCACAAACTACCAAGTTTTATATTCTGCTTTTTAAGCGAAATTAAACAGTCGCTAAGCGCTGAAGAGGCTTCAGTAGTACATCTATAGCCTCCACAAACAAAGACCCAGTCTAATGTGCCTCTATTATGTAGGTTTAATGATGGTACGGTCGCATCGGTCGCTATATCAATGCCTATATCACTCAGTACCTTACGCGAATCTATGCCAAATGTTTGGATTTGAAATAGTTCAGTTTCATGCACAAGATTCGCAGTAATAAGAGCATCCATTGCTGCCGTAAATGCCATTAAGGAAAAATGAGGTTGGAGAATAAAACCAATCCTGATAGGTAAGGAGCCTGTTTTTGGCTGAATAAGACGCGGGGACGTAGACTGCATTTATTTCTCACTTCTTTGATATAAAGACAAATAATAAAAATTTGGATATCAATCACTATTTATCAAATTAGATAAATTTATAAACTCAAAACTCCTTTTTGTTTTTACTTTTCAACTTAATTATAGAAAAAGCGATGTTTATGACTCAGAAATATACAAAAACGGTTGATAAACAGATCGTCACATAAAAAAATGCAGAGCTTTCGCTCTGCTAAATTTACCCTTAAAGAAGACACAAGCAGACAGAAATACTCAAAAGATTAAAGTTCCAACCCAGCTTGCCACTCTTTCCATCGCATAGTCGCATTTGCACCTAAGGTTAGAAAAGGCTCTGGCGGTAATTTCTTTGGTTTGTCATATTCTAAAAAGTCATTCAGTGTATGTGAGTGTCCCAAAACAGCAAGCTCTGCTGCCATCATACCTGATAAGGTTCCTTTTACGGTTCCTAAACCATTTTGACACGCTGCTGAGTACACTCTATCTTCTACTTCGCCAAATGCAGGCACCGAGTTCCAAGTTAGGCATAGTCGTCCTCCCCAACGATATTCCATATCTACGTTATCCAGTGTTGGGAAACGATTATTAAATGCTTTATCTTGCAACTCCTGGGCTCGTTTCATGTCACTTTGACTGGTAACTATAGACTGATTGAGAGTGGCTTGATTGCGAATAATGATACGATCACCTGAACCTTTATAGTCAGAAATTTTACGTACTGTCGTACCAAGTGGATCCGCAGGCAAGATCCCCCAATCATCTGCGCCTCCGAGACGGCTTAGTTCATCACGCGTAAGCTTACGGGTCATTGAAGCATAGGTAAAAACGTGTAGTAGCTGGCGAGGGAAAAAACCAAAAGATTGAATATGTCCATTCACAGACAAAATCACTCTTTTCGCTTTAACTTTACCACCAGGAGTGGTCAGTGTATGCAAGTCGCCTAAAGACATTGATGTCACAGGGCTATTCTCAAAAATATCGACCCTACTATTAGTCAGAACCCTGGCACTATTACGGATAAATGCAGCAGGCTGAATCATCACCGCGCCTGGAGTATATAACCCCTGCTGATAAAACTCGGAGCCAGTTAAGTCGTGTAATTGTGATGCATTCAGTAGTTCATAAGATTCATTTAGTGCTTCTAAATGCTTACGATAAGAGTTCAGGTGATTAATGCCTTTTTTGGTACATGCCGCCGTCACTTTTCCACATGGATCAAAAACCTGTTTATCAAACCCCTCTTCGTTAGCTAGTTGTTTGGCAAACGTAATGGCTAATCGATTCAGTTTAATCTGACGCTGGTCTGCTTCCATACCGCCTGAGTAAGTTTCAGAATTAAGTTCATGTGGTAGATCAATCATAAAACCGCTGTTACGACCTGCTGGCCCATGAGCTAATTTACTTGCTTCTAATACTGCGATGGTCTCGTTGCGTCCGACTAACTGTGTCAGTCTCCGTGCAGCCGCCATACCAGCGAACCCAGCGCCTACGATAACCCAATCATATGTAAGATCTTTATCTACAGTCGGATAAACCGTTTGGTCACCAAGAATAGAGTTCCAGGCTGCCAACCCTGTGTCCTTAGGCAGCTTTTTCACATTAATGTTTTTTTGCATACGTTATTCCCTGCTCGCATGCCTGCTGATCAAGCATTGTGCTCAGTGGCCTTCTGGCCACTGAGTCTTCATTTTAATAACCTATATAATCCTAGTTAGAATCATTACAGATCGTGTGTAAGGTCAACCCAAATAGTTTTAAGCTCTGTGTATTGATCATGAGCGTGAACTGAATTATCGCGTCCGCCAAAACCAGATTGCTTGTAGCCGCCAAATGGCGTGGTGAGGTCACCTTCACCGAAGCAATTCACTGTCACGGTACCCGCTTTGATTGCTCTTGCTGCGCGTAGCGCCTGACCGTTGTTAGAAGTAAACACCGATGCGGCGAGTCCGTAGCTGGTTTCATTCGCAATACGAAGTGCTTCTTCAACGCTATCAACGGTGATAACAGCTAAAACAGGGCCGAAGATTTCTTCTTGAGCAATTGCGTCTTGGTTGTCGACACCTTCAAAAATCGTTGGTTCAATATAAGCACCATCTTGGCTGTTGCCACCAGCCAATACTTCATAGCCTTTCTGTTTGCCTTGCTCTAAGTAGCTGCAAACTTTATCGAACTGACGCTTGTCAATCATCGCACCTAACTGGTTCTCAGGGTTGAGCGGATCACCCATCTTCCAAGATTTTAGTTGTGCCAAGATTTCTTCCATCAGAGCTGGCTTCACTTCTGATTGAACAATGAGACGTGAAGCTGCTGAACAGTTCTCTCCCATATTCCAGAATGCCGCAGACAATACATGTTCTGCTACTTTATCGAGGTTAGTTGCATCATTTAGTACAACGCAAGGGTTCTTACCACCAAGCTCTAGTACCACTTTCTTGAGGTTAGACTCAGAAGAGTAATTCAGGAAGCGGCGTCCTGTAACAGTAGATCCTGTGAAGGTCACCATGTCAACGTCTGCATGACGGCCCAATGGTTCACCTACTTCCGCACCGCCACCTGTGACGACGCTGAATACACCATCAGGAATACCAGCTTGTGACGCTAGCTCGGCAATACGCAGTGATGTTAGTGAAGTCTGTTCTGCAGGTTTTACGATAACTGAACAACCGGCGGCTAGCGCAGGAGCAATTTTCCAAGACAGCATCAACATTGGGAAGTTCCAAGGAAGCACAGCGCCTACAACACCGATTGGTTCACGAACGATCATGGCCATCGCCTCGCTACCTACTGGTGCAGTTTGATCATAGATCTTATCAATTGATTCTGCATGCCAGTTCACCGTGTTTACAAACTCAGGAACATCAATAGTCACGCAGTCCTGGATTGGTTTACCTGAATCAATGCATTCCATCACAGCAAGCTCATCAGCATGCTGGAGCACCAACTCACCGAATGCTTTCAACACCTCTTTGCGCTCTGCAGGGTGACGCTGGCTCCACTCACCACTATCAAAAGCACGGCGTGCGGCGGCAACGGCCTTATCTACGTCTTCCGCTTCACAAGCCGCTACCTGAGCAATTTCTTCGCCCGTTGCTGGGTTTACGGTTGCGTAAGTCTTGCCAGTGGATGAATCACAGAAACGACCATCGATGAAGCTTTGTGTCGGTACCTGCAACTGCTTTGCAATCGCTTGATACTCTAAATGGCTCAATAATTCTGACATAATCAGTCTCCTTTGCTCTAAACCTATCGATTAAAGTGCTGCTATTGCACCTTTTAGCGTCCCTACTACGTCAGCCATTTGACCTTTTTCTTCTTCACTTAAACCTTTAAGTGGTTTTCGAACTTCACCAGCAAAGCGACCATCAATTTCAACACCTTGTTTAACACACTGAATGAATTTACCGCCCTGCTCTAGAACACTCATCAATGGCATCATTGAAGCCATTACTTTGCGTCCTTTAACGAAGTCGTTTTCAACGACACAAGATTGGTACAGTGCTAAGTGTTCAGTTGGCAGGAAGTTTGACCCTGCACATACCCAGCTTTTGCAACCCCATGCGAAGAACTCAAGTGCTTGGTCGTCCATACCGCAAGATACTTGTAATTCAGGGTAATCGTTAACCAACATATGTAGGCGGTTGATATCACCCGAGCTTTCTTTGATTGAAATAAAGTTAGACGACTTAGCAAATACGATGTCGAAAAACTCTTTTTCCATATTAACGCCCATGCGATCTGGGTAGTTATACAGCATGATTGGCAGACCTGCAGCTTGGTCAACGTTCAGCGCGTGTTCTGCCAATTCTTGTTGCGTTGGTAACGAATATGGCGGTGTTGCAACGAGAATTGCATCCGCTTTGTTTTCTGCAGCGGCTTTTGCCAAAACGATAGAATCTTCCGGATCAATCGAGCCAGTGCCAAATACAACATGTACGTTTTCTGCAACGGTTTCTTTTGCCAACTGGAGTAATTTGATGCGCTCTTCTAGAGACTCCACATAATACTCGCCTGTCGTACCACCAACGACAACACCCTGCACGCCTGAGTCAGATAGATATTTTACCTGAGCAACATAAGCATCGTAATTAATTGTATTATCCGCATTAAAAGGTGTAATAACCGGCGTATATATTCCTTCAAAATTCATAACAAAATCTCCTTTTAATATAAGTGCATCGCATTTAACTTATATGTTTAAAAAACGGCCTATTAAATTAATTTTAGTCCTACGCATGGAAGCCAATTTAATAATAATAAGCCGTGTAATTTTTTTATTGAGTGTTAATTAAAGATTACTTTTGTTCAGCTTTGGCTAATTTGATCCACTGATTAAACTTGTCCTGGTTTTGACTGATCCAAACTTCTGCGTGAGTCTGAATGTCTTCAATTGTACTCTCGCCGTTTCGCATCGCTAGGTTCTCTTTACTTTCATCAGCCGGCTGAATTTGCACCAGTGATAAAAACTTAGCCGCAACTGGGTTATCTTCGACAAAATCTTTGTTAGCAACCGTCATAACACTATCAACCGCAAAGCCTAGATTCTTTCCCTGATAACTTGTATTGATATCATTCTTACCACTTGGCAGGCTCGTAAACGGAACCGAAAGCCAAGTCACATCTTGATTTTCTTTGAGAACACCAGAAATCCATTGCGGTACCCAAGTGTAATAAAAGATAGGTTCGCCATCGTTGTAGCGTGAAATAGTATTTGCCATTAAGGCGAAATATGACCCGCGATCATGAGTTACTGTTTTTTCTAAACCGTAAGCCTCGATATGATGATCGATAACCAATTCGCACCCCCAACCTGGTGTACAACCGGTCAAATCAGCGGTGCCGTCACCATTGCGGTCAAACAATTTAGCGATCGCTGGGTCTTTAAAATCGTCCAAAGAATCGATGTTATATTTATCTGCGGTCTTTTTATCGATCAAGTATCCCTGTAACACGCCTGGCATCATGGTACCCAATTTCACCATGGTGTCGTCGCCACCCGCTCTTTGATAAAAGTTGTCGTGTAAGTTATTCCATAGGTGTACAGTAAAATCCGCATCCCCGTAGCTCAAAGCTAGCATCATAGTCGGGTATTCAGACTCTTTCGGTTCTTCAACCTCGTATCCAAGCTCTTTTAGACCCGCAACCACAATTTCACCACGGAATCGTTCTTCAGCGATTGGCGGAAATATTGGTTTGACGGTAACACCTTCGCCAGGCTTTTCCTCACTGGCAAATGCAGGGTTTGCTGCTGATAAAGACACCATTACCACTGCAGACAGCGCTGCTAGACGATGTTTAAACGTGTTGATCTTAGTTGCCATAATAAATCCCTTTATTTATTTGCTCTATGATTACTCTATTTAAATCAGCCTCTGATTATAGGGAATTATTATATTCACCAGGAAAGGGCTGATATTTATTAAAACACTTATACTTCTATTTCAAGATCTCCGGTAATCGTTGTACAGCATGAAAGAACGTAACCTTCATCTATCTCGTCTTGAGATATTCCGCCGTTGTGAGTCATTTCACAATCACCCGATACGACCTTCACTCGACATGCGCCACAAATACCCAGACCACAAGCTTTTGGAATATTGACGCCAGCTTCCGCTGCGGCTTCATTAATAGTGGTATTAACTTCAACTGGGATTTGAATATCTGATTCAGGAATTCTGAGAGATACCATTTCTTTAGGTAACATCTCTTCAATTTCCGCTTCATCTGCATGACGTTCAGCCACTTTGGCATCTTTAACAGGTGTCGAACCGAAAGACTCCTCGTGGTAATGTTCCATGTCATAGCCAAGGTCAGTTAGCATGTTACGCACGGCTTTCATATATGGATCTGGGCCACAACAGAAGATCTCGCGCTCCATGAAGTCCGGCGAAATCAACTTCAGCATATGATGGTTTAGGTAACCTCGATAGCCACCCCAACTCTCACCAATATCAGTTCCTTCACAAATAAGGTGTAACTTGAAGTTATCAATGCGAGTCGACATGTAATCGAGCTCTTTCGCGTAGATGATGTCTTTAGGTGTCCGAGCACTGTGTGCAAACACCATATCCACTTCAGAATCCGTATTAAACCACCAGCGTGCCATTGACATAACTGGTGTAATACCCACACCACCCGACAACAGCAATACTTTTTCAGCAGGGAAATCAAGACAGTTGAACTGACCTACTGGGCCGTGAATTGCAATTTGATCACCAGACTGTAAATGATCATGAAGCCAGTTAGAAACGTCTCCTCCTTCAACACGCTTAACGGTAATCGAAAAACTGTATGGAATTGATGGGGAACTAGAAATAGTATACGAGCGCATGACACGTTCACCATCAATCTCAAGTTCCAACGTAACAAACTGACCAGGTTTAAAGAAAAATAGTACCGGCTGGTTCATGCTAAACGTAAACGTTTTAACATCATGCGTTTCCGGAATAATTTTTACACAACGCACTAAGTGGCGTCCGTTGTCCCACGTTTGAGTTTTCATGGGATTCATGAAGTCTGATGTATTGAATTCAATCATGTGGAGATCCTCACCGACAGTCACTCTGCTGTCTCTATGCCTCTAATTTATGTTGGGCATGTATTTCATCTTTTCCGGGCCAGTAAACGAATGCTCACTCGCCCGGCTTAACTACGCATTAAATGTACTAGTCTTCACTCAAGCGACGTTTCATAGTCTCGCAATACCAATCAACGAACTGACAAACACCATTTTCTGCAACAGAGGAGAATTGTCCCGGAACATAAGCTGGTGATTGAACGCCACGGAATGTCTCTTCAACCAGTTCACGGTCTTGATCGTTCGTTGCTAACCAAACTTTAGTGAGATTGTCTACATCGTAGTCAACACCTTCGACCGCATCTTTTGGTACCAACCATTTAGTTGTCACCAGTGTCTCTCCACTGCTAAGTGGTAGAACGCGGAAGCTAAGTGCGTGGTCGCCCAAGAAATGGTTCCAGTTCGATGGGTATAAGAAGTAAAGTAGCGCACCGATATTCTCAACGTCAGTATTATCAAGGCGACGGGACACCGCTGGCTTACCGTCCATCGTGTAACTTACTGCTTTGCGAGAAAGTGGAATTCGAGTCATACGGTATTGACCGTCTTCGTCCATAACTAAGCGGCTTGGCAAACCTGCGGACTCACATTTATCCCAGTGCTCAGCCAACTCAGGGTCTTCGGCACCGCCAACACCAGCGACCGACAAGTTTTCAACGAATGAATTAAGTAGCTCAGGGTGGTTTCCATCACAGTGGAAACACTCGCGGTTATTTTCGAATACCAGTTTCCAGTTACCTTTCTCTATAAGGTTCGACTCGAAGGCAACTTTACAATCTTCTAAGTTGTGTGGTTCGGTGAAAGGTGACATGGCTTGACGGAATGGTTCAAAGTCCGGAGCATTGTCGGCGACACAGATATAGATGTAGCTGTTAACAACTTCACAATGAACAGGGTTTAGTCCGTTATCCGCCGTGTTGAAATCTTCACCCATATTACCCGCATAAAGCAGCTTGCCGTCTAAACCAAATGTCCATTTATGGTAAGGGCAAACCAATTTTGCGTTTTTACCTTTCGAGTTTTGGCATAAGCGTGAGCCGCGGTGACGACATACATTATGGAAAGCACGTATCTCTCCTTTCTCTCCACGAACGACAAGAACTGGAAACTGGCCTACTTGTAGCGTCATATATTCACCGGCTTTACCGATTTCAAAAGTATGACCAGCGAATATCCACTCTTTGTACCAGATCTGTTCTAGGTCTTGCTGAAATACCTCATCGTTAATATATAGACCGCGGTCAAGAGCATGTCTTGCTTTGCGTTGATTAATCAATTCTAGTGTTTTGACCTTGCTCATAATATTAATCACTCCCTGTGTTTGACCGGTCGATCGAATATATTTGTTTGACACTATCTAATTTGTCATCGGAACTTATATTCCTAAAGACTTGTTCCAGTAAGATAAATGCAACCTTTTATTAACCTAGACCGAGTGTATTGTGTAAAAAGTTATAGGTAAAATTACATTTTTGTAAGGTATTTAAAAACGCCAGGTTATCCATAACTCTACCAATGAAAAAATAAATCATTGTCTTTATAGGATATTTAATTTCCTTTCAACTCAGCGGTTTTAAAAAAGCCAAAATCAGCCCCCTTACATTAATTTTGATTGTGATTAACAACCAGATAACAAACAAGCGACTTTTTTGCAGGGTATGGGTGAGTTTTTGTCATCAAAACGAAATATAAGTAAAACTGCCCATCGACAGTGCAAAAATAAGCATTTACGTGACTTTTCTAATGGCTACCTATGACTTTTTGTCAACTCAATAGCTGCATATGCACCAAAACAATGAATGTGGCCACTGAGTAATAGATAAAAAGTGATTTAAAAAGAGATGCTAATAGATAATTGCGTAAAAATACCGGTCTGACACGAAGAGAGACATGTCAAACCGGTAAAGGGAGTAGAATAGTTGGCTTTAGAGGAATGGAGAGATTACGCAACACTCATTGGCTGGAGGTGAGTATAGCTAGCTGCGAATCGATTAAATTTGTGTTGACCACAAGTATAAGGAATAAATGTTGTGTCTTGGTCAGTGATACACGTCGGGACCGGCTCAATAACCGCGTCAAAATCCATATCCATAAAGAAAGGTAATGAGTAACGCTGCTTTCCACTGGTATTAATCACTCGATGCATAGTCGAGGTATAACGCCCGTTAGTTAGCGTTTCTACCAAATCACCAATATTAACGATAAACGCATCTTTAACCGGCGGCGCACCAACCCACTCTCCGGCGCGATTACGTACTTGTAGCCCTCCCACATCATCTTGCGACAATATTGTTAGAAAACCATAATCCGTGTGTGCACCAATACCAATTTCTTCTTGATACACTTGTCCTTGTTGAGTGGGATAATGTAGTAGTCGCTGGATGGTAATAGGTTTGCGCTGGCTCTTTGCAAAGTAATCTATTGGCAAATCAAGACTCAATGCGATACCGCCAATAAGTTGATGAGCCAATGTTAACATCGCACTGTGGTATTCCTCACATATATATTTAAAATCAGCTATTTGGTGTGGCATTTGATTCGGACCAAAGAACGGCGATACCTGTTCCTCATGCTTTGCATAATCAAAGCCTTCTTTCACATCTCGAGTATTTTCCGGATCGACATTCTCACCATAGAGAGGAATATAGCCACGTAGCGTTTCTCCAGAGTTGGCCACATTAAGTTGATTTTTTTCCTCTTCCGGGAGTTCAAAAAACCGCTTTGCCATATCATAGGTTTTCTCGACTAACGCACTGGCAACACCGTGGTTCGTTACATAGAAAAAGCCAACATTTTTACATACTTCCCCAATTTGTCGGGCAACAGCTGCTGGGTTACTACCATCAATTAATGGAGCAACATCAATTAACGGTATTTCATCGAAAGAGGTTTCTTTACTTGATAAACGGATATCGTATAGCTGACTCATTTTAATGTCCTTATTGCAGAGAGGCTTTGTTGTGTTGTCTATTCTGTCGCCACCTTCAAGGTTTCTATATAACAAAAACGAAAAAATTTATGAGTTTTAAGTTGATTTAGATCATTGTGATGCGAGTATTGCACGTAACTGTCCTGGAGCTATTTTATAACGCTCTCTGAAGCGCTTAGTGAAATAGCTCTGCGATGTGAACCCCGTCGCTTGTGCTACGGTATTTAAGGGCAAACGGGTTTCCTCGATCATTTTCTTTGCCGTATCTATACGTAATTGAAGGTAATAGTTGACAGGCGTGGTTCCCTTGTGTGTTTTGAAGACATGTTCGAGTGTTCTTGGTGTTGTCCCAACTTTCTCAGCTACTTGCTGGATGCTGTATGGATGTTCAATATTACTTTCCATAATTTCTATTGCCGCCCCTAAAGAAGGTGACAACATACGTAACTCTAAGTAGCGCCGAGTATTTTGCATGTCTTCTGGTGATCGAATGCTGTCATAACAAAATTGATTCGCTACGTCTTTTGCCAGTTCTGGCCCATGGTCTTTACCTATGATGTACAACATCATATCAAGAGCCGTCATCCCTCCCGCACAAGTATAAATTTGTTTATTAACGGTATAGATATTTTCTTGAATACCAATATGAGGGTAAAGCTCTTTGAACAAAGGTAACTGATCTCTGAACAACGTACAGGTCTGTCCATCTAAAAGTCCTGCTCGAGCAAGAATAAAGCTTCCACCCGACAAAGCTGCTATCTGGGTTCCAGATTTACGTAAAGAACGTAATTTCGACAATAGCCATGAATCGTCATACGTTGATGCCCCTTTATGCGCACAAACAATTACATGACTAGCGGTGTCGCACTCACTGAAATGCCCTTCAACCTCAATCGGAACATGATTTGAACTGGTTACATTACGCTTAGACTTATCTGGGTCCCCGCTATAGAGGTGGTATTCGTAACGCTGACCATTACTTTGCTCATTTGCAACCGTTAGCGCCTCAAGCGTCAAAGCAAAGGAAGTAAAAGCAAAGCCAGGAGTAAGAATGAAAGCCACGTTACATGGAGAATGATCGTATACAGGAGTGTTCATCAGCGGCGTACTCGTAACACACTTGTTCCATAAGTATGTTTATTTAATGAAGGTAGATAAGAATTGGGATAAGGAACTTGAGAATCCAATCTATCCCCAAGTCAGAGCGTATTAACTAAATCACATTAATAACGTCACCTGATCTATCAGCATAAACCAAGAACATCGCAACAACAATTGGATAATAAACTTCAGTATATTTATTAACATTTCACGGGTAAAATAACTTTTAAGATTAATAAACGAACACTTGTAGTTATCAATGAGAAATTAAAACTCGGCGAATGCTTTATTAACGCCTGTACAGACTAATTCGGTGAGTTTTTATCACCAATGCGTGACAATTAATCACTTGTCACAATAATTGCACGTCTCTAACCTTCAAAAAAGCTTAACAAATAAACAACAAAAGAATAATTCTTTCAAAACGCTATGTGAGGGATACCATATGCGAGCAAAGTCAGGGATACTAAAAGGACTCAATCCCACCGTTACGATCGCTTCAAAATTAATTGTAATTGGGTTTGTGCTTTTTTGTGCAATATTAGCTAACCAAGCAGGACAGTACTTCGAAAAATCATCCGCTCTTTTACTACAGAACGTTAAGTGGTTCTATATATCACTGGTATCGTTAACCGTAGGTTTTTTACTCTATTTGATGATCAGTCGATATGGGCATATTCGTCTGGGAAGAGATGAAGAAAAACCAGAATTTGGATATCTTGCTTGGATAGCGATGCTTTTTTCAGGCGGAATGGGAATAGGGCTTATTTTCTGGTCCGTAGCAGAACCAATGTGGCACTACAGTAGTAATCCATTCTCCGAAGGATTGACCAATCAAGCAGCATCTAAAGCCATGCTGTTGACTTTTTTTCATTGGGGCTTACACCCTTGGTCTATTTTCATTATTGTTGCGTTAGCACTTTCTTACTTCTCCTATCGCAAAAATTTACCCTGCACACTTCGTTCCGTTCTGTACCCACTTATAGGGGATAGAATATATGGTCCAATAGGTCATACGGTTGACATACTCAGCGTTGCAATCACCGCATTCGGTATCGCCCAAGTTCTCGGTATGGGCGTGATTCAAATTAATTCGGGGCTCCATCATGCTTTTGGCTTTGACATGAGCCTCAGTACGCAGTTATTCACTATTTTAATTTTGTGTAGCTGTGCCGTAGTCTCCGTACTTTCAGGTGTTGGGCGTGGTGTTCGCCGCTTGTCTGAATGGAATATGTTTCTTTCACTCATTTTCGTTCTAGTCGTGTTATTCGTCGGGCCAACCCGATACATCATCAATACCATGTTAGAAAGTAGTGGCGACTATATGCAAAATATCGTCGGCCTAAGTTTTTGGAGTGACACACAAAACGATTCAGGATGGCAGAATAGCTGGACCGCATACTACTGGCCTTGGTGGATGGTTACAGCTCCATTCGTTGGTATGTTCATCGCTAGGATTTCACGGGGTCGCACCATTCGTGAACTGATTGGTGGCGCGCTTCTTGTTCCGACATTAATCACTTTCATCTGGATGTCAGTATTCGGTGGCGCAGCGCTGAAAGAAGAACAAAATGCGCGAATTCAGTATGAACAAGAACTCGCAAGTGCGATAAAAGATCACAAAGTGATGCCAGAAGAGTTCACTGGTGGGCCGGTGCTCCAAGCCACTAAGAAAGAGACGACAAGTGCCTTATTCACACTATTTAAAACGATGGACACCGAAGGGTTAGGCCAAGTATTGAGTGTATTAGCATGCCTACTACTTGCGACTTACTTTATTACCTCAGCAGATTCCGGCACTCTAATCCTCTGTACTTTGGACTCAGCCGGCGCGACGGAGCCTCCAAGATTCATTCGTATATTGTGGGGATGCTTAATCGCAGCAATCTCTGGAGTGTTACTTTACGCTGGGGGTTTAGAGGCCATTCAAGCCGCATCCATATTGGCAGGCTTCCCAATCGGTATTTTTATGGCAGTTATGTCTATCACTCTGTTCTACAGTATCCGTCGTGAACCGATACCATGGGCGATGCTACCGAAACATGTCCAGCCAGAAGAGGAAAAGCTTGATGCCCCCGTTGCTCAAGGTAGTGAATCAGCTGAAACTGAACATACAATACCTGCAACATCAAACTAGACCAGAAAGCTGCTTTAAACTCAAAACATAAAAAGCTGGAATCTTGGATTCCAGCTTTTTTGATAATCCGTCTCATACTAACTGAGTAATTTAGCCTCAAACGGATAAGTCGATAGTACTTCCGCACCTTGTTCAGTAATCAGTACTTGTTCTTCTAGTTTTACGCCTTCTTTGCCGCCAACCGCACCAACATACGCCTCAACACACAATGTCATCCCTGCCTCTATTTGTCCAGAATAACCCCACTGCTCAACATCTTCCGGATAACGAATTGATGGATATTCATCGCAAAGTCCAACACCATGCATCATGACTCCGTATCGCTGAGCACGGAACTCTGCTGGTAATAACAGACCGTTTTGTGTGACTTCAGTAAAACTCATACCAGACTTGAGTACGGATATGTTGTGCTGAATGTGCTCATAAGCAGTTCGATACAAATACTTTTGTTCCTCGGTCGCCTCTCCATCCCCAACTAACCAAGTTCGCGATATATCTGCACAGAAACCATATGGACCTATCAAGTCAGTATCAAACGCTAATAGCTCTCCTACTTGAAGCTTTCTTGGACCACACTCCTGAAACCAAGGATTTGTGCGAGGCCCAGAGGAGAGAATTCGGCACTCAATCCATTCTCCTCCGCGTTTAATATTTTCCGCATGTAGCACAGACCAAATATCCGCTTCACACATACCCGGTTGAGCTATGATTTGCATTTGGTGCATTGCCTGTTCTGTTGCAGCAATCGAACAGCGCATTGCGTTAATTTCATCGTTGCTTTTTATCGACCTGGCCAACTCCATGACTTCTTGTCCATCCACAAGTGTAAAACCTGCAGCGTCGAGCTCACGTAAACCGGCAACTTCAACTTTGTCTACCGCCAAGCGTCGATTGTTACCGGCGTGCTGCTTAACAATACCTCTGAGCTCCGTGACAAAGCGGGTTGCATGATGATGGGTTTTTTCACCACTTTCAAAATAAAAAAATGAAGCGCCACTGCGAACTTCTTTCACCAGAGGCAAATGCGCAGAGAGATGCTCACAATTGTGGAAGTCCCAAAGCACTATATAACCATCAGCAGAAACAAAACATGCTCTTGCAAAATTGTGGGTTGTCCAAAGTTGCATGTTAGTTGAGTCGGTTGCATAACGAATATTAAGAGGGTCAAATAGCAATACACCTGCAAGCTCTCTCTCCTGTAGTTGCTCTACTATTCTTCTCAATCGATATTCACGCATTCTCTGCAAGTTTGGGGGAGTTAATCCTAGTTTCGCCCACTCATCGAACGCCAAGTCTGTGGGTCCGATCTCCACCCTATCGTTGTCGTTCATTGAACCATCAGGCTTATACTGATTATCCTTATCAAAAGCTGGTCCAATTTTTCTATTTATGTTTTTCAATGATGGGTAACTAAGTGCCATTATTTAATTCCTTTACTCACAATTAAATCCACTAACTAAAGAGCAGTGTTATAAACGGCACAGATCCAAACACCTTCAAAATCAAATTAAACAAGTTAACCTGATACAAAAAGAAGGCCTTTGAAAGATCCACACAATTTAAACACCAAAGAAACACTTTCTTAACCCTACTGTGGTAACACTACCTTGTGGGTCGATAAAATGACTTTTTATAAGGTCAAATAGTAACCTGTTGTTATCCAATCAGTTGAATCTAAGTACAGTATGGCTCTGCTGGGCAATGCGTAGTACCGACGGTCGTGACTACTGCACTGAAAACTAGTTACAAGATAATAAAAAAGCCGAAGTGATCACACTTCGGCCATATGGATAATTCGCTTAAACGCTCTCTAGACTAAGCCTTTATCCCCAACTTCTTCAGGCAACTGCTTGAGTAACCAATCTCGAAATAGCTTAACAGAGCTTGGTACTAACCCTTTACTTTCAGGCTCCAGCATTAAAAACATAGATGGAGTCTTCAACACAAGGTCCACAGGCCTTACAAGAGCTCCAGATTTCAAGTAGTCATCTACCAGAGACCCCCATGCCAAAGCGATTCCCTGACCATTGATCGCTGCCTGTATCAACATGGGATAATTGTTAATATTAATTCGGTTTTTAGGTTTTACTTCATCCAGACCAACCGCAGGAAACCAGCCTTCCCAACTTAACCAATCACTCTGCAATTCATCATGGTAAAGTAACGTTTTATTAAACACTTCTTCGTACCTTGTTGGAGAACCAATCCGCTCGAAATAGGCTGGGCTGCAGACAGGAAACACCTCTTCAGGGAACAAATACGTCGCTTTCATATTTGGTGGCGGTGTTCGGCAATAATAAAGCGCGAAATCAGAGTCAAGACGACGTAAATCGAGAATATTATCAGAAGCCAGAATACGTAAGTCAATGTCGTCATAATGTTTTTGAAACTCAGCTACTTTAGGAAGAAGCCAAAGCGATGCCATAGCGTTAGTGGTTACTACAGTGATCTTCTGATCGCCTTGCCATTTTTTAACTTCGCCAGTGACCTGAGCAATATCGAGCAGCGCGCCACTGATTGTTTGATAGTACTGGATGCCCGTTGATGTAAGGTGGATAGAGCGGTTCGCGCGCGTGAAAAGCCCTTTCCCCAAGTATTCTTCCAGTTGACGAATTTGACGACTTATTGCTCCTCGAGTCACGTTAAGTTCATCTGAAGCTAAAGTGAAGCTCAAGTTTCGTGCCGCAGCTTCAAACGCAACCAAGCTATTAAGTGGCGGCAATGGTTTAATTTTCATGAACACGCCCATAAGCACTTGAAAATTTTGTCATAATAATTGTTTTAAAATATGTCTTTTTATTGACCACATACAATTATTCCAAGTTGATTATTCGCTAACACGACTAACAGCGTCAAGTTACCTACTTTCTAGATAATATGTCAATATTGTTAAATACATAAACAATCAGTAACACATGACAACTTTTTCGATGTGAGACATTCAGCTAAAACTTGAATACTCACAAGGCCAATTTGTCACTTATCAAGATATAAGCTTTTATAAGTTTCTAGCATCGACCCCTAAGCTTTGCTAGTACTGCTGATGTGCTCCCTAATGGTCTGAGCTAATTTTACTGAGGCATCATTCAAGAAAGTGCTAGGTTGCATATGAAGAGCAATTTCTGTGGCAGGCAACTCGGGCATTCCGTCGCTCGAGGTCAATATTTGAAGGCCAGAGGTGAGCATTGAAGGTGTAACTATCGTCACCGCTAGCCCAGCCTCAACCGCAGAGGTTAGCCCAGATAAGCTTGCACTTGTGTAGGCTATTCTCCAAGGGATACCCGCGCTATTCAACGCTTCAATCCCGCGCTGACGAAAGGTACACATTCCATCTTTAGAAACTGCCAATGGGATAGGCTTTTTTTTCGGTATTTGAAAACCTTGAGCGCCAGCCCAGACGGTTTTCTCTCGACTTAAGACTTCTCCACCGGGGCTGTTCGGTTGCCTTGTTGTTATGGCTAAATCCAACATTTTGGCGTGCATTTTATCCAGCAGTTCAACGCTGAGACCACAATACACCTGCAGCTCTACATCAGGGAAACGATGTTCAAACTCAGATAGCACCTTGGGCATGTAAACCAAGTAATCATCGGGTATACCCAAGCGTACGACACCTTCGAGCTTTCGTTCAAAAATATCCTGCCAAGCTAATAAGTTTTGATTCAACAGCCGACGGGAGTGAGCCAACAGCTTAATACCTAAAGGTGTGGGTGTCGGGATACGTTTCTTTTTGTCCAGAATCGCCTCGCCAATGATAGTCTCAAGTCGTTTAATATGCGCACTTACCGTAGACTGCGCTAAATGTAACTCTTCAGCAGCTAGGGAAAATCCCTGACTATCAATGACCTGTACAAAAGTTTTTAACAACACTAGGTCAAGTGGCCGGGCCTTATCAGCATCTACTATCACGATTCATAATACTCATATCAAAATTTATCGTTTTCATAATATATCCTCTTCTCTCACAATACCACCCGCTATATCAGGCACCTTCCTGAACATAAGTCTATCGCTGTCGGTTTGGTTGATAACTCAAATTATTAAAGGCTATTCAAGCTTGTACCCTCTCCGCAGTCAAAAGCAGACACCAATAACAACGATATAAAAACAAAAGCCGTCGCTCATGAGTGGCTTATGGGAAAGGTTTACATTAATTAACTAAGAGGTTCACGAAATCTTCTGATTATGAGTAATACTACTGAAGCAACAAAACCAAAAATGGCAGGAATAAATCCTCCCGTATTCTATCCATCGGCAGGCCTTATTGTCCTGTTTGTTCTTTTTACTATCATGATGCCTGAAACTGCGGGCGAGTGGTTTGGCTCATTACAATCATGGATCATCGACACATTTGGATGGTTTTACCTGCTCGCGATGGGACTGTACCTTATCATTACCCTCGTCCTTGCTTTTAGCCGCTACGGCAAAATTAAGCTAGGCCCAGATCACAGCAAGCCTGATTATAGCTACATGTCGTGGTTCGCGATGCTGTTCTCTGCTGGTATGGGTATCGGGCTAATTTTTTATGGCGTAGCCGAACCTGTATTTCACTTTGCTAATCCTCCTGTCGGTGACCCTGAAACCGTCCAAGCTGCTCGCAATGCGATGACACAAACCTTTTTCCATTGGGGCGTTCACGCATGGGGTGTATATTCGATTGTTGCACTCGCTCTAGGGTATTTTAGCTTTCGTCATGGCCTACCGCTGAGAATAAGCTCTGCGTTATATCCGGTAATTGGTAACCGCATTTACGGCCCGATTGGCTACGCCGTGGATATCTTGGCGGTATTCGGCACCATGTTTGGAATCGCGACATCTTTAGGGCTTGGTGTTTTACAAATCAACTCAGGCCTGAATTACTTGTTCGATATTCCAATTAGCACAATCACACAACTTGTATTGATTGCTATTGTCACCACGATGGCAACGTGCTCTGTCGTTTTAGGTTTGGATGGTGGTATCCGTCGTTTATCAGAGTGGAACCTAAATCTTGCTGTTGTTCTTTTGGTATTTGTTGCGGTTGTCGGGCCGACACTGTTTATATTCCAGTCTTTGGCACAAAACGTCGGCAGCTATATCGCATCGATTGCTGATATGACATTCAATAGCTTTGCGTACGTTGGAAGTGATAAAACCAACTCATTCTTGGGTGGGTGGACGCTATTCTACTGGGCATGGTTTATTGCATGGTCTCCTTTCGTAGGCATGTTCGTTGCTCGAATTTCACGTGGCCGGACGATTAAAGAATTTGTACTCGGTGTTCTGTTTGTTCCTGTTGGCGTGACTATTATTTGGCTCACGGTTTTCGGTGACACAGCTTTACACGGAATCATGACTGGAAGTATGCCAGAGCTTGTTGACCAAGTGTTTGCAGATACGCCGACATCACTGTTCCGCTTCTTAGATGCATTACCACTTTCGAGTATTTCATCTGTTATTGCGACGCTGTTGATCTTTA
Source organism: Vibrio sp. STUT-A11 (assembly GCF_026000435.1). Classification (NCBI taxonomy): domain Bacteria; kingdom Pseudomonadati; phylum Pseudomonadota; class Gammaproteobacteria; order Vibrionales; family Vibrionaceae; genus Vibrio; species Vibrio sp. STUT-A11. The sequence continues at coordinate 1,615,088 of NZ_AP026763.1, read as the reverse complement.
CTTTCTTTGTCACTTCGTCGGACTCAGGCTCATTGGTTATCGATACACTAACCGCAAAGGATGGCGACGAAGCACCAGTAAAACAACGTATTTTTTGGTCTGTGTCGGAAGGTCTTGTTGCAGCCGCTCTTATTATCGCGGGCGGACAAAACGTTTTATCTGCGCTGCAAGCGGCGTCATTAGCATCTGCCCTACCATTTGCACCAGTGTTACTATTGGTTGGATTCGGCTTATTCAAATCTCTACGCTTGGAAATGATAAAACGTGACAGCGTACAACACTTGAATCAGGCAACACCAAGCAGCCTAGCAAGAATACAAGAAATCGGCTGGGAACAGCAGCTAGAAAGACTGATTACCATGCCTCAAAAACCTGAAGTGATGAAATTCTTGCGCAATGATATCGTTGAAGCTATGCATGACGTTGCCAATGTATTCAAAAATAAAGGGTTGGATACGAATATCAACATCAACGATAACCATTGTGAGTTGCTTGTGGATCATGGCGATGAGAGAAACTTTATGTACGGTGCTTGGGCTCGTGAAACCACGACACCATCTTTCATTGGCGAACGCAGTGAACAAAAAACTAACTCGCAATTTTACATTGAGGTCTACCTTCAAGAAGGTTCACAGCAATACAATATCTGTGGTTACAGCAAGAACCAATTGATTGCAGATATTATCGATCAGTACGAGAAGCACCTTTACTTCCTACATCAAGTTCGTTAGAGCTTGGATTACAGGCTAGAAGGATAGCCGTATAGTAGGCATTCTCTCGCAAAAGCCCCTCACTTTATGAAGTGAGGGGCTTTTTTTGAACTAGGCTTGGAGCACCAACAAATAACTCAATACGGGGTTTGTGACACTCGCTCACGTGTCGGGCTTAACCCCCACCTAGCAACTGCTTCACTCGATACATCGCGGTTTCTGAGTGTGAACGCTTGTGATAACCATAACGCTTTTTCCACTTCTTGTTGGAGCCGTAGAGCTTCTGGCAAACTATCGCTAAATTCCGAGGGTGGCCATTCTCCCAGAAGGCAGCCCCTCTCTTGGAGGGATTGACCTGCTCCCCTTAATCCGTATGGCATCGTGACAATCCCATAAGTTCAGAGGCCTTTTCTAATTAGGGCCTTTGACATTATCACAGAATTGACCCACCTCAAGAATTGACCCACCTCAGCTAGCTCGAAATTGGACATTTCCGAGTTGCGATGGGACGGAATCAGCCAAATTTTCAAATAACATATTGTATGTCAAACACGCCAAATAACTACAAAGTAGTGGTCAGTTTTGCTAAACTACTACAAGTGCAGAACACTCTACACTTTTCCTGAAATCGTAGGGTTAGTATTTACTTTTTTTGCTCATTATCAATTCAACAACTATCGAACCTATTATGATTAATAACGTCAGATTAATAACCCTAGATATATCCCAACTACCTTCATAAAATAGAACGTTACTTCCTAAGCAGAAAACCACAGTAAACGGTAAACTATAACGTACTACTCTTTTACTAAAAGGCAGCAGCATTCGAGCTTCCCATTCGGCTCTACGCTTCTCATAAATCTTTTGGATTATAACTGTAATATTCATTTTTTGCCTTTTATCTCTTACGTCACTTATCGTGGCATGATGTACATCCACCCTTTGCAGAAAGACCTATTGAACCAGCTGACACAATACCAAAAAAACCCCCTCCCATAATCGGTGCAGCTATACCACCTAATGCTCCTGAGAAAGCGCCAATAGCAACATCACGAAATGTGGGATCGTTGTTGGGTGCGGTCGCTACTGCATCCATTATCCCCAATGTCGCTCCTGCAGCAGCAGCTCTAATAAAGATGACAGGTATTACTGGAAGAGCCATAGGCACAATATCATTATCTGTCCCGCGGTCTCGTGCAATGAGAATACCCTCCTGTTCTAACGAAAACACAATGTTTTCTGATTGATAAACAGCAAGCCTGCTGGTCGTATAGACATACTCATTCGGGAGAAGGTAACTGACATTCAGCTGCCTATCTGCAGATTCGATAGGCTTTGATGACAAGTTTACAAAAGTGATTATCTTTTGATTAGAGTTTGTATCTAAACAGTACCCCTTCTCCTGTGTTAACTGGTAGTGAACACCTGCATCCAAATGATTACAGTCATCAAAAATCTCCATAGAAGCTTTTGCTTGATTTGCAAATACCACCAAGAAAAAAACAATGAACAAGTCCTTAATCATGGTTTTCCTTTATTAGTACACATATGACATAGAACTCATAAAGTACTCGATCATCCAAAATATGCAAACAACAATCATTATCACTTTAATTAACAATTCTTTCTTACTTCTTGAGCGAAAAAGTGGAGAGTTGTTGCTCAGATCACTTGATTCGTTTTCACAACCTACGACTCTGGTTGTGTATCCACTCGAATAACACCGTTTAAAGAATGTAAAAATTGAGCGCACTGATGAGTATGAGGGGGTTCTACATCCCCATGAGAAAATGCCAGTATTGGAGGAACCAACGTTTCGTCACAAAACTTCATAAATACTCGAGTAAATCCTTATTGTCGGATAGCTTAAAAGAATTACACGTTAACATCACATAACTTATTGATATTATTTGCCGAACATTCAATTTTAAAAAATTAAGTATCATAATAAACGTATACTTTTGGCATAAAAACTTTAGAAAAAAATATTAATCCATTGATTTTTCTTTGGTATAAAATTTTATCACATTATCTGTATGGTAATTTTTTCTCCGGTTCAATACTTTATTACTCTCATACACTTATACCGAATGAAAAAATAATGTAACGAACTTATCTAGAATTATCGAATAGAAAGATAAGCTCTGTTTCCCTACCGAATAGTTTAGCCAGTAGTCATATGCCCAAACCTATAGCACTCAGATATATCTAAACTGGGAATAAGTCATTAGGTAAATTAGGGCAAACTTCGATACTCAGGAACATCGTGAGTGAAAGGTCTGAATTGAAATGGGGCACAGGCTTTTCAGAGGCAAGAAAAGCCTGTATCAGTACTTCAGCACTCCGTTTGCTCTGAGAGCCTCAGAGCATCTTCCAGTTCCACTCCTAAGTATCGAACAGTGTTATCTAGTTTCGAATGCCCAAGTAAGATTTGTACCGCCCTAATATTTTTTGTTCTGGCATAGATCAAAGTAGCTTTAGTTCGACGCATGGAATGTGTACCATAATAGTCCGCATTTAAACCGAGTTTTACCGCCCAGCTCCTTATAATAGAACGATAAAATGAGTAGCTGATAGGTTGCCCTATACGGCTATAGCTTGGAAACAAAAAATTGTTTGCCTGTAAGTGCGCTGAGTAGATCCATCGGCTAATACTTTGTTGCGTTCTCGGAGTAATTTCATAGTGTACATCGGTGCCCGTTTTTTGCTGGATGCATTGAACCCTTTCATAAATCACTCCTTGCGAAGAAACATCGTGCACGTGTAACTTTAGTAAATCACTCGCTCTTAACTTGCTATCGATGGCTAGGTTCAATAGTGCAAGCTGCATCAACTCCTGTGATAGCTCTAGACGAGTTCTGATTCGCCAGATCTCTTCTAATTTGAATGGCCTTTTAATGCCACCTGACGAAGCCCAACGTGGAGAGACCAAAACTTATGTATGGGGAGAAGCAACAAATGCAGAGGGAATGAAGAAAACCGTACGTATCCTTACAACGAATGGTTACGACCTGACCGTTACAGGCTCGCTCGCCATTGCTGAACACCTATTAAAATCTCATTCAGCAGCAGGAGTATACACACCGTCAAAGTTGATGGGTGCTGACTTCGTTACTCAATTACCAGGGTGCTCAACTTTTCAATTCGAAAAGTGAGTGTCAATTGATTTCATCGGAACAATCAGATAAGCGTCCTAATAGTCACTTACTAGAGAATACATTAGATAAATTTATTCAAATATGAGTTTTTAGAGGTCCTAATAGCATTTGTTCTAACTAAGTTTGGGGGCATATTTGATTTAGGCAGCTAAGAAAGGTTTCCGTCTACAGCAACGTTTTTAGTTCAAAAAGAGCACAGGCTTTTCTGAATTAGAATAGCCTCAGTTTGTGTTTCTAGAAGAGAAATCTGATCTGTGAGTGTTAAAGCATTTTCTAATACAGTACCTAGTTGAGGTACGGTAATCTCAATAAACCGTTTGTCCTTTGCTTACCGCCTATAGTTAGGTTCAACAACGCAAATTGAATTACGCTATTTTCAATCTAGCTGCGTTTTGATTCTTTAGGTTTTTTCAAGCTTGAACGGTCGTTTTCTTCCACAGTTTTGGATTTTGGTTGAACATAGCTTTTCATGTTGACCTCCTTGCTGAAGGGTATGGTCAACATCCGTGTGGCACTTAGTAACATTTACACTAAGTGGATAATAGAGATAGTACTTATTAGTAGAAATAATTTGGATCAATTTTATATAAAATAGAAGGAAACTATTTAAGCTTATTAATTTCTATTAATATATCGTTCAGCATTGGCAAATAGTTTATCACATACTCGTTTCTGAGTTATATATTCTGAAGAACCTTCTTCCATAGATTCAAGAACTTCTTTAGCTTCTTGATATTGTTTAACCATAAGAGCAAATCGCTCTTCAAAGTTGTTTTTTTGTGTTTTATTATTCGATTTTCTTGCTGGCTTTTTCATATCGCTCTTTACCTTATAGATCCCAAACTTTTATTATTCTCGTGCTAGCACAACGTTTTCGATTGGTTTCTTGATTCGTTGGAATATTCATTAAATCTTTAAATAAAAAAGATCTCACCAGATAGGAGAGATCTTTTTAGAAATGTTTATACTAAAGTAACGTTGCCAGCTTGTGGGCCTTTGTTACCTTGTTCTACATTAAATGAAACTTTTTGGCCTTCAGCTAACGTTTTGAAACCTTCGCTAGCAATTGATTTGAAATGAACAAATAGATCTGCACCACCGTTATCTGGTGTGATAAATCCAAAGCCTTTTGTTTCATTAAACCATTTTACTGAACCAGTTGTTTTATTTGACATCTATATCTCGATACATTGATTAAATTAAAAAGAAAGCTACTAAATAAGGAATGAAGAAAAAGGTATCGCAGGATAAGTATGACGAAGTTAATCGAAGAAACTGAGAAGAACTTAAACTAAATATTTTATCAATAGCTCACGATGAGAGCTGCCGACACTATACACTATGTAAACATAATAGATATGTATTTCTTCATTTAATTATTATTTACCATCAAATCAAACACTTATAAACCCTACTCTAGTAAAAAATAAAGTTTAGTCCCATTCAAATCGACATTACCATTATTACAAAACTGATATTCGACATGAGGACAATGACTGTTTCTAACTTCGAATCGGGCAATATAGATTTAAGTTGAGTGGGCTAAAAATTTAGTCTCGATGCTGTTACTGTCCCCAAATATTGTTGACAACATCTAACAACCAGAAGTTACTGTTCGGTATAACTTCCAGCCCTGAATCTGAATGTGGCTAACGGTTATCGCTTTGATACGCTACGCTTGACCAAGGCAAGGAGGGATAGCTTATGATTTATCGAACGCTGGCAGATCTTGTCGCAATACTTCACCTTTTATTTATCATCTTCGCGTTGCTCGGAGGCCTGCTGGTGCTATGGCGTGTCTATATGCTGTTTGTCCATATTCCTGCGGCACTGTGGGTTGCACTGATCAGTTTCAAAGGCTGGATCTGCCCTCTGACCCCCTTGGAAAACCAATTGAGGAATGCGGCAGGGAGCGAAGGTTATCCGGGAGGGTTTGTCGAACACTATCTCATTCCTGTTATTTATCCGGCAGGGTTGCGCTTTGATGTCCAGGTTTTACTGGCTCTTGTGGCTGTAGGGGTCAATATCGTTATTTATGGGCTCGTCTATCATAGGTATAAGATCAAACAAGATAGGTGATGGGAATGAAAAGCATGCTGGTTGCCTTGGTGGTGTGCTACACACTTTTTACTCTTACCTTTTACTCACTGCAACGTCGGTTTCTGTACTTCCCTCAGCTTGCTAGCGAAGTTTATGGCGAGATGAACACCTGCTTCGTAGTTGATGGCGCACAGCTTTGTGGTTGGGTGCTCAATGAAGGCCAAACTAAGGCGCTAATCTATTACGGCGGAAACGCTGAAAGTATCGAAGCCAATATTCCACTCTTCAAGGCAATAGCCCCCAATTATACCATCTACCTCATCCCTTACCGGGGTTATGGTATTAATTTAGGTACGCCCACGGAGAAGGTTTTATATAACGATGCTGTGCAGATATTTCTGTCAGTTGAAGGTAACCATGATTCAATATCCTTGATGGGCCGGAGCCTGGGCTCAGGTATTGCCACATACGTGGCGGCTAATCAGAAAGTGGACAAGCTTATATTGGTGACGCCATTTGATAGCATTGAAAATGTAGCAAAAGATATTTATTGGATGTTCCCCATTTCCTGGCTAATCAAAGACAAATACCGTTCTGCCGATAGGGTAAAAGATATTACGGCTCTAACCTATATCTTCATTGCAGAAGAGGATCGGGTGATCCTGCGGGCCAGAACCGATCAGCTAATCGCTAAGTTTGACGTTCAGCTGGTAGATGTGGTTGTCATTGCGGGAGCGGGTCACAATACTATTTCACAATTCCCTTCTTATAGTTCAAGGCTCCAGCAGATATTGAATAGACCTATGGAACATTCTGCTAATTAGGCAATAAACTGCTTTTCATTGCCTTTCACACTGATTTTGGCTCTAGTAACCGGAATAGCGAACATCAGTGCATTAATGGAATACCAATTAGGTAACTGTGCAAAAACATAACAAATATGGCATAAACAACCGTTCCAACCACAATCACTATCACATCATTGATCCAAGAAGCCTTTAAAGGTGAAACGACTCTTGGTTTGCGTTTTTTCATCGAAACAATATCGATGATAGCCCACGCTAAAAACGAGCCAAACAGCAGTATATCTGCCAAATTCCCATTCACTAACAAATGGGAAGATGCCCAAAGTACCACAGATAGAAGCTGTGGATTTTTTGCGGTAGCTTTAATTTTTCCGGGGAAATAAGGAGCTAAAAATAAGATGAACCCACCGAGCATCAGGATAGACACTAACGGCTTGAAAGATTGAGTACCAAAATAAATAATGCTCGGATTTTCTCTGAGATCTCCATATCCGGTAACAATGAAATAGAGACCTAAAAACGACAGCAAAGTATAAACAGCTTTATACGCTTTCTCATTTTTCGTAACCAATGCCTCCCGATACACTGGTGCGATGATAGAAATCGAGTGAACACCAAGAAACAAGACTAAGCCAAGTATTAAGCTAAACATTCCATTGCCTCTTTACTTAAAAATTAAGGTTATCTTAATTATATAGAGCACATGGCAGTTATCAGAAAAAGTAAGTCAAATGATGCTTTGTTGAACAGAGAGACGAGTCAGGTGTAACGCCGAATGGGGCATTTATGTGTCAGGCTCCCTTGGTAATCACACAGAACTAGCTGAAACGGACATGGTCAGATTCGTTTCAACCAGAATCAGGAAAATGTGAATAAGCAAAATCTCTTTCGAAATTCTTGTGGAGTTAATCCAACGATATTAATAAAGGCTTTTCGACATGCACAGATATCTTCGTAAACGACCTGATTGGCTATTTTATCGACAAACTCGTGGGCACAGATGGGCACAATTGTGCCCGATAAGGTATGGTTCACTGCATATCGCGTACATAAATATGCAAAACTAAGATGAGGAAATTTAAGCTGAGACTAGGTAAACTCCAGATACAACGAAGCCCGCTGAGGTGCGGGCTTTGCATAAAATTTGGTGGGTCCGGGCGAACTCGAATCGCCGACCCCTACCATGTCAAGGTAGTACTCTAACCAACTGAGCTACGGACCCAAATTTTGTGTTCCTACTTACCATTCAAATCAGAATGGTGCGTCCGAGTGGACTCGAACCACCGACCCCCGCCATGTCAAGGCGGTACTCTAACCAGCTGAGCTACGGACGCATTTCTCTGGAACGAGAGGGATATTAGCCATAAGCTATCTGGGGTGCAAGCATAAATTCACTAACTTTGAATCGTTTGGCGAAAATGTAAACTCAACACCCGTTTTCAGGCGTATTTATAAGCGAAACGTACCCAATACGGGTATAAAAATGTGATCTAGGTAACTTTTGAATTTTTGCTTAGTTATCATAAGGTACCTCACTCAACATCCAAAGCTGCAAGGTATAGGAAACATCAGGACAAGAACCGAACAGAATTTGGTATTTAGGCTCAAAAGGTTCACCGATATAAGTGGTGCGAATCAGCTCGCCAGTTTTAAGATCCACTTGAGTTGTAACTCGCCCTTTGAAGTTTTGAAAAATCACAAACTGTTCGCTGTGGTAAACCATTTGATCTCGATAAAACAAAAAATGGTCTTCTGGTGTATCAGTAAGCTGGCATTCCAACGGCTTTAAATTAGGAAAAGCATTGGCATTTGAAACGAACAGCAGCAGAGCAAAAATCCATCCATATCGCATAGCATTAACCTACTTTTGTTTCTCTTTTCCAAGTATAGGACTTATACCCAAATCACCTCTGAATGCTTGGCTCCAAATTACTAAAAAGGCTTTGACTCAAACAAGTCAAAGCCCCAGACAAGCAAAATTTTTACTCATCATTTTGTTGATTGCTAATCGTCCATCGTTATTCGTCTGGAGCATCAAACACCACGTTGTAGTTCTCGGTGTAAGTACAGTTTGGTTGACGGCTACAAGTGAAAAAGCGTCGGCCTTTTAATTCACCTTGACTGGCTGTCCTAATTATCATCGGGCTGCTGCACTTTTTACAAAAACGCACCTCTTTACCCGGCTCGATCAATTCTATGTGCGCCGCAAGTAAACGACGCAATCGCCCTACCTGGTAACTGTGCTTTATCGAAGTACCAATTAGTGGCAAATTGGCTGTTTTACACACGTGAATCAGCAGTTTTTGTCGCGCAGCCTTGCCTTTATGAAGAGGCTTTCCATCATCCAGCTCTAGAATCACTCGCGGTTCTAACGTGCGCGGGTCACAAATTACATAGTCAAAATAGCTTCTGGAAATACGGTTACTCGCCACAAAAAGCTGCCGTTTGTTTTTAATATCCTTCGGCGCAACCAAACTGGACATATTGACTTTACTAAATATCACCGCGTGATCGCCAACAGCGGTTCTTAAGGCATTGAAAAACGCAGCTTCTTGCCCTCTTAACAAAGCGCCTTTTGAGCAATATGAGTAGTCTCGGGTGTCATCATGCTTGAGCACATATTTTTGAATAATGAAGAAAAAAACAACCAGAAGAACTACGATGATAAAGATGTTGGTCATAGATAAAACGAGCCGAAAACAACAAGTTGATCAAGCCTAAATCTAAACGTTGACCAGAGCAACAAAACGGCACAATTTTGCAATAATGGTGAGATTCAGGGTAGGAAATGAGCTTAACAGAGGCATCTGTTAAGCTCTAAGATCTAACTATTGGCATCCGGTTGATGCTCTGGCATGGCATCAATGAAAGCCGGAAGTTGATAACAGGCTTCAACAATCGAGTTGATTATCGGATAAGCGGCCAAATCAACACCAAAGCGCAACGCATTATACACTTGCGGTACCAAGCAAATATCAACGATAGACGGTGAATCGGTCAGACTGAACTTACAATCACCATGCAATTTTCTATGGTTTGCCAGTTTTTCTTCTAATGAAGCAAAGCCTTTGTTAATCCAGTGATGAATCCAGGCGACTTTACGCTCTGCATCACACGCCAACTCCCCTTCCAGGTACTGCAAGACGCGCAAATTATTCAAAGGGTGAATCTCAATGGCAATATCCTGTGCCATGGAAAGCGCTTGATATCGCAAAGGTGAACGCTTTGGAATGACAGCAACATCCGGATAATTTTCATCGAGATACTGAATAATAGCCAGAGACTGGTTTAATCGAAGTTCACCATCCACCAGCACTGGCACCAGCTCAGAGGCATTCAGTTTGTGATACTCCTCGCTGTGTTGCTCTCCTCCCTCACGCACCAAGTGCACCGATTTTGATTCATACTGGATCTCTTTAAGATTCAGACAAATGCGTACACGATAAGCCGCAGAGGATCGCCAATATCCATAAAGCGTGATCTGTTCGCTCATTCATTTTCCCTGTATTAATGCTTCAAGTACTGGCTAACTTGTTGATCAATCGAGCCGAAGATATTGTTGCCATCTGCATCAAACATCTCAAGTTTGATTGCATCACCAAACGACATAAAGTTCGTCGACGGTTTACCATCGCGTATGGTTTCAATCATGCGCACTTCAGCAATACAAGAGTAACCGACGCCACCTTCTTCAATCGATGTGCCATGTTCAGTACCTTGTTTGTTAGACACGGTACCAGAGCCGATTATCGCTCCAGCAGACAGCGGACGCGTTTTAGTAGCATGGACGATGAGATCCGCAAAGTCGAATGTCATGTCTACCCCAGCATTCGGACAACCAAATGGCTTGTGATTGTAGGTCGAAACCAATGGTAAATGGACTTTGTTTTCGTACCATGCATCGCCGAGCTCATCTGGTGTCACCGCAACAGGAGAGAATGCGGATGACGGCTTAGACTGGAAGAAGCCAAACCCTTTCGCCAACTCTGCAGGAATCAGGCCGCGCAGCGAGACGTCGTTCACCAACATGATGAGCCTGATCGATTCTTGCGCCTCGGCGATACTCGCACCCATTGGCACATCACCCGTCACTACCGCGACTTCGCCTTCAAAATCAATGCCCCACTCGTCGCTGGCAAATTCGATGTTATCGCAAGGGCCGATAAACGCATCTGAGCCACCCTGATACATCAAAGGATCTGTCCAGAAGCTCTCAGGCATTTCTGCTCCACGAGCTTTACGAACCAGCTCCACGTGGTTTACGTACGCGCTGCCATCTGCCCACTGATATGCTCTTGGTAAAGGAGATTCACAATAGTGTGCCTCGAATTCTTCGAATCCTGCGACCGTTCCTCTGTTAAGTGCGGTGTACAGTTCTTCCAATTGCGGCGCTACCGCTTCCCAGTTGTCCAGTGCGACTTGCATCGTCGGCGCTAAATTTTTTGGATGGAACACTTCTGTCGCTGGAACGCAGCGAGTTAAGTCTTTACTCACGACCATCAACAGGCCATCGCGAGTACCATTTTTCTTGGTTGCTAATTTCATCCTTGCCTCTTATTTTTCTTGCCAGCTGTAGACGTATTCTTTGTTTTCTACCTTTTCCAGTTCATCCGAGAGCTGAAGCGCGTGGCGCGTATCTATCATCACCGCCACCTCGTCAGTAAACTTCTTCTTGTATTCCTGACCCGCTTTAAAGGCTTTTGGGTGAGGTCCGTGCGTAAATCCAGCTGGGTGGAATGTCACCATGCCCGCTTCAATATTGTCACGGCTAAAGAAATCGCCTGCGTGGTAGAACAAGACTTCGTCATAGTCATCGTTGTTGTGGTAGAACGGTACTTTAAGCGCGCCAGGATCACTCTCTATCGGACGAGGAACAAAGGTACACACCACAAATCCTGCTCCTACAAATGTAGTATGTGCGGACGGTGGTAAGTGGTAACGATGTGACATAAGTGGACGAATATCACGCCAGTTCACTTTTACTACGGCTAAGTCGCCATGCCAGCCAATCGCGTCTAACGGATTAAACGGATAAGTGATCACGCTAACTTTATCGTGACGCTTCACCTGTACCTGAGTACTGTTCTCTGAATACTGCGCGCGGAATTGGTCGTTTATCGACGGTGTTTCGAGTACCGCAGGATCAAACACAGCGTGATTTCCCACCATGCCCTTTTCTGGCAAGGTATAAGCCGCATCGGTGTTTTCGATCATCAGAATGAACATCGGCTCGCTTGGCTCTAAGCGCCAGCTCGTGGAGCGCGGGATCATGACATAATCCCCTTCACTCACTTTTAAGTGCCCGTAGTCACAGTAAAGATCGGCAGTCCCCTGGTGGATAAACAGCAGCTCATCGCCGTCTGCATTTCGTACCAGAAAATCCATCTTTTCATCCATGCGCCAAACACGGATTTTACAGTTGGCGTTATGCAGTAAGTGTGGCACCGCCCAAGGCGTTATGTGGCTGGCTTTCTCTACGAGATTGAAATCAAACGCTCGTGGACGCAACTCGCCTTCCCACTCAGACCAACCTGTTGGCGCGTGTTGATGATGAAAATGTGCAGCAGGGCCAAAGAATCCACTTCGACCCGCTTCACGTTCATAAATTGCCTCTTCCGGGAAATCAGCATGTGCTTGCTTTGAGCACACTCCCTCCCGATGAGGGAATGTGATCCATTTATGCATCGTTCAGTACTCCTCGGCGAATTTGGTCTTCTTCAATCGATTCAAATAACGCTTTGAAGTTACCTTCACCAAATCCTTCGTTACCTTTGCGTTGAATGATCTCGAAGAACACCGGGCCAATCACGGTTTGGGTAAAGATTTGCAGCAAGATGCCGTCTTTCGTCGGTGCGCCATCAATCAGAATTTGTAAGTCACGAAGCTTATTAACGTCTTCACCATGCCCTTCAACACGCTGGTCGACCTTCTCGTAGTAGGTATCTGGAGTTGGCATAAAGTCCATACCACGGTCGCGTAACGTTTGAACGGTTTGGTAGATGTCATCCGTTGTCAGAGCGATATGCTGAATGCCTTCGCCATTGTATTCACGGATAAACTCTTCGATTTGCGATTTATCGTCAGAGGACTCATTGATAGGAATTCGGATCTTGCCACAAGGTGCGGTCATCGCACGGCTGACGAGGCCTGTGAGTTTACCTTCAATGTCAAAATAACGGATTTCTCGGAAGTTACCGATGCGCTCATAGAAACCAGACCATACGTCCATGTTGCCCTGTTTAACGTTATGGGTCAGGTGATCGATCTCGTAAAGACCCACATCAGATTTCTCCAGACGCTCTTGCGCATCATCGTAAAAACGGAAATCGACATCGTAAATACTCTGCTTACCGTATCGGTCAACAAAATAGAGCAAGCTCTCACCAATACCGTAAATCGCTGGAATGCTGAGTTCCATCGGGCCAATTTCGGTTTTGTATTCTATACCACCGTTTTGTATTGCGTGCTCAAGCGCCGCTGTGGCGTCTTTTACGCGAAATGCCATACCACACACTGACGGGCCATGTACTTTAGCAAACCCTTCCGCTTGACTATGAGGTTGTGCATTGACGATAAAACTGATGTCACCCTGACGATATAACCATGCTTCTTTCGAACGGTGCTTCGCGATTTCTGCAAAGCCTAACGATACAAACAGTGCTTTGAGTTGTTCAATGCCTTTACTGTCTGCAGCTGTGTATTCCACAAACTCAAATCCGTCTGTACCTAATGGGTTGTATGCGTCCACCATGACTTTCTCCTTGCGTCATTAATTTGTTTACAGCGTTTCTAAACTATTTTTCTAACTTGGCGCAGGTGGAAGAAAATTGGAATACATCAACCAAAATCTCTGTTTTCAGGTTCCGAAGCTGCAAATGTAAAATATTTGTTACGCACAAACCCTCATCAGCAATCACGTATAAACAACGCAACAAAACACATAATTTTCAGTAAATTAAACTATCAATGTTAAATTCAAGCACTTCACTTACATGTAAACAGATTGTTACCGTGGCGATATTTATTGGCAGTCTGGTGATGTTTTAAACAAATCATTCACTTATGATTAAACCAGCGCATTTATCTCATACTTGCTTTCCTCAAGAACATGACAATGCGACTAGTTTCTCAGCACGTCTGGTTATAGTTCTGTCAAGCACCCAACTTTTTTGATTCATCTCAGTATCCATCACTCTCCAGTATGTAATAACAACGACTCTGTTCCGTTCGAGGACGTTGTCTGGCTTCATCGTTAGCGCCCTCGCCCCTGAAAGATGAGACCTCCAAATGACACAAATTAACCAAAAACGTCTAGTTGAACACTTCTGCCAACTGGTTCGCATTGACAGTGAATCGATGAATGAAAAACAAATCGCAGAAACTCTGGCTGAGCAACTGGGCGAGTTAGGCTTTACGGTTCACAAACTTCCTGTTCCGGAGCATATTTCGAATGGCTTCAATGTTTATGCTCGCCTGGAAGGCAAAAAAGAAGGCTCGATCCTGATGAGCTGCCATATGGACACCGTCACTCCAGGTATCGGTATTGAACCGATTATCGAAGATGGCATTATTCGTTCCAAAGGCAATACAATCCTTGGTGGTGACGACAAATCCGGTATCGCCGCAATTATGGAAGCCGTACGTTGCATTCAAGCTGAAAATCTTGAACATAAAACGTTAGAACTTGCTTTCACCGTGCATGAAGAAGGTGGTCTGTTTGGCTCTGAGTACTTCGACATGACCCATGTAACGTCAAAAGAGGCAATCGTACTTGATACAGGTGGCCCAATCGGAACCATCGTTACGGCGGCTCCGGGCCAGCAAAAGATCGTTGCGACGATCAAAGGCCGCCCGGCGCACGCAGGTCTGGCGCCAGAAGAAGGCATCAGCGCAATCATGGTAGCGGCAGATGCAATTAATCAGATGAAACTCCTTCGTATCGACGAAGAAACTACGGCTAACATCGGTATGGTAAATGGCGGTCAGGCGACCAACATTGTTATGCCTGAGCTAAAAATTGTGGCCGAAGCGCGCTCGCTAAATGGCGACAAATTGGACACACAAGTCAACCACATGATCTCGACCTTTGAGTCTGTTGCAGAAAAACACGGTGCAGAAGTCGACATCGAATCTAAACGTGCATACGACGCGTTTGTTATTGAAGAAGACAATGCACACGTTACTGATATCAAAGCAGCATTCGCGGATATGGGCATCGAAGCGTTTACCAAAGGCACAGGTGGCGGTAGCGATGCGAACAACTTCAACAAGAAAGGCCTGACTACCGTTAACCTTTCTACTGGGATGGCAAAAGTGCATACCACGGAAGAGTACATCGCCGTCGACGATATGGTGAAAATCACTCAGTTCATCAAGCACTACCTGGTGAAATAACGTCACGCAAGTGTCGCTTACCTAATGTAAAGGCCCTCGGACTAGTTGGTAATGCCGCTCGCTTTAAGGTTAGATAGATTGAATGTGTTCTATTTGTATTCATCGTCGTCATTCCAGCGAGCCTTGGCGAGACTAGGAATCTAGTATCAGCGTGCTGAGAAATTTTCATCATTACTCTAGCAAAAAGAGCGTGGAGTGTAGATTCTGAATCACGCTCGTGCCTCGCTGTTCAGAATGACTCGTTAATCTGACCGAGTTAGTCGAGGGCTTTCTATTCGCTATTCTCCAACACATTCTGGACGTGACTCTCCACCCCACGCTAAAATGTGCTACTTTTGATAACTTCGTAGAATTCTATGACCGACGCTGATATCGAGCTTCAACACATTTGGCTGGAAGTTCAGGCAGAACGCTGGCACAACATCCCTCGTTTCCTGTTTAGTTTTTACTGCTACAAACACAACCTCGTTAGTAAAACGAATAAGCCGTGTTGGGAAACCGCGCGTAACGAATTACCTGCATCACGCTCAATTCAAGCTCGCAAAAACAGTGTGATTGATCCTCTGGTTCCGGAAGACGCAGTCGTTGGTTTGCTCAAAACGCTGAGCAAAGATGGGGAAATGTCTTTCGACGCCATGGCGAAAACACTAGACACGTTTTTGCACTATGTGGTGGTGAGTAAACAAGAGCACGCAAAGCTCAAGCCAAATATGCCAGCAAGCTGGTATCAGGGACATGAAAAGCCGTTAAAGGCTCGTTTTGATCTTGCAGGTATTTCAATTTAAGTCAGTTGAAAAAGTAAAAAGCCGAAGTGAATCAAGAAAGACTCACTTCGGCCCAATAGAGATTAATGCTTCAGATTAAAGCTCAGTCATAAAGGTACCAGCGGGTTTAATTGGCAGGTACTTTTCATAAAAATCTTTGTAAGCGCCTTCTGGATTTAAATCACTAAATACATCTGGGTACATGATTTTGGCATAAAACTGGATCATCGCGCCATCAATGATGGTACGGCAAGCACCATGGTAAGCCGCATACATGCGATTATTTTTTACCGCAGAAATAGAAGACCAGCCAATACGATTTTTAAATCCCGCTAATCTCTGTTTTGCCAACGCTTCGTCAACACCTTCGCCCATGATCATCGAATCATCCGCACTGCCAGACTCGTAACCAGTCATTACGATTACATCTGGGTTTGCCGCAATGATCTGTTCTGGGTTCAGTTTGCCCCACCACTCAACGAATGGAGCAGAGATGTTGTCACCACCTGCCATTGTCGCAATAGCGCCCCACATGTTTTTACCGAATGTGTAGCCAACTTCGTTAACTCCAGACGCACCATATTCAGTATAAACTTTCGGTTTATCCAGATTTGCTTTTGCCAATCGCTCGCTGATCATCTCAACATTCTGTTGGTATTCATTCGCGATCGTAGCTGCTCGCTCTTGCTGGCCAGTAATTTCGCCAATAAGCTTAGTCGTCTGAACATGGCGCTCTACCGTTTGAGCGTTGTAATCCACTACCACAACCGCAATACCAGCGCTTTTCATACGCTCGACGTCTGATTCCAGTGCTTTGAACTGCCAATCCGCAAGCATTACCACATCCGGGCTTAGGCTTATTACCTTCTCAACGGAAAACGCGTTGGTATCGACACGGCCAATTTCTGGAATATCATCAAGTGATGGTCGATGTAACACATACGCCTGCCAGCTAGATGAACGCGCCTGCCAAATGTACTTAGACATGCCTACAACATTGTCATATGCCGCTTCGGTACCGATCGCCATATAATCTTCTGGGTAAAAACCGACTACTACTCTTTTCGCTGGCGATTCAAACGTAACTTCACGACCCAATACATCTGTAACAGTAATTGTTTGGGCAAAAGACAGCGTGCTAACGCAGACAGCAGCAAGCGCTAATAAGTATTTCAACATCAAGAAGGTTCCTTTTTATTCTATATCCCAGGCGGAGCCACTCCCGCCCTCGCGTCGTATAGTAATTCTTTTATTAACAGTAATGCAACTAACTATCATTAATGCTAGTATTGCGAACTTATCACGAGCTCTGTAGGCTTCTCTACTGGTCGTAACGAAATAGTAATTAGGTAGTAAGTCGTGCAATCTGCAGTTTTAGAACAACTCATCCAGCAGCAACGTAAGAGTGAAAAACGTCGAATATTGGTTATCGGTGTTTTCGCCATACTCATTCTGACAACCTTCATTCTTGATATTATGACAGGTCCGTCTTTACTCGATGCGACCAAAGTTCTTCATTCTCTTTTTGAATTTCTTGGTTTGCCATATCAAGTTGAACCATCAACCCAAATCATTGTGACCGAGCTAAGGCTTCCCATCGCGATCATGGCGATTGTTGTTGGGGGCGCACTCGGTATGGGCGGCGCAGAGATGCAAACCTTGCTCAATAATACCATGGCCAGTCCGTACACCTTGGGTATGGCTGCGGCGGCTGGTTTTGGCGCTGCGATTACTCTATATATGGGGTCATTTGGCTTAAGCAGCTATTACGCGGTGCCGATGGGCGCATTCTTATGCTGTATGCTTTCGGCGTGTTTTCTTTTCTCGTTAGCCTCAGCACGTCATATCAGCTCGGGACAACTCATTCTGGCGGGTATTGCTCTGCTGTTCTTGTTTCAGTCACTCTTGTCTCTGGTTCAATTTGTATCGTCTCCAGAGCTTAGCCAGCAGATCCTGTTTTGGCTGTTTGGTAGTTTAACAAAAGCAACCTGGAACACCGTCGCGATTACGTCGGCTGTTGTCTTCGTCGGTGGGATTCTATTACTTAAAGATGCCTGGAAACTCACCGCCCTTCGATTGGGTGAAGAGCGAGCGAAAAGCGTCGGCGTGAACATCACTCGCTTACGTTTGAAAACACTGTTTATCGTCGCGGTCATCACGGCTACTGTCACCAGTTTCGTTGGGATCATCGGATTTGTAGGCATCGTCGCGCCGAACATGGCCAAATCTATGGTGGGTGAAGATCAGCGCTTCTTCTTGCCTCTCTCCTTCTTGATCGGTGCTTTCTTACTTTCTGGTGCGTCTGTTTTGTCAAAAATCATCGTACCGGGAGCACTATTCCCGATCGGTATCGTTACGGCGATTATTGGCGTGCCTTTCTTCTTCTGGTTGATTTTAGTGAAGCGAGGTTAACAATGCTGGTAGCGAACAACGTAAATATTCAGATTGAGTCACTCACCCTTGCCAACAACTTCAATTTCAAACTGGAACCAGGTCAGGTAACGGCCGTTCTAGGGCCAAATGGCGCAGGTAAAAGCACCCTGCTTAAAGCTATTTTTGGCGATGTGAATCTGGCCAGTGGTGCTATTTCTCATTACGGTGATGAACTGGATCACAAGTCTCTCTCTTCATGGCGTGCCAAGTTTGGCTACATGCCACAGGACATCGGCTTACAGGTTAGTTTGACCGTTCTTGAGGTTGTACTGATGGGACGTTTAGACAGTTTAAGCCTGCGTATCGATGACAAATTACTTGGTGAAGGTTTACAAATACTAAACAGTATTGGTATGGCGCATTTAGCGAACCGTAACGTAAGCTCGTTAAGTGGTGGTCAGCGTCAAATGATCTTGTTCGCGCAAGCGATCATGCGTAACCCACAAATTATGCTGCTTGATGAACCGGTCAGCGCGCTTGATCTTCATCACCAACATGTTTTGCTCGATCACCTTGTAACTCAAACCCGTGCCGAGAACTACGTGAGCATCATGGTACTGCATGATCTCAACCTCGCCGCGCAGTACGCCGATAATCTATTGGTAATAAAACAGGGTGAACTGGTTAGCGTAGGCTCGCCAGAAGACGTCTTAACCACAGAGTTAGTGAAAGACATCTATCAAGTGGAAGCGAGTGTTCATCGTGACAACGACGGCGTACCATTCGTCAGAACGATGAAGGCTAGTTAGGCGAAGAAATACGACTAGTTGGTATGGATTGATTGGTTGCTAGAGAACACTTATCTAGCAACCATTTTTAGCGTGAAAGTGCGTGTACGTTTCCGACCCAGTACGATGCATTATCAATCCGTCTGTTCGGCAACGCCTATTTTATTTGGTGCTTTTCGAAGAAAGGATTTAGTTTCTCAATAAGTTGTGGTCGAGCTCGCTCAGCTTCTTGCAATCCTAGTTGAGTGCCTGCTTGCATCAATGCTGGCGATTTTTCTACAAGTTTTTGTCCTACAGGTGTCGAGTAAAACTCAATAATTGATTCTATTTCTTGTTGGCTGAAAGCCTGAGAATAAAGCGAACCCATCTCAACTATCATGTTTTTCCGATCAAGATCATTGATGAACCAATATCTAATAATGTCAACGAGTTCCTCCTGTTGAGTTTTGTTCAACTGAAGGTTACTGGTTAATTGTTCGATGATTGGTGTCATTGTTGTATCAAAGCTACCAGAAAGTTGTTCCTCAATTTTCATAACCTCTAGTAAACGCTCTACTGATTCCTGTTTATCAGCTGCCATACCACTAATTGGGCTAGCCACAAGTAAAGCTACCACTATAAACTTGCGTAAATTTTTCATTTTAACTCTCTAGATGTATAACAACCCTGTTAAGGGAGAAGAAAAGGCAGATAAAGTGCCATCCGTTGCGAATCTGCTTTAAACACTGTTAGCTATTTTATTCACCCATGAGACCGATGGCATACTCACGAAGAACTCTGGCATTGTCTGCATAAGCCGTATTGCCACAAACAATGTTTTCATAACTAATCTCTGGTGATGAATAGAAAGGATGCGTTTCATCCGCATAAGCCATGATGGTACCTTTGCCACCACAAATATAACCATATGAATACTCTGTAATTTTACTCGCTAAGCTTAAGGGGAGTCGCTTTGAAAGATCAAATGGCATTCCACCAGTTTGGTTCGATAGCGTTTCCATATCATGGCTTGCCCACGCCAAATGACCTAACTCATGTTCTAACACATGATCTTTACATGTAAGTCCAATTGTAAAAAACTGAGGATACACTGATGGATGAGTTTCACCACACCAATCGGTTGTAAATTGCGAGATGTTTTTTTTGAAAACCAGACCATAAAAACCCGTTTTACTGCCATTGACCCGCTCAACTTCTTTAGAGTAGTAATATGCTAAAAAATCGTGCACTACGCTAAATTCTTCCGCTTCTTCCCCAAGAATTTTGGGAGTATAGATAATTTTGTCCAACGTCCGTTTTATAGGAATACATGAGTTTCTCAAAGCGCTATTCGAAAACGTTATCCATCGTTGAATGTGATCTTCGATGACAAATGACTCGTAATCTTTTTGAACTGAATCTGAGATAAAGAATGTAATTGGTGTTTCTAGAGTACGTGACATTTGACATTCTGGTAGGTCAAGAGTACTACTCAGAGAGTCCCAACATAATCCGAAAATGAGTAACACTGAAGCTAGTATTTGTTTCATCTCACTACGACTCCTCTCTGACTAACAACCCACATTTTTCAGACGTCACCAAGCCTGCATTTTCTGTCAAATATGATGTCGTCTTTTTTTGAGTACTTCAAAGGATAATCAGTAAGTTAGCGATCGACACTACGAATTTGACTATACAATATTGCATTATTCTGGATTTTCGATTTGAAGAGGCCATTTTGGGAACTTTTGCTACGGGAAGACACATAATCTACTTGTGAGGGAGTGTTGATGCGAAATGACAGAGGGATGGCTGAAATAAAGCAGTCCGTCAGTTCTAAATACCGAAGTAAGTTCGAGCTGACGGGTGGAAACAGGCAGTGGTTAAATAAAGATAAGGCGAAACCTTAAATCTCACATTTCAAATCTCATCTATTTACCATCAGCAACATTTATCGTGATCACACCAGCTTCAAGCGCCATATCGACCACCTTTTGAAATTCGGAAGGATGAAGCATGACATACCCCGTCAAAGCATACCCATCATGTTTGGAGGTTGGATCTCTTTCACCGCTACCACTTATGCGGATCTCACCAGCGACTAGCTCCGCCTTCCCCAACATCACAACACATTCGTCTTCTTCAACTTTATCCGTTGAAGAATATTCTCTAACAATTCCTACTTTCATGTTTGTTCACTCATATAAGGGAGTTTATTGAATAGTAGTAACACCCTGAAAGTTCGTCAAAATAGAAAGTGGTGTTGTAGGCTTAAAGCAAAAATGGAGTATGCGCAGGGAATAGCTGAGTAGAATCTGTCAGCTCTGATTACAGAGAGAATGAAGAACTGACAGATTGAAAGATTTAGGGGAGCTACATTACTTATTTGGCTACTTAAGCGCTCGCCACGCCTTTCGCTGTTCTTTATCCATATAAGACCAGGCAATAAACCGGCTTATTTTTTGTCCTTGGCTCATCTCTACCACTCGAATGGCTTTTACGCCCAATTTCTCAAGCTGCTTGCGCATAGGACGAACATTCTCTTTTTTCGAAATCAGCGTAGTAAACCAAAGCACTTGGGCGCTGAATGCTTGGCTTTCGTTAGCCATTTTACGAATAAACGCCGCTTCCCCGCCTTCGCACCAAAGCTCTGCGTTTTGACCACCAAAGTTAAGCGTTGGTTTTGTCGTGTTTGCACGCGCTGGTTTCACGCCTTTCTTACGTTGGTTTGCTCTAAGGTTGTCCACTTTACGTTGACTTCCCATCGCTGCTTCTTCTACCGAACGGTGGAATGGTGGATTACAAGTTGTGACATCGTAACGCTCATTCGGCTGAATTACCCCGCGATAGATGTTTGCTTGACTCATCTGACGAACCAGTTCGATTCTGCTATTTAGTGACACATTGCCATCGACGATTGCCTGAGCCGATTCAATTGACCTAGGATCAACGTCGCTTCCGGTATAGTGCCATCCGTATTCTGTCACTCCAACAATTGGGTAAATACAGTTTGCACCAACGCCAATGTCCAACGCTCGCACATCGTGATGCGGGTATTTACCTTTCACTTCCCCATCGAGTAACTCAGCGACACGGTGAATGTAATCTGCACGCCCTGGAATTGGTGGGCAAAGATAGTGTTCGGGGATATCCCAGAATTCAATATCGTAATGCGCGGCTAACAAGGCTTTATTAAGCATTTTGACCGCTTTTGGGTCAGAGAAGTTAATTGAGTCTTCCCCGTTCGGATTTTTAATCACAAAGGCTTTTAATCGAGGCTCACTTGCCGTCAATTTTTTAAAGTCATAGCGGCCACGATGCTGATTACGTTCGTGTAATCCACTTTTAGCTACTTTAATGAAGTCTACATCGCTGTTCGCTGCCACTGGCGACTTTGCTTTGGTAGAGTTTTTTTGCTTCACGCGCTTTTCGCCTTTTGCATCGCCTCTACTCTGCTTTGGCTTGGCATTTTTTTTAGATTTTTCTGGCTTAGCGGTGTGGTTATTGTTCTTCATTCAAATTCGCTTTTAAATCAAGGTAAATCATAAACAGACGGGCATCAAACTCTAACTGGTGATACTCGGGTTCCATATAACAGCACAGTTGGTAAAACGCTTTATCGTGGTTTTTCTCTCGCGTATGAGCCAGTTCATGAACCACCAGCATTCTCAGTAGTGGCTCCGGTGCTTCTTTAAAAACATTCGCAATGCGAATCTCGTTCTTCGATTTGAGCTTGCCACCATGATTACGACTGATCACGCTGTGCAGCCCTAGCGCATTATTAATCAAGTGAATTTTCTTATCGTAGACCACTTTACTGATCGGTGCTGCTTTCTTCATGTAACGATTTTTTATCGCTATGGCGTACTCATACAGCGCCTTTTCACTTTTAATTTGATGACGTTCTGGATAGCGCTTTTCAAACCAAGGAACCAGTTTACCGCTGTCAACCAGCGAGCTAACTTGCTCAACAATGTGTGGAGGGTAACCCTGAATGTATCGAAGTGACGGATGCATGGTATAAAGTCTGCTATGACAAGGGAAAGGCGCTAAATATACCTGAGATAATCAGCACTTTCACCCTCGCTTTGACAATAGATTTCGCCTTTCAATTGTCGATAAAGGCCGTTAAACTTCGCATCCCAAAGATAATGGAGAGAAATTCAATGAAACGTGTCGTTCTTTACGTCAAAGATAAATGCCCCCACTGCAAAGATGCTCAACGTTATCTGGATTCGAAAAACATCACTTATCGCCTGTGCAACGCGAAAATGCAACGTGGCCGTAAAGAGCTGGATGCGCTGGGTGCCCGCTCGCTTCCAGTCTTGAAAATTGGCGACCAATTGATGATTGGCTGGAACACCAAAAACTTCGAAAAGATGTATAAAGGTGACTAGGGACAGCTCCTAGTTTTTACCCGGCTACAAATAACGTTTAACAAAATCAATAAACGTTCTGTCGGCAATCGATAAATAACCGTCTTTCCGCCATGCTAGCGCCAGATCGAGCGTCACTGGCGGATTAAACGGAATCCCCACCACATCTTTTTCATGCTGAGTGACCAGTTCGAGTAACGCCGTAATCGCAAATTCATGTTTTACGATGCTGAGGATCAATGGCAATAAGTTGGTTTCAAATGACGACTTCATGGTAAAGCCGTGCTCCTCGCTCACCTGGTCTAAAAACTCACGATGGAAATAGCCACGCTGGAACATCACCAATTCATGTTCAAAAAACTCATCAAAGGAGAGTGATTCACGCTGTGCTAATTCGTGCTCTGGCGCGACAACGGCAACCATCTGGCTGGTAAACAGATGATCGGTCTCAAGATCGTCAGGTACATTGTCACAACTTATCACCCCGATATCTAACCGCCCATCAAGCAACATACTTCTTATCGAATGCGTGCCCGCTTCCACCAGCGTTAATTTCAAATCCGGGAACCGGCTCTTAAACGCCATAACGATACGTGGGAAAAAGTAACTTCCCATCATCGACGGCGTACCCAAGCGCACCTCACCTTTAGCCAACCCTTTCAGTTCGTTAATCGCGAGCTGTGCATCGTGCAATTGCTGAATGACCCGCTTCGCGTGCACCAACAAGGTTTCGCCCTCTTGGGTTAGGCTAATCTTCTTATCTTCTCGCCGAAACAGCGTGACTCCCAGAGACTGCTCGAATTTTTTAATAGAGATACTCAAGGCAGGCTGAGCAATGTTCAGCACCTTCGCGGCATGGGTGATGTTGCCTTGCTCTGCAACAGCAAGGAAATGTTTCAGTTGCTTCGATTCCACTAGATCAAAAATATATGGTATCCATATTTTTAATATATTTTTTTAATTTACGATTAGCTGATAGATTGATCACAGTTTCTTTATATTGCGCTCTCGCAGCAGGCAGGACAAATGGTCATCTTCGGCACGCCAGAATACAAACGAATCACGCTCGCGCTTGCGCTGGGTTCATTCTTAGTCTTCTCTAATTTATATCAATTGCAGCCTATGTTGCCGACCTTTGCTCAGTTGTTTGCCATTTCTGAAACGCAGGTAAACTGGTTGTTTGCCTCATCCACGCTGGCGCTCTCTTTCAGCCTGGTACCAATGGCAGTATTGTCTGAAACCATTGGGCGAAAACCGGTCATGATGGCTGGCTTATTCGCTATCCCGGTTCTGTCTGCACTGATGCTACTTGGTGATTCATTCCTGTTTTTGGTTATCTGCCGCGCCCTTATTGGTGTTGCATTGGCGGCGTTTGCTGCCGTAGCGGTCGCCTATATGGCAGAAGAACTCGATAAACACGCCTTCTCCATGGCGATAGGGACTTATATTGCAGCCAACTCATTAGGTGGCATTGTGGGTCGTATTAGTGGTGGCTTATTGGCTGACAATTTCAGTGTGGATGTAGCGATTGAAGCCATAATGGTAGTGACCCTGTTAGGCGTAATTTTCGTACATTATTTGCTGCCAAAACAACGTAACTTCACCCCTTCTTCGAGTGGATTAAGACAACAAAACCGCGCCATTTTAGGTCACTTCAAAAATCAGCGTATATGGTTCGCCATGTTAGTTGGTGGCCTTAATTTCGCACTATTCGTTAACCTGTATTCAGTAATGGGTTTTAGATTGGTTAGTGAACCGCACAACATGCCGGTCGGCTTGGCATCACTTATCTTCGTTTGTTATTTAGGTGGTACGTTCTCGTCCCGTTGCGCTGGCCACTGGAGTAAACGTTATTCGTCTATTTTGGGTATGTTCTTAGGTGCCATTCTCAGCATGAGCGGCATGTGGATCGCGGCAATTGAAAGTGTGGCTGCCATGCTGTTTGGCTTGCTTCTGATTAGCTTTGGAGCCTTCTTCACCCACACTTTGGCTTACGGTTGGGTTGGCCAAAAAGCGACAACCGCGAAAGCGACCGCAACGGCTCTATACCTTGTGCATTACTATGTGGGCGGCAGTCTTGGTGGATTCTTACTGCTTTACTGCTGGCAACATGGCGGATGGTCAACAGTACTTATCGGCGGTAGCGTGGTCTATCTAGCGATGTTTAGCGCGATAGCTTATCTCAAACGCATTACAAAGACACACGACACAAAGGAAAGGGAAGAAGTAGCCAGCTTGAGAAGAAGTTAATTAGGGTCAACAGACCCTAGGGGCTGTTGATCTTTTGCGGTTAAATTTTGTTCGAGATAACAGCATTTTAATCGCGGCGAGAGGTTTGTAGCCTAGTCACTCTAAGCAAAACACCTCTCAACAAAGAGTAAAACGCTTTTAGCCGAACCCTTCGGGCAGCGTTTGTGGCTCCTTTCTACTGCGTTATCGGCTTATCAGGTAGGTCAACTACATTTCAAAGCCTCTGCCTTGTATAAATAACCCACAAACTGCTGCAAAAATCAGCTCAAAAGATCAACAGCCCCTAGTATATCTGCTATGCTTGCGCCACTTTCAAAATGATTTAAAAATCGTATGTCAACGCGCTCAACACCAACAAACCAAACTACAGATTTAAACGCGATCACCCAACAAGTGGATCAATGGCTGAATGATGTCGTTATCGGACTGAATTTATGCCCGTTTGCTGCCAAACCTCAACGTAAAAAACAAATTAAAATCTTCGTTAGTGAGGCGTCTCAAGAAGAAGCCTTGCTGGAAGATATTTTGTTGCAGTTAATTGAACTCAGTAACACAGAGCCAGAGAAGCTGGAAACGACCTTAGTCGTTGTTCCAAATATGCTCGACGATTTCTGGGACTACAACTTGTTTATTGATTGGGTTGAAGGCTTAATCAAGCAGCAAAATTGGGAAGGTATTTTCCAGGTGGCTACGTTCCATCCAGATTACTGTTTTGGTGGTGCCGAGCCAGAAGACGACGAGAACCTGACGAACCGCTCGCCGTATCCGATCTTCCATCTTATTCGTGAAGAGAGCATGGAAAAGGTGTTGAAACACTACCCTGATCCTGAGTCAATCCCAGATACCAACATCGCGCGTGTTTCTGCCCTTTCAGAGGAAGAGCGCAAAACGTTGTTCCCGTATTTATTTAGATAAGTTACGGCTTATAACCTTCAGAGCAGCACCCTACTTCACTCCAAGCGGCAGATTTAATAGTCAGTTAGACTCTTGTCTCTTGGGGAATAAAGAGCGGTTTGTTATCATGACCGCTTCAATCGATTCAATGGATATCAGAATGCAACTGTCAAAGCTAACCCAAGAGATTTTTGATCACTTATACCGTGACATCACCGAGTTCCGTAGCACGTTCGATCTTCCAGTCGCTGACGAAGCGAGTCTGGATGCACAGGCGGATACGCTGCACACATCTTTGGCGATCGAAGAGCTGACTGAGCTGGCAGAAGCAGATTGTAAAACAGAACAAGCAGACGCGATCGTAGACAGCGTTTACGTTCTTATGGGTCGTCTTGTACACCTTGGTAACAGCAAAGTGGAAGACAACCTAGCGATAAGTTACTTGATTGACCTGCTATTAAACGTTGCAGTAAACCGTGGTATCGACTTTATCCCTTGCTGGGACGAAGTGCACTCAAGCAACATGAGCAAAGTGTGCCGCAACGAAAAAGAATACACAGAAACAGAAGCATTCTACGCAGAACAAGGCATCAAACTGATGGCGGTACATCAGGGTGAGTACATCATCGCCAAATGTGCAGAAGACTTTGTATCTGAAGGCAAAACGGTACGTAAAGGCAAAGTACTAAAATCGGTTTACTACCGTCCGGCTGACCTTAAGCCGCTGACCAACTAAGCCTCCACGGTTAGATAGAGTCAAAACGAACCTGATGGGGAATGATAATCGCTTATTAATTCTATCGATTGATAAGCGATCTATTTTCACCAGTCACCGTCATTCCGAGGAGCCTTAGCGACATCAGGAATCTCCTGACAGCAAGCTCATAGTAGAAACAACTCCCCCCCTAACACAAGCACATTCGTTAATGAGATCCTGAATCAGGCTCCTTCGTCGCTGTTCAGGATGACTGGGTGTTTTGTTGCTAGCACACTTATAACGCTTCTCTGCGCGCTTATACTAGATTCCTAGTCTCGCTAAGGCTCGCTGGAATGACTGCAATAGATTTTTAGTTGAGAGCCAAGGAACTATTCGAAAAGCAGATACGGTTTCTCTTCAACCATCACCCTTTTTACCTGAGTGTTGAAAACCTCACCCAGCCCCTCTTCTGTTAACACATCCTCAGCCTTACCTGATGAGTGCAGCACGCCATTACTAAGCAACAACACCTTGTCAGCATGCCTCAGTGTCCGGTTTAAATCATGATTTGCGACCAATACCCCGATCCCCTGAGCAGCGACTTCAGCAATCAGCTGATAGAGCAGCCCCTCTTGGGCGATATCTAACGGAGCAGCAGGTTCATCCAAAATCAGTAACTGTGAATACGGGTTGATATTACGCCAAACCTGCAGGCAGACGCCCGCTAGTCTTACGCGTTGCCACTCACCGCCAGATAACGTCTGAATGCTACGGTGTAACTTATCCTGTAACTGAACAAGCTCAATCACTGCGTTTACCGCGTCGCGCACTTTGCTGTCACTGATCTTCACCCCACTAGGTAAAGACAGCGCGAGATACTGAAACACATCGACGTTAAATACTGGTCTGGATTGCTGACATAAATACCCTCTCAGGTAAGCCTGCTCCGACAGAGGCATCGCGAGTAAATCCCCGCTCTTAACGCTCACTTCACCACTCACGGAATCGTGACTGGTAAGCGTGCCGGAAATCGCGGCTAGTAACGTACTTTTCCCCGACCCATTTGGCCCGACGACATGCACGATCTCCCCTGCGTTGCATTCAAACGACAATGGTAATAGTCGGTTTCCTACCGCAATGTGCTTAACGTGCATCATGACTCTTCACCAGCATCCAAATGAAAATAGGCGCACCAATCGACGTGGTCATTACGCCTAGTGGCAGTTCAGCAGAGTCGAGTAATAACCTCGCACCGATATCCGCAAACACCAACAACGCAGCACCCGCTATCGCAGACAACGGCAGCAAGTATCGATTCTCGGTACCAAATGCCAAGCGCAGCAGATGAGGCACAACTAATCCAACAAAGCTGATGATTCCTCCAAGAGCGACCGAACCACCAACAAGGATTGAAATCGCTAATATCAATTTCCAGCGCATTTGATGAACATCGATGCCGAGCTGAGTGGCATGGATCTCACCTAACATCAGCTTATCGAGCGGCTTGCCCTTACAGCACAGCCAAATCAAAACAGGCAACATCACCAAAGTCACCGAATGCTGATACCAGCTCGCTCCGCCAATGCTGCCCATCAGCCAATACATTAACTGGCGAAGGCTGAGATCATCGCTGAAATAGAATGCCCAAGTAACAATTGCACTGGAGAATATTCCCAACGCCACACCAACCAACAACAAGCGTGCGGTTGTCAGGTGCATCACTCGTGCGATAGAAACCAGGGTTAAGGTAAACAACATCGAGCCCGCGATGGCGGCCAGCATAAAGATCAGCGGCGTCGGTAAGGTAGGAATCGCAAACATCACCAATACCATGGCGAGGCTAGCGCCACCGGAAATACCAAGCACACCTGGTTCAGCGAGGACATTTCCTAGCAGCACTTGCAGTGTTGCACCAGAAACAGCAAGCGCAGCGCCAATAATGGCAGCAGACAACAGTCTTGGTAAGCGTAAATCCACTAATAACTTGTGCTCGAATGCGGAAAGCGATTGAAAAGGAGAAAGGAAAATCTCTCCGACCATCAAATGTATGGCAGAGAGTAGTATGAGCACGGCGGACATAATCAAAAGATTGCGCTGCCAGCGACGCTCCTTGTTCAGGATAAGTTGTTGAAAATCCATAATAGCCGATAAAAACAAACGAGGCCTAACCTTACAGTTAAGCCTCGGTAAATTGCAACGACTTCGAAGCGTTACACTGAATATTTCGCGTTATGCCCGAAAGCTTTGCTTTAATCGTATACCAATTCGCCGTCTTCAAAGCGGGTTTTCACTTCGCAAACCATTAAAGCGGCGCGCTGACCAATGGCAACCTTGCGGTTTGGAAATACAATGGCTTCGTTATCATTCTTAGCCATCAATGGCTTATCACCGTCGTGACCGAACACCTCGCCATGGACAAACGACGTAAAGTTTTCAACATTGTCGTCAAACATAAAATCGAAATCTTCGTGCAAACGCACAATGGTACGGCTAACACGATATTTAATGCATGGCTTAGGCAAATGCTCAGCTTTAGTACCTGAAACTAGATTGCGCAGCGCTAAATCAAACGCTGTCAGCTTATCTAAATCATTCTCACCAATTCGAGCAACACGTCCAAGCTCCATTGTCAGAGCTTGCGCGCTAAAGTTTTCTGCACTGTACCAGCTGAATGTACTCGCCGGAGAGTTTGATAATAGAACCGCTTCAATGTGGCCACTATCCAAGAACTCCATTAAAGCTTGGCTTCGAACCGGATGGCGTGTCTTAGGACTCACAGCAAACGTGTAGTGTTTAGAACCACGGATTGCACAGTGCAAGTCAAGATGCCAGCGCGTTTCTGGGTCGGTACCTTTAAAGAAGTCACAGACGTGCAACTTCAGTAAATCTGCTATAGCCAACTCTTTGGTTGGCGTATGACCTTTATCATCGAATAAGCGGTTGAGGTTTTCCTCAAGAAAACGCGTATGCGCCAAGGTAGACTCAGGGTGAGCGATGATGAATAGACAACGGGCATCGACCTTCATAAAACCGGATTCAATGTCTTTAATCATTGAATCGACCAGTTCCATCGGTGCCGTTTCGTCGCCGTGAACACCTGTTGAGATAATGATGTTTTTCGTCTCCTGAGTGTAGTTCTCAGGGACCACTTCTAGCACACCACGCTGATAGAGTTTTAGTGTCACTCCATTAGATAGCGCCAGCTCTGCTGGTTCTACATCAATATGCATATCTAACGTATCAGCTAAAAACGATTGGCGAAAGAAAGACTTCGTCATGCGTTACTCCTTAATTGCACGGCGGGTATGTTAATAAATTGTACAAAGAATTTTTGTTGCTGCGATCCCACTTATGAGTAGAAATCGACATTTTCAACGAAAATCCAATACCGTTTCGAGCCATACACTCAAACCAAGCAACAAACCGCTTATTTGTTAATCAATTACAAATTGTTATACCCAAGTAACCTAGTGCAAATGGCATCTCAAGTCACTTGGGTATAAGGCTGTGAACTTTAACACAGCCCTGATCAAGATCATTATGATTTCACGATATTTTTCGCGTCGAGCTCATGCACCATCACAATACTATGCTGACTGGGCTCGTTGATTAAGCAGATATTCAAACTCATCTACCTTCTGCTGAACCAAAGCAACACTCTGATGCCAAAAATCAGGTTGTGTCAGGTCCATCGACAAGTGCTTGTCAACCACTTCTTCGGCGGTCATGTTGCCTGTATCGCGAAGCAAGTTAATGTAATCGGTGTAAAAGTTTTCGCCCTTTGATTCACGCTGAGCATAAATACCTTTACTGAATAAGAAACCAAACAGATATGGGTAGTTGTAAAAGCTCACACCTGAGATTGAGAAGTGTAATTTGCTCGCCCAGAAATACGGATCGGCTTCGCTCATCACATCGCCATACCAATCTTTCCAGGTTTCAGACATCAACTCACAAAACTCTTGCGCAGTCAGTTCACCGTTTTGGCGGCGTTCATAGAATGCTTTTTCAAATTCATATCGCACTGGGATATTGATCATCAACGCAATCGTCGATGAGAGTTCTTCCCATAGCATTTCCAGCTTTTCATCGACACTTTCAGCTTTTGAAATCAGATGATCGCGAACGATGTTTTCCGCAAAAATTGAAGCGGTTTCCGCCAGCGTCATTGGGTAATAGGTCTGACAAAGCGGTAAATCACGGATAACCCAGTTATGGAACGCATGACCTAATTCATGTGCTAGCGTCATCAAGTCTGAGCGACTGCCACTCCAGGTCATAAACACCAATGGAGTGCGCGTTGCGGGTAACTTAGTGCAGTAAGCTCCTAAGCGCTTATTTGCGTGTGGCTTCGCGTCAATCCAACCGTTCTTGACCATCATTCGAACAAACTCTGACATGTCAGGGTTTACCGTTTCAAACGCTTCACAAATCACATTGATGGCTTCGTCAAAATCGTAGACTTTAGCGTTACCACTCAGGGCAGGCATCGCAGCAAGGTGATTCCACGGTTTCATTTCATCTAAACCATGCACTTGAGCCATCAGTAAACCCGCTTTTTGACCAATACTGCGGCTTTGTTTTGCCACAGACATCATCGCATCCAGTGTTTCCGCTTGAATGCGGCTGCCATGCAAACTTGGATCAAGGAAATGGACTTCTCGCTTTGTCGAGCGCTTTTTGTTTTCAGTCAGGCGCCAACCAGCAAGCGCGTTGAGGATGGCAGCAAAAGACTCTTGATGTGTGGCCATCGCAGTTTGAACACCGCGCCACGCCGCTTCTTGTCGGTTAAATTCAGACCCATAAAGAATGCTGGCTGCCTGAGAAAACCCAAGTTCTTCACTGCTTCCATCATCGTAATCCAAGGTCACTTTCAGAGAGCCTGTCAGGTTGTCGTACAGCTTACCCCATGCAGACTTACCATCCACACTCATTGCTGCCAACAGTTTTTCTTCTTCGGTGCTTAGACGAGTATCGGCCAGGTTTCTTAAGTTCTCAATGGTGAACGCCTGACCACTAACATCTGTATTTTCATGATTCAAAACACGCGTAATAAAATCATCATCCGCGTGTGTTAGCGTTAACTCAAATGCGCTGAATGCTTGCGATAACTCAGAAAAAATACGAGTCATACGCCCTAACAACGCTTTTGCTTCCGCGTTTCTTGAATCAACAGATGAATAGCAATTAGCGAAATTAAAAATAGTACGTGATAAGCGATTTGCTGCCTCGTTGGTTAAAATGGCGTTTTGCATCACTTCAACATTCTGGCAATCCAATGACTGCTTATTGAGAAGTTCAATACATTGCTCTACCAAAGCAATGTCATCTTGAATTCGCTGATCAGCGAGATCCTGATATGCGATGGATAAGTCCCAACTTGGAGTGGTCATTTATCTTTCCTTTTTATGTAATCTGGCCAACCCTTCCCTATTTTAATTGTTTTAGGAAATAAAATTGGCCTCTTCCGTGACTTTTACTATCTATGCTCAATCAAAGGTACACCTATCGAACGAACGGAGGCGTAGATTTGGTCATCAATAGTGATTGTTATATGTGTGATTGACGCATTACTGATCGCTAATGTCGAATACCAACGAGGGTTGCGCCAGTCAACGTCTAATATATGAGCGAGAATCATTCTAATAACGCCACCATGCGTGACAATCAGCAGGTTGTCATTGATATCATTGATAATTTGAGACCAAGCACTAGTTACACGCTGTGAAAATGCGTTAAGGCTCTCAGCATTGGGTAAGGTGTGTTGTGACGGAGATTGCCAGAAGGACTCAAGTTTTTTCCAGTTATCGTTCAGCATGTCGAACGGCACACCATCGAAGTCGCCAAAATTCATTTCTCTTAGTTCAGAATTTTCGTTCACAGGGAGCATTTGCTGCTCGCCGATAATTTCTGCCACGTCGCTGCAACGGGAAAGTGTAGACGTAATGATACCGCTGACTTCACGCCCCTGTTCTTTCCAAGCCTGAGCAATGGCTTGCTGCTCGGACTCTTTGACCTTTAAATCAGACTGACCGTGCAACCCAGGTGCGGCATCGACTTTACCGTGACGCATGAGATAGATGTTAAGCGTTTCCATGATATTGAGCCCTATGCTTTGAGTACCAGTGGTAAGCCAGCAGCAACAAATGAAACTCGCTGGCACACGTGCGCAAGTTGTTGGTTCATTCGGCCGGCATTATCGACGAAATAGCGACTAATCGCGCCAAGTGGAACGATGCCCATCCCGACTTCATTAGAGACAAAGATCAACGTCGCTTGTGAGTGAGACACCGCTTCCACCAGTTTATGAACTTCTGCTTCTAACTTTTCATTTGAGCAATCGTCACCCAGCTCGAAAATCCAGTTGTTCAGCCACAGCGTCAGACAATCAATCAAAACGACATCATCGTGATTAAAGCTTAATAGCAAATCAGCAAGATGCAGCGGACATTCGTGTTCCTGCCACCCTTCTCCACGTTGCTTTTGATGGTGACGAATGCGATCAGGCATCTCATCATCAAACGGCAACGCCGTCGCGACGTAATGCAAGCAAGCGTGTTGAGCGTCAGCAGCCTGCCGCGCGGTTTGTTCTGCTAACTTGGATTTTCCGGAGCGTGCTCCACCTAATATTAGTTGCTTCATGATGTGTGACAAAAGGCAATGAGAGTGAGATAAACCAGCAATTCAGATAACTGTTGCGCAGCCCCTAAGCAATCGCCGGTAAATCCGCCAATTCTTTTGGTCAGCCATCGTTTAAAACCATAGCGAAATACCGCTAAGATCAGCACAATAACTGTGGCCTGAGTAACGCCAAGAAACAAAGTAACAAGGCCACCGGTGAACAGTAGAATCGCCACTTCTAATGACGACTGTTGGTTGGCAAGGGGCTTACTTTTTGAGGTATCGCTGTCGCTGACATACGGCATATCGTAAATAAGCGTCGCCGCCAAAGCACGACTGGCGGTGTATGCGACCACAATCATGAGCAAAAATTTTGGTTCATGAGCCAGCTCGCGCCAAAAAACAAACTTCGCCAGCAGTGCCATAACCAAAGTTGCAGCGCCATAAGTGCCAATACGGCTGTCTTTCATGATAGACAGACGTCGCTCAACGGTCATACCCCCGCCGATACCATCTGCCATGTCGGTTAAGCCGTCTTCATGAAATGCGCCCGTCAGCAACAAGCTAAATACCATGGTCAAGACGACCGAGACAGGATCAGGAAACACCAAACTCAACAGTGCAAACGTCGCTGCGCACAGCACGCCCAGCACCACACCAATCAGCGCGAAGTATCGCCCGGCCTGGTTCATGCGAGATTCACTGTAGGGCAAGTTTGCAGGTACAGGTAAGCGGCTAAAAAAGCTAACCGCTAACAGAAATAGCTCCCATTGATAACGCAAACCACCGTTGTTTGCATCGCGTGGTGTTTCTGACACTAAACAGTTACTCCCGCGCTCTCGAAACTCGCCATGTTGTTGTAAAATTGCGCTGCCGCTTTCACCAACGGTAAAGCCAGTGCTGCACCCGTTCCTTCACCTAAGCGCAAACCAAGGTCCAATAAAGGCTCTGCTTGCAAATACTCCAGAACAAACTTATGCCCAGCTTCCTCTGAACAATGAGCAAACAACATAAAATCGCGCGTCTCTTCGTCAAGCAGCGTGGCTATGTATGCTGCAACTGAAACAATAAAGCCGTCGACTAATACTGGTGTTTTCTGGCGTTTTGCTTCTAAAAATGCCCCCACCATTTGCACAATTTCAAAACCACCAACTTGGGCTAACACTTCTTTCGTGCTGAGCTCATGGCAACGCGCCACACCGTGAGCAACGACTCTAATCTTACGGTTTAACTGTTCTTGATTGATGCCAGTACCCAATCCAACACAGTGATCCACTTCCAGTGGGCTAAGTGCGGTTAACAATGCCGACGCAGAACTTGTGTTGCCTATCCCCATCTCACCAAACATAAGCAGGTTGGAACCCGACAAAATGGCTTGTTCTGCCACTTTCGCGCCATATTCCAAACCAAGTGCCACTTGTTCTAAAGACATCGCGGTTTGTTTGGAAAAGTTCGCAGTGCCATTACCCAACCGTTTCTCTATCAAATTCGGATGCGATTTAAAGTCCGGTACCAGCGTATCTATCGGTGACAACATGCCACAATCGATCACTTTGAATTGAATTTGGTTAAGCTCGCAAAAACAGTTGATTGCCGCACCGCCAGCGAGAAAGTTAGCGACCATTTGCTGTGTGACTGTGCTAGGTGCAATGCTTACGCCCTCTTCGGCTACGCCATGGTCACCAGCGAATACCAGCATGGTTGGCTGACGAATTGTGATTTGTTCTACCGCTGCGCTTTGATCTTGGCTTTGTATCAGTGCCAGTTCCAGAGCGACTTTTTCAAGCAGCCCTAATGATCCTACTGGTTTGGTTTTGTTATCAATACGCGCTTGAATATCAGCGGCGAAAGTGCGGTCCATGTGTTTGGTTCCTTGTATTTATTTTATTGGGACAAGCGAGCGAGAAAGTGGCGTATTCACTCTCGCCTAAACGAACAAGAGGAGCAAGTGTGCTTACGTCTACATTCATTTTTCTTCCTTGATTCGCGTGTGCCGAAATAATATCGCAAATTCAAACGATAAAGAGAAACAGTGTACCTTTCTCTAAAGGTAATTCACCTACTTTCTCCTAATTACGAAGACTTTTCGCCAAATAATGTCGATTTGCTCGGTAAAGCCGTAATGCCGTGTTTACAAGCAGCCAACTTATTTCAAAAACGATGTGTGTTGTTACACTCAAGCCACGTAAAAGCTGGGTATAAGTGATTGAAATCGGCTACTATTAACTCACACTGCTGCCATAGCCATAGCCATAGAGGAGAAGAGGCATGAGTAATAATACCTGTGTGATCATTGCTGGAGCCTCTGGCTTAGTTGGCAGCAAAGTGATTACTCAATTGGTGTCCCAACCGGGTATCCACACATTATATTTACTTTCCAGACGCCCTCTTACCGATATCTCAGACCCTGAGCAAAAAATCGTTCCGATGATAGACGCTGATCTTTCTATTCTAAATTGGGATGAGCAACACCTGACGCCGGAAATCGGCTTTATCTGTTTAGGAACGACGCTCAAACAAGCTGGCAGTAAAGAGAACTTGCGCAAGGTTGATGTCGACCTTGTGACAAACGTTGCCAGGCAAATGAAAATGATCGGCGTGAAGCGAGTCGCTGTTGTTTCTAGCCTAGGTGCGAACAGTAAATCCCCCTCACATTACCTGGCTTGCAAAGGTCAGATGGAAGCCAACATTGAAGAGATGGGGTTTGAAGAATTGGTTTTCGTTCGTCCGGGTCCACTCGTTGGCCAACGTGAAAAGCCAAGAAACGACGAAAAATTCGTGCAATGGATTTTTCGAGTGATTCGTCCGTTCATGTTGGGGAAACTCTCTAACTTTATTCCAATCGATGCGGAAGTGGTCGCCAAGGCCATGATTTATCAGATTTTTAGCTATCAGGAAGACTCAATAATTTATCTGCAGCGGCGAGAAATGCTCGATTTATTGCGACACTACGAGTAGCCAAAACGAAGAGCAGTACGCACTGAGTTGGGGTCTAACGGGTCACTTACGTCAAAACATATTCCATTTTGATATATCTAATGCCCGTTAATCATTTTAAAAGTTATATATTGAAAGCTATCTTACTGCCCCCTTTATCACCTCGTATACAACCCTCAGCATATTGACTGAGTACTAAGGTAAGAGTATGAATTTTGCAGTAATTGCCTCACTTGCAGTCTTTGTTGGCATATTATTCTTTCTTTTTAACCAGCAACAAAAACAAAACACACTTTCTCGTCTCGTTTTAATTGGTCTTGTCACTGGTTCACTTTTTGGCCTTGCACTTCAACTGATCCACGGTGAAGGCAGTAACGTCATTTCTGAAACCCTTTCTTGGGTTGCTATCGTTGGTAGTGGCTATGTTGGCCTGCTGAAAATGGTTATCATGCCACTTGTGTTGGTATCGATGATCTCAGCGGTTGTGAAACTGGAAAAAGGCGGCTCGCTGGGTAAGATCTCTGGTCTGACAATTTCAGTCCTGCTTATCACAACGGCGATCTCAGCATTAATTGGTATTTTCGTTACGTCTGCGTTTGGCCTGTCGGCAGAAGGCCTGACGGAAGGTGCTCGCGAGACGGCACGCATTGCGGTATTAGAAAGCCGTGCTGGTTCGGTAAGCGACCTGACCATTCCACAAATGCTGGTTAGCTTTATTCCAACTAACCCATTTGCAGACCTAACAGGCGCACGTTCAACCTCTATTATCGCGGTTGTTATCTTCGGTGTTCTAACGGGTATTGCAGCACGCAAAGTAATGGCAGAAAAAGCAGAACTAGAATCACCGATTCGCACTTTCGTTGAAGCGGCTCAGTCTATCGTCATGCGCTTAGTTAAGATGATCATGGCGCTAACACCATACGGCATCGCAGCATTGATGACCAAAGTGGTTGCGACATCAAGCGCAGCGGACATTCTGAATCTGCTTGGCTTTATCGTTGCGTCTTACGTTGCGATTGCATTGATGTTTGTTGTCCACGGTATCCTTGTTTCTTTTGTTGGCGTTAGCCCAGCAGAATACTTCAAGAAAATTTGGCCAGTACTGACGTTCGCCTTTACGTCACGTAGCTCAGCAGCAACGATTCCTCTGAACGTAGAAGCGCAAATCACTAAGTTAAACGTGCCACCAGCGATTGCTAACCTTTCAGCATCATTTGGTGCAACGATTGGTCAAAATGGTTGTGCAGGTATTTACCCAGCAATGCTTGCGGTAATGGTTGCGCCAACAATGGGTATTAACCCGCTAGAGTTCAACTTTATCCTGTCACTGATTGCGATTATCACGATCAGCTCGTTCGGCATCGCGGGTGTTGGCGGCGGCGCAACCTTTGCTGCGCTAATCGTGCTTCCGGCTATGGGCTTGCCAGTGACTATCGCTGCACTGCTTATCTCTATCGAACCACTAATCGATATGGCACGTACTGCACTTAACGTTTCAGGTTCAATGACGGCAGGTACCATTACAAGCCGCTTGTTGAAATCAACTCATACTGAAGCGGACGCGAAGCCAGAAGAGGCAAAAGCGTAATCTGCCCAATCGCTATAAACACAGAGCAATAGCAACACACAAGCCGATGGCTCACCATCGGCTTTTTCATTTCTACTCGTGATAGAAAAGCAAAGCGAACAAACCTGGTATACCTCGCCGATTCGGGGCTTAACCGTAACCGCTCTGTTGCGATGCGTGTCCCCTCGATACCACATGAGTATTCAACCAGTAGGCAAATCGTCAAAACTGCTCGCATTCAGTAACATGACTTCGATTTCTTCGGTAATCTCTTCCCGACGTAATATATTGCATTGTTGGGTCAATTCATCCGCTTTACTCTCAAGATGTTTAACCGCGCCTTCAAGATGCATGATTCGATTGTGATTTTCCTCTAACAAAGAGGTATAAACGATTTCATGCAGAGCAGTAAAAAGAAACTGTTCAGCCACTTTGAGTAAAAAGTCTGCTGGCGGTAAGTTGAGCTCTGGAGGAGTCCGAAAATTCGCTGGCTGTTGGTCTTTCTGCTGAAATGGTGGCAATAGTTTTTTTGTGATAATCCCCTGTTCACCACTATGGTAAACACTGTATAAGCCCATCAGCGGCTGTTTCTGCTGGATCTTTGTCAGTATCTGAACCGTTTGTTCGAGAACCGCTGGCACTTCTTCGACCACATTAGGCCCCTCGATCTGCGCATATACATCGACATCGTCTTGCATTAAGTTATAGAGCTTACGGCCAACAATAATTAAAGTTGGCTTTACATTAGAAGGAATCGTTAACAGTTGCTCAATATAATCCACCACTTCCTGGTTAAAATCACCACAAAAGCCGCGTTCGGATCCAATTAAAAGATAAACCGGGAAGACTTCAGACTCTTTTATTTGGGCTCCTGGGTAAAAACTAACAAGGTCGTTAGCCGCTGAACTGATGGCATCCAGCGCGCGATGTTGAGTATCAAGGAAGGCACTCAACTTGTGCGTTTCCATATAAGCTAACATTTTCATCGCATCTAAGATTTTTATAATTTCATTCAGACTATGATGGTGATTGTCCAGGTCCAGGCGTCGGCTCATTACTTACTGTCCTGTAGGTTGTTAGGCGATAACCATTTGGCGACCGCTACACTCCACTCATCTTTGGGGCTATCAAGGGTCAGGCTGGAAGACTTCACCTCCTGTTGGAGAGTATTCAGACGCGACGCTACTTCTTTTCGTTCACAATCCTTAAAATGTCCATCATTAAAAGCGACGAGCCATGCCAGTTGAAAAGTCTCGTGAAGCGGGGAAAATTGATCTTGCTTGAGAATCTCCCTCAATACCAGACCACGGTTAATCGCTTGCTCCATAGAAGCCTCAAGCCGTGCACCAAAGCGGGTAAAACTCTCCAGCTCCAGAAACTGCAGGTAGTGTAACTTCATACTTCCGGCTTCTTCTTTGATTCTGGGGTGTTGCGCTTGTCCGCCAATACGCGACACCGATCGAGCAATATCAATGGCCGGACGAAAACCGGCTGAAAACAACCCTCGTTCCAAATAGATTTGCCCGTCAGTAATGGAAATTAAGTTGGTCGGGATATAATCGGCGATTTCGCCCTGTTTGGTCTCAACGATGGGCAACGCAGTCATACTGCCACCACCATGAGACGGACTCAGGCAGGTAGTGCGTTCCAATAAACCAGCATGGACGGAAAAAATATCACCGGGATAGGCTTCTCGCCCCGGAGGACGACGCAGAAGCAATGATAATTCCCGATAAATTTTGGCATGCGTGCTGAGATCATCATAGACAACGAGGACATCATGCCCTTGCTGCATCCAATATTCAGCAATAGCACAACCAGCGAAAGGCGCTATATGCTGTAATCCCGGCAAGCTACTCGCTTCAGCAACGACGACAGTGGTGTATTCAAGCGCGCCAAACTCTCGTAATATCTCAATCGTCTTAATGACCGTTGAACGCCTTTGCCCAATGAGCACATAAACACAACGCACATTTCTATCTCGTTGGTTAATCACGGTATCAAGAGCGAGAGCACTGCGCCCAAGACCTTCATCACCAATCAGTAATTGCCTCTGCCCTTTGCCTATCGGGATTAAAGTATCAATGATCTTGATCCCCGTATACAAAGGCGCGTTAACAAAGTCACGGCTGATAATCGGTGGCGACAACGTATCGAGACGCATCCATGTTGATGGAATTGGGGCTGCTTCTCCATCATGTGGACTGCCCAGGGGATCAATAACCCGGCCAAGTAAACTGTCACCCACCGGGACACTTAAAGGATGACTGGAGTGATGTACGGAGGTTCCGGCGGTCAACAAACTGGTTTCATGCAATAGAACCGCACTGACCAGCTCTTCCGTCAGGTCAAACACCATTGCCTGACTGCCATCCTCCATAGTTAAGATATCGTTCATCGCT
Organism: Vibrio sp. STUT-A11; assembly: GCF_026000435.1. Classification (NCBI taxonomy): domain Bacteria; kingdom Pseudomonadati; phylum Pseudomonadota; class Gammaproteobacteria; order Vibrionales; family Vibrionaceae; genus Vibrio; species Vibrio sp. STUT-A11. The sequence continues at coordinate 1,574,332 of NZ_AP026763.1, read as the reverse complement.
GCTGAAGGGAGCCCAGATATCCTGGCAATACCATCTCCAATGGATAGCACGACGCCCCGCTCTTCAAGGCGTAACCCCGGTTTATAGTCCTTGAGCCACATCGCCTGCTGTGCCAATGGGCTATTGAGTTTGTCTTCATCGGGTAACATAGGCAAACTCCATAAACCCTTGTAAATCATCCCTTATATTGGCACGCAAGCACCAGGCACCTATGGTGATAAACAATCCAGCGATCAACTCAGGGTTTTCATCATATTGAACAGGGATGGATAATTGGCTGACTGTCGTCAGGGCTTTTTCCAACTCTTGCCGCTTTTGTTCAGGTATTGGATAAGCGCTGCTTACCTCAATAACGTCAGGCAACACACCCCACTGGTGTAACAAACTGGCTGCTTGCTCCTCAGAAAGAGAAACTAAATCTTCCAACAGGATATCCAACAACCTGACCTCCAGCTCAGGCCCAGAAGCTCTGCTAAGCAAAGCAGCCGCAAATTGAGCGCTTTGGTGTAACGCCTGCTGTTCACTATCACGAATCGCTTCCATACGCTGGCGAGATTCAACTACTTGTGCTTTTTTCTTTTCCTGCTCAATCGACTGCTTCAATAGCTCCAACTGGGATGCCCGCTCTGCATCAATTTCCTGGCGCAGTGCGTCTCTTGCCTGCTGACACTGGTGCTCCCAATTAACCAGGCGATTTTCATATTCTTCTTTCAGTGCTGCCGATTCTTCATTCAGTCGTTGCGATTCAAGTAACTGTTGATCAATATCGGCCTGGCGTTGACTAACTACCGCCTTTACCGGCTTAAACAGAAAGCGTTTGAGAATCCAGATCAACACCAAAAAATTGATGATTTCCAGCACAAAAGTAGTCCAGCTAAACTCCACAGTAATTGCTCCTCAACGTGGGTGATAAACCATCATAGAGTGGCTAGCAGACGCTATTTTAAAAGGTATTCAAGCAATGGATTACGGAACAGCACAATCAACACAATAACGAGCACATAAATGGCCAGTGACTCGATCATTGCCAGCCCGATAAAAAGCGTCCGCATAATTGATTTTTCAGCCTCAGGCTGACGTGCCAGAGCATCCATCGCCCGACTCACAGCCCACCCCATGGCTATCGCCGGTGCCAGGACACCAATAGAAATACCGATAATGGCAACAGTTGTGGAAGTCAGCACAAAAGTTGATAATTCATTCATTAGTGGCTCCTTCTTGTTTCTGTTGTTGATATTGTAGGCTACCCGCAATATAAATGAGGGCGAGCATGCCGAAGATATAAGCCTGAACTAAGGCTTCAATCACATGGAGCATTAAAATTGGCACTGGCGCCAAAAATCCCGCCACCAAGAGAAATAGCAAGGCTGCCATTTCCAGGCTCATCATGTTGCCAAATAATCTCACCGCTAAAGCAACCGTACGGGTGACTTCACCGATAAGGTGAAATGGCAATAGAATTGGGCTGGGTTTGACATAATGGCTTAAGTAAAGCTTTATCCCTTGCAGGCGAATGCCGTACCAGTGTGTAGAAAGAAAAACTATAATTGCCAGAGCAGACGTCGCAGATAAATCACGTGTTGGGGAATGAACGCCCGGAATAAGCCCACACAGGTTGGCGATAACAAGGAATATCCATAGGCTACCAATAAATGGCATCAGGCTTTTAACGTGCTGAGGCGCAACCTCTCTAATAACATTTTCAATACTGGCAATCATACCTTCAATAGCCGTCTGTACCAGCCCGGGTTTGATAGATAACTGGTGTGACAAAAACCAGGCAAACAACCCGATCACGCCAATGATTCCCCATGTTGTGACTACCGTATTATCTATCATAATGACCGTCCCACTACGTTGGTATTATCTAATCACAGTTAAAATCCATCACACTATTGCCGAATTAAAAGGTAGACATTGATCATCCCAACGATCACGCCGAGCAAGATAAAACTGATTGTCCAGCGAACCGAATATCCCTCTATCATGCTGTCTATCCAATGGCCGAGATAAGCACCTCCCACAATGGGTAACGCTAGCAATAACCCCAACGTGCCAAGATAAATAGTTTGGCCTATGAGGGTATGCCGTTCGCGCTCGGCCTTCTTCATACGGTCAACCTGACGCTCAGTTTTCTTTTTCAAATCATCAAGTTTATGCATGGCACTAAAGTGTCTCTCTTTTACCTATTTCCCACAGCCGCATAAATACCTCTTCTTCCATGTGGCGCAGGCTGTCTTTAAACGTCTGTGACTTCTCTTCTTCTGCAAACAATTGTTGCTCCAGAGCCTGGCTAATACGGCTATAATCATCGTCCAAAAAAAAACGGTAAGTACATAATGTTAGGATGTTATTTTTAAAATAGAGCACCCCACCAGCCGCTGCCAGATATTTCCAGTCACTATCACCCATACGGTACTTGGCAATTCCCGTAGAAAGAACCGTCATGAAACGGCTGTGATTCGCCAACAGCCCGAAGCTACCGGTTTGGTCCTCACCCATAAAAGAAGTGACACCCTCAATCTCTTCAGAATGCGTTGCATCCAACAGGCAGAGTACAAAACTTTTCATCATAGTTGCTTCTCCATACTCCCCTGCATATAACAGCGTTCTTCCGGTATTTCATCGTAGTGACCAAGCAGAAAATGTTCACAATCATTAAGCGTACTTTCCAGCGGCACGGATACTCCCGGCATACCGGTATGTGCTGCTGTTGTACAAAATGGCTGGGTCAGATAACGCTGGAGTTTACGGGCACGCATAATGATGGTGCGATCAGCCTGAGACAGCTCCCCGACACCTAACATAGTGATAATATCCTCCAGCTCATGGTAACGAGCCAAATGTTCCCGGACGCCTTCAGCAATACTGTAGTGACGTTCACCTAATGTATGGCGATCCATGAGCTTATTGCTTGACTGCAAAACATCGACCGCAGGATAAATACCTTTACCCGCTTGTGCCCGAGATAACATAACCGTGCTATCAAGGTGACTAAGGATGGTACTGACCGCTGGATCGGTCATATCATCAGCGGGAACATAAACAGCCTGAACTGAAGTGATGGTGCCATTATTGGTTGAAAGAATACGGTCCTGTATCTCTGCTATATCTGTCGACAGCGTCGGTTGATAGCCTACGGTAGCTGGCATCCGCCCAAGTAAGCTGGATACTTCACTGCCCGCCTGCACAAAACGGAAAATATTATCCATGACAAACAGAACATCTTTTTTCAGGGTATCGCGCAGGTATTCCGCATAGGTCAGAGCCGATAACCCGATCCGAAAACGAACGCCTGGTGACTCGTCCATTTGCCCGAATACCATTAATGTCTGTGGCAGAACCCCTGCATCTCGGATAGCGTGCCAAAGTTCATGGCCTTCGCGTATCCGTTCACCAATCCCGGAAAAAACCGACACGCCCTGATGTAATGAAGCCATCGCGTGCATGAACTCCATAATTAACACCGTCTTGCCAACCCCTGCCCCACCGAGTAATCCTGTTTTCGCTCCCTCAATGAAAGGACAGAGAAGATCAATAACCTTAATTCCCGTTTCTAATACGTTTCCGGCACCAACAGACTCATGAATGGGGACAGGGGCACTATGAACATTGCGAAACATTGACGCCTTAAGTTCACTGCCGCCATCCAGCGGCTCACCAAAAATATTGAGCAGGCGACCAAGGCAATCCGGCGTGACCGGAACATGAAGAGAAGCTCCGGTATCATAAACGGTCACGCCACGATGCAAGGAAGAATTTTTATGTAGAATAATGGCGCGGAGATGCCGCTTATCAAGATGCTGGTGAACCTCAAAGAGATAGGTTTCATTATCGACATTGGCACATAAAGCCTGATGCAAGGGGGGCAAGGTATCACAGGCAACCACTGTTACTGGGCCATGTATCTCAGTAATGACACCAACCGGGACTTGTTTCCTTCCTAACTCCATATTTATACCTCAGCTTAGGCATATCTGCTTTATGCAATCATATTAGCGAGTGGTTTCCAACTTCCGTTTTAGTATAGGCTATACCTGCTTAGCTCGAGTGTGGTGATATTGCTTATATGTGGTGAGATTTGAAGTGGAGTTTTATCGCTGTAGTGTTAGCCCTATTTAGTCGACGCGTCGTGGGGTGCTCTTTGTCGGATAAACCTGACATTGAATTAGCTTCTAAAGCCTTGGATATGGTCTGGGAACAACGAGGGAGACCTAAAAACGTGATGTTCCATTCAGACCAAGGATGCCAATACGGCAGTCGTAAATTTCGTCAAAGGCTCTGGCGATTTCGTATAACTCCAAGTATGAGTCGTCGAGGTAACTGTTGGTATAATGCACCAATGGAGAGGTTATTTAGAAGCCTAAAACCGAGTGGGTAACAGCCACGGGTTATTTGACCCAAACTCAAGCTAGAAAGACATCAGCTATTACTTGATGAACTACTACAATCGTGCAACGGCCTCATCAAGCAAATGAAGGTCTGTCGCCAGTAAGTGCCAAAACAGACTTAAGATAGTGTCCGGAATTTGTTGACCATATATGGACGCCTCAGCTTTTACAACACTTTTGAATGATTGGTTCACTACCATATATTCGGCGTCGTTATAGACTCTTTCGCCTGCGCCTTGATGTAAATCCGAAACCTATTGCCTAATCACTACATCGGCATTTAATGCCTTGGTCAACTCAGGTTACAATAGGTACGGTTAACCGTTTGTTCATCAGTGTATGTAAACTTTCTTGAGGTTATTATGCAAAGGCTTTGTTTACGTCAAAGTCATGGCTTCCTGTTAATATTTTCCATGCTATACGAGCTAGTTTATTCGCAAGTGCGACCACAGCTTTATGTTTACCTTGTCTGACAGCTAAAGCGTTGAACCATTGCCCAAGTTTATCTTGCCGTTTGTTGGCAAAACGCCCTACAGCTCTCGCGCCATGAATAAGTAACACACGCAGATCGGCGCTGCCATTTTTTGTGATGCTCCCTAAGCGGATTTTACTACCAGAACTAGATTGAGTTGGTACCAGTCCGCACCATGCAGATAACTGCCTGCCATTTTTGAATTGTAGACCTGAACCTATCTCACTAATAAAGCTCGCTGTTACTAATGGCCCAAATCCAGGAATTGAAAGCAGTGCTTCGTAGCGAGGTTGATTTTGACAAAGAGCTTTAATATCACGCTCGATTTGCTCTATTCGATAATTTAAAGCGCATAAATCATCATATAGAGATTTAAGAAGGCTACGGAGAGTATACGAAAGATCGTTGCTTCCATCTTCTAAAGCATCTATCAGGGACGCTTGAAGTTTTATTCTTCCGGCACTAAAAATAACGCCAGATTCACCTGCTAAACTGCGAATTTGGTTTACTGTCGCCGTTCTGTTTTGGACTAAGCGGGCCCGAACACAGCGTAATGATTTAATATCTTGTTGATCTACCGTTTTTATTGGCACTTTATGGATATTAGGTCGAAAAGCTGCTTCACATATAGCAAGAGCATCATTCGCATCGTTCTTTTGGCTTGAGACAAATGGCTTAACATGTTGGGCTGGAATTAGCTGAACATCGAAGCCTAACTCTTTGAACTTCCTCCCCCAATAGTGAGAGGTCCCACATGCTTCCATTGCAATTAAAGTTCCTTGAGGAAATTGCCTTACTTTATCGAGTAGCTTATTGCGTCTAACTTTTTGATTACTCTTAATTGAATGATCTACAAGACAAACACAGACCTGAAATACATTTTTGGCTAAATCAATTCCAACAACTTTTATATCCATAATGGCAGCCCTTTAGGTTTACTATCAGCATCAAGTTTGGCAGATACCGCGAAACTTGAGTGCTGAGGCGTCCATCACATCACTACACCATACTAAAAAAGGCCACTGCTCTCCTAATGCCGGACGAACTCGAACGTTCTCGTTAATTGATCATGTAGTGGTCACCAAATTGTCTTTTTTAACGCTCAATAACGCCTCCATAATACGCTTAACGAATGACATGGATTCCCCCTCCCGAGGATCGACCACACTTAGGTGGTACTTATTTGCACTGGAGGCACCATGTCTGATTATTCTTATTTTAGCGGTATCGACTTAGCTAAAAATCACTTCAGTATTCATGTCGTAAACTCGTAAGGTAAAGTCATCCTGCATAAATCCGTTATCCGCTCTAACCTACTGCCTACATTAGCAAATATGCCACCTATGCGTATAGGCTTAGAAGCGTGCGGTGGAGCGCATTACTGGGCAAGGACACTCCATGGGCTTGGCCATGATGCTCGCATCATGGCGGTTAAGTATGTCGTCCCACACCGTAAAAAAGGTAAAAATGACCTCAATGATGCTGTTGCTATTTGCCAAGCTGTACAACATTCATCTACCCGCCTCGTACTCGTGAAATCCCCTGCGCAACAAGCCATTTTGTCGGTGCACCGTATGAGAGAACATTGGGTTCGTGAACGAACTGCTTTAATGAATCGTATTCGCGCAATACTTTCTGAATTTGGTCTCATCATTCCGGTCGGACGCTCTTCTTTGATGAAGCAAGTTCCCCTCATGCTCGAAGACGCCGAAAACGAACTGCCTCATTTAGCTAGGACGGTTATTGCTGACGCTTACCATCATCTTGAAGCTTTAAACCAACGTATTGCTGACACAGAACAGGTCTTCGATAATTTTGCTAAAGTCAGTGACAATGTTCAGCGGATTATGAAGGTGAGAGGCATTGGCCCTCAAACCGCTACGGCGATACTAGCGTCGATAGAGAATGGCTCTCAGTTCGACAAGAGCCGAGACTTTTCCGCTTGGCTAGGGTTAGTCCCAAAACAGTACTCAACTGGCGGTAAACCAAGGTTAGGCCGAATCACCAAGCACGGTGATAAATATCTACGAACTTTGCTCGTTCATGGTGCCCGAACGGTGTTGGCCAACTTGGGAGATAAACAAGATAGGTTGAGTCAGTGGTGCCGCAGCATTCTTGAACGTCGGGGCATGAACCGAGCCATCGTGGCTCTGGCTGCAAAGAATGCCCGAATCATATGGTCACTGCTGCACAACCAAACGGAATACGAGAATTACGCTGCTTAAGTTAACACTAACTCAAGCAGCGTAACGAGAACACACCCACCGGGTCACTGCAGACGCAATGGATGGAGATAGGTTAAGACCACTTGCGGAGAGCCTGTTAATGCAGCGGACATACCAAATGTCATCTAACGAATAAGGCAACGCAGTCGCGCAAAGTCATCAGGGTCACAACGTATGCGAATCGTTGATATAAAGACCGAATGTAGAGCGGCAGTCCAAAACCCATTACTTGAAGTTTAGCGGATGTTTGACAACCGGGGAATCCATATAGCCCTGTTAAGGGGTGAAAAACGCCACCACCTAGCCTAAACAATTGCACCTTAAACACTTAACCTAACTTGAACTGAAATCGCCACGCGTTGTGAATTCGTCTTAAACGCTTTGTTATATTTATTGTTCCGCTTCTTGCTCAACTAATTGTATCATCGCTCCAACACTGCTTAACTTACCCGGAATTGGACCACATTTTACCTTATATATTTCACCCGCTTTAACACTAGCCTTTACCGTTGGAAATCCATATTCATTACCAACTAAACATTTAGTAAATACGAAATAATCACCAGGCAACATATGAATTTCCTTCGGATATCCAACAAATTCATCACCGACATCCTTAAAGTCATTTTCATCTTTGGATAAATCGCTGTAGCTAGCAAAAACAACACGATAATTTCTACCAGCGAATTCTGTAACTTCACCTTTTAGAATAGCTACCTCTTCTACAGGCTTTTGGGGACCTTCATAAGTGTGAACTACGCCCACACAACCACTCAAAGAAAAGACTGTCAGAAAAATGACTGACAAACTTACACTGTTTTTCACATCTACTCCTTAATATGTATGATAAAAATATAACGCGCAGTTAAGGGGTGCCGGCACGCAACACCAAAGCTACCGCACAGCGCCTTTAACACTAAACCCACTGCAAACCAAAAATGCCACGCGTGCCAAATCCCTCTTAAACGCTTTGTTAGTACGCTGCCCTTAAAGCCTTTGGCACACACCAACATATTGAAATATAGCACGAACACTGAAGCTTAAAACGCGGAAGCTAAAGGGACAACTGCCAAACTAGAACTCACTCTCAAAACGCAAGTTGGCGAGAAGAAAAACTTGCTTAACTGCCCTATTTCACCATTTTCCAATTAGCAAAGAAGACGGGCTTCAGAACTAAACAACCTCACCAAAGAAATTCGTTTTTTGACGAAAATCTCTCAACTCCAAACAAGCCACACCAGAGAAATAGCCCGAAAGTTAGAAACCGTAAACGGTGAAATCAACGCGAACACAAGTCATATAGTGCCACCGGAAAGAACGTGAAAGGCACATTACTTCAGGTGTAAAGCAAGGAAAAGAAACCGATAAACCCCGAAAATTTTACCGTTGATGCCAATCCAGTACTAACGCCCGCTTAAGTGGTGAGCAACGCATGCCACCACACTTAATCCATTGTGCAGTCGACACTAAAGCTGAATCAAACCAAGAATGCCAAGCGTTGGGAATCCGTCTTAAATGCTTTGTTATGCGCCACTTGCGATTACCTCAAATTAACACCATAATTAGGTACTATTTGGTATTAGGAGATTACAATGGCTAAAAATACTAGCATCACTCTCGGCGACCACTTTGATGGTTTCATTAGTAGCCAAATCCAAAGTGGACGCTATGGCTCAGCAAGTGAAGTAATTCGTTCCGCCCTACGTTTACTCGAAACACAAGAAACGAAAATGAACACTTTACGACAACTGCTCGTTGAAGGTGAAGAAAGTGGTCTGGCTGATTATGACCTCGATTCGTTTATCAGTGAACTAGATAGCGAAGAAAGAAAATGAAACCATTCCAACTAACCAACAAGGCAAAATCCGATTTAAAAGATATTGCCTTATTTACCTCTCGCAGGTGGGGTCGCGAGCAACGAAATATTTATCTCAAACAATTCGATGAATCATTTTGGCTACTCGCTGAAAATCCTGATATCGGTAAAACTTGTGATGAAATCAAAGATGGCTACCGAAAATTTCCACAAGGAAGCCATGTGATTTTTTATCAGCAAATTGGTAGCCAAAACATCCAGATCATAAGAATCTTGCATAAGAGTATGGATGTAAATCCAATCTTTGGCGCATAACGCCGCGTTAAGTGGTGAGCAACGCTACCACAACACTTAATTTGGACGCCATAAACACTGGACTGAACCCAAACCAAAAATGCCAAGCGTGGGGAATCCGTCTTAAACGCTTTGTTATAAGCGTGGCTTGAGCATGTGCACGAACTGTTTGTCCTGCTCTATGACCTCAAAGCCTAACCTTTTGTAAAGCTGCCCTACTCGATTGCCTTGCAAGTAACAAAGTTTAATCGGTAACGACTTTTGTTCCGAAAGTTCAATGACAGATTTCAGTACTTGGCTACCGATACCGTTGGCTTGATATTCTGGCAGTAAGGAAAAGCGACCAAAATACAAATGGTCAGATTTTAACTGTACTAAGTAGCTACCAACACGGGAGCCGTTAATTTCAATAACTGTTGGCTTAGACTCTTCCCACTCACAGTGATGAATCTCTCTTTGAACACTTTCATCCCAACCAAAAATGGCTTTGATAGGCTCATATTCTGCCGCTTTCTTGAGATTAAGCAAGAAATCGTAATCTTCAACTTCAGCTTGACGAGTTACAAACAAAATACTCTCCAGACTATTTTTTAATGAAAGCTTATAACGCCCAATTCTTACGAATCCCCTCATAATTTCTATATAAAACAATGAGTAGATGCGCATCGCTCATTCTGATCTAATGAATTTCGCCAAAAACACACCTGATTAAATGGATTTAATAGGGAACCCTAACGATGCGCGACATTCAAATTCTACAGCAAACTCTCGAGAATCAATGCCCTGACATTCACAAAAAACGACTGAGATCTCTGATGCTTGCAACCAAAACTGTACTCGACGGCTCTGATCTCACATTGACCAAAATTGGGCGCGCACTCGACACCGATACCACCGTAAAGCATGCGATTAAACGTATCGACCGATTGCTCGGTAATCGCAACCTACACCGTGAAAAAGACGCCATTTATAGGTGGCATGCGTCCTTTATTACCCGTGCCAACCCTTTTCCTGTGGTGCTCGTTGATTGGTCAGATGTTCGTGAGCAGCTACGTTATATGACATTGCGCGCTTCAGTCGCCGTTAAAGGTCGAGCCGTCACGCTTTATGAGCAGGCGTTTGAATACAAAAACTACAACTCTCCAAAGAGCCATCAATACTTTCTCGATAAGCTTCAAACGCTCCTGCCCGAAGGCTGCACTCCCATCATTGTCTCGGATGCTGGATTTAGAAATACATGGTTTCGGCAAGTCGCCAACAAAGGTTGGTTCTGGTTGGGACGCGTACGTGGCGAAGTCTCGATCAAATGTGGTGATGCCCCTTGGCAATGGAACAAGACCTTCTATCCTCAGGCAACTGACAAACCGCAGTTTTTAGGGGAAAGCCAATTAGCACGGCGTTCGCCGCTCACATGCTTTGCCTATTTATACAAGAGCCAACCTAAAGGCAGAAAACCCCATCGACACAGCCGAACCTGCCAAAAGCATTCAGCAGAAAAAGTATTCCACAGAGGTGCAAAAGAGCCTTGGCTTCTAGTAACAAACATCCCCAATCAGGTATTGAATGGCGTTAAAATCACTCGCTTATACGCCAAAAGAATGCAGATTGAAGAGTCGTTTCGAGATCTAAAAAGCCCCGCTTACGGATTGGCACTGCGCCACAATCGAACTCGCTGTACGAATCGTATCGATATCCTGCTGCTCATGGCGCTAATGGCAGAAATCATCATGTGGTGGAATGGCTTAATCGCCATGCAAGCTCAATGGCATTATGACTTCCAAGCCAACACCATCAAACATCGCCGAGTACTATCCATCCCTAGACTGGGTAAAGAGGTACGTTGTCATCGGAGATACCAAATAAAAGGATCCCAATATCATTGGGCTATGTTGGAATATCAACGTCTCACACACACTTGTGGCTTAGGTGAATTATGAGGGGATCCGCCAGCGCCCTGCTAAGGGGTGAGCAACGCAATACTGTAGCCGCCGCATACCGCCTTAATCACTAAATTCAACGCATAGTGAAAATGCCACGCGTTGCGAATCCCTCTTGAGCAGTTTGTTAGTTTGCAGACCCAAAGCGTTGATTTTACGTTATTTTAAACTTTGCAAACAATAAACTTTATGTGCTTTGATGCACTTACGTCAGGCGTGGTCTCAAAGCGGCTACTCAATGAAACCACGTGGAACAAACAACGCCGCAGAAAACGAACTCACAACACCAAAAAGCGCTTTTGGAAAACCAATCTCACAATGCGGACTTTCAACAAAGTCACTGAAACCACGTGGAACCCACCACACCAGAGAAAACGTCATTTCAGCGAGTAAATCGGCTTTTGTACCAACAAACTCAACGAGCAGAGTTTCAGCAAAAAAGTTCAACTCAGTTAACCCAAAAGTCGCCGCACCAAAGAACAAATCAACCGTTGAAACGATGCCAATTTTGGATTTTCACCACGCTAGTTAACACTGAAATTGAACGCCGATACGAAAATTTCGACTTTGAGCTTTTACCACTAGATCTTGCGATATAGCTGCGTTTTTCCTCTTGCAAACTAACGCCGCGTTAAGGGGTGCCGGCACGCAATACAAAAGCTACCGCACAGCGCCATAAACACTGAACTCAACGCATATTAAAAATGCCACGCGTGCCAAATCCCTCTTAAACGCTTTGTTATATGTGATCGTTTAAGCCGAAATTTTAAGCCAAGCCCAGCTTTGAAACCATGATTTTTATGTGCCTTGATGCACTTAAGTCAGGCTTAGACTTGCGGCGACTTGCCACTGAAACCACTTGGAATTTTCAACGCCGCAGAAAACGGACTGACGACACCAAAAAGTGCTTTTGGAACGGCAATTTCACAATGAGATCTTTCAACAAACTCACTGAAACCACAAGGACTCACCACAACAGAGAAAGCGCCCTCTCAGCAAGCAAATCCGCTTTTAGAAAGGCAATTTCACAGAGCTGAATTTCAGCAGCAGGTGTTGCCTAAATTGACCTGGCATTACCAGCACCAAAGAATAAAACCATCTGCGACCGGCAGCCCGAAAGCGAGCCACGAACCAAAGAAAACTAGAATTGAAACTGAAAAATCTCGACGCCCAAAGGCCAAAACTCAACGCTGAACACCAAGGTTATTAACCTGAATTTTTAGGCTTTCTTCATCTGGCATATAACGCCGCGTTAAGGGGTGCCGGCACGCAACACCAAAGCTACCGCACAGCGCCTTTAACACTGAACCCACTGCAAACCAAAAATGCCACGCGTGCCAAATCCCTCTTAAACGCTTTGTTAGTACGCTGCCCTTAAAGCCTTTGGCACACGCCAAGATATTAAAATATAGCACGAACACTGAAGCTTAAAACGCGGAAGCTAAAGGGACAACTGCCAAACTAGAACTCACTCTCAAAACGCAAGTTGGCGAGAAGAAAAACTTGCTTAACCGCCCTATTTTCACCGCTTTCAAATTAACAAAGGATAAGGGCTTCAGAACTAAACGACAGCGACAGAAAAACTCAGTTTTTGACGAAAATTTCCCAACATCAAAGAAACCACACCAAAGAAATAGCCCGAAAGTTAGAAACCGTAAACAGTGAAGTGACAACAAACTCTACACATATAGTGCCACCGGAAAGAACGTGAAAGGCACATTTGATCAGGTGCAAAGCAAGGAAAAGAAACCGATAAACACCGGAAATTTTACCTTTGATGCCCATCCAGTACTAACGCCGCATTAAGTGGTGAACAACGCGACCACTCGACCTAAGCCATTGTGCCGTAAACACTTAAGCCAAATTAAACCAAAAATGCCAAGCGTTGTGAATCCGTCTTAAACGCTTTGTTATAACCGTTTTTCCATGCGTAAAAGACCCCAAACCTCACCGTCGAAAGAACGAGAGCCATTTTCACGCGATGTCACGGTAAAACCAAGAGACTCATAACAATTTCTCGCAACTATGTTTCGTTCAAATACGGCCAATGACAGTAAGCTAGCGCAGTATTTTTCTTTTGCTAGCTCGACTAACTGACCAAGCATGAGCTTTGAAATGCCCTTTCCACGAAAGCCGTCCGAAACAAATACCCGGCAAATTCTAAAATGTGACGCTGAAACTTTGAATAGTTCAACATAGCCAGCACTCTGACCTGCAACAACGAAGATAAAGGGAAACACTTGCGCTTGAGAACAATGTTTAGAAATTTGCACTGAATCCAATGGAAACTCAAAGTTTGGACCACCCCATTGATAATTCAATTTATCCGAGTCGATCCACCCGATAAGCAGGTCATGGTCTTCTTTTTCAAATGCTCTAAGTTCCATTTTTCCCTCTAAGGTTATAACGCCCAATTAAGGGGTGAGTAACGCAACACCGATGCCACCGCAAACCACCTTAATCACTAAAATTAACGCATAGTAAAAATGCCACGCGTTACGAATCCCTCTTGAATTGTTTGTTAGTACGCTGCCCGTTAACCTTTGGTACATGCCAAGATATTGAAATATAGCACGAAAATTAAGACTTAAAACGCTGAAGCTAAAGGGACAACTGCCAAACTAGAACTCAATCTCAAAACGCAAGTTGGCGAGAAGAAAAACTTGCTTAACTGACCTATTTTCACCGTTTTCAAATTAGCAAAGGATACGGTCTTCAGGATTAAACAACCGCGCCAAAGAAACTCAGTGTTTGACGAAAATTTCCCAGCATCAAAGAAACCACACCAAAGAAATAACCCGAAAGTTAGAAACCGTAAACGGTGAAATCAACGCGAACACAACTCATATAGTGCCACCGGAAAGAACGTGAAAGGCACATTTAACCAGGTGTAAAGCTAGGAAAAGAAACCGATAAACTCCGAAAATTTTACCGTTGATGCCAATCCAGTACTAACGCCCAATTAAGGGGTGAGCAACGCTACCACCCAACCTAACGCATTGTACCGTAACCACTAAATTTGAAGTAGAAGCAAAAATGCCAAGCGTTGGGAATCCCTCTTAAATTGTTTGTTATATTTTTATTTGTACACCACTTTGAACTGCTCTAGAACCAGCAACATATCTTCCGACGGTGATATTCCTAGCTCTACGCACTCTTTCGAGAAGAAATTCCAATGCGCCTCCCGCCACCAAGCTAGAGTCTTATCACCCTCACCTTCTAAAGCCGCGAACTCCGGTGTTACTTCCCTGTATTTTTGCTTGGTTACAGACGTCATTTCTATAATACAAATCGGCATACCATCCCAGTTTGTCACCACTTGAAGGTGTCCAACAACTGGCATTGGATCGCCTTTTTCACTGTACCAATAGTCTAAGCTGCATGATGCACGCTTTTCACCATGAAGGATTAACTCGGCACAGAGATTAGCATTGTGTTCATCTGCACAGAAATAGTCTGAGCTGAACGAAGTGTATTTGGAAGCAACTTCATCAGGTAAAGAATTCAGGTATTGCTCCAGATAAACTCTACTTCTTTCATCCATAATTTTGACTCGAAAATTGATTAAAAATATAACGCCCAATTAAGGGGTGAACAACGCCACCTCCCAAACCTAAAGCATTGTGCCATAAACACTAAATTTGAAGTAGAAGCAAAAATGCCAAGCGTTGTGAATCCCTCTTAAATTGCTTGTTATGTTCGTACTTACAGCGCTACGACGGCCTCAATTTCTATCTGTAAATCCGCGTGAATTAGCTTGGATACTTCTACCAGTGAGCATGCTGGTAAATTGCCGTCATAGAAATTGAAAAGTAGCTCTCGGATGCTGCCTAACATTGACATGTCACGAACAAAAATTGTCAGTTTCACCAGATCGCTTTTTAAGCGTTTCTCTAACCTAAGGACTTCTGAGATTTGCTCCAAGATCTCTTTAGTTTGCTCTTTCAGACCAAAGGTTTGAGCTTCTGTTCCATAAGCTGTAAGCCCTGATATATAAAGCGTTTTATCGTGCTTTGTTGCATGGACATAAGGCCCTGCGATTTGAGGTAAGCTTTCGTAAGTAATCCGTTCAACCACTTGATTTCTCCCTAGAACATAACGCCGCATTCTTACGAATCCCCTCATAATTTCTATATAAAACAATGAGTAGACGCGCATCGCTCATTCTGATCTAATGAATTTCGCCAAAAACACACCTGATTAAATGGATTTAATAGGGAACCCTAACGATGCGCGACATTCAAATTCTACAGCAAACTCTCGAGAATCAATGCCCTGACATTCACAAAAAACGACTGAGATCTCTGATGCTTGCAACCAAAACTGTACTCGACGGCTCTGATCTCACATTGACCAAAATTGGGCGCGCACTCGACACCGATACCACCGTAAAGCATGCGATTAAACGTATCGACCGATTGCTCGGTAATCGCAACCTACACCGTGAAAAAGACGCCATTTATAGGTGGCATGCGTCCTTTATTACCCGTGCCAACCCTTTTCCTGTGGTGCTCGTTGATTGGTCAGATGTTCGTGAGCAGCTACGTTATATGACATTGCGCGCTTCAGTCGCCGTTAAAGGTCGAGCCGTCACGCTTTATGAGCAGGCGTTTGAATACAAAAACTACAACTCTCCAAAGAGCCATCAATACTTTCTCGATAAGCTTCAAACGCTCCTGCCCGAAGGCTGCACTCCTATCATTGTCTCGGATGCTGGATTTAGAAATACATGGTTTCGGCAAGTCGCCAATAAAGGTTGGTTCTGGTTGGGACGCGTACGTGGCGAAGTCTCGATCAAATGTGGTGATGCACCTTGGCAATGGAACAAGACCTTCTATCCTCAGGCAACTGACACGCCGCAGTTTTTAGGGGAAAGCCAATTAGCACGGCGTTCGCCGCTCACATGCTTTGCCTACTTATACAAGAGTCAACCTAAAGGCAGAAAACCCCATCGACACAGCCGAACCTGCCAAAAGCATTCAGCAGGAAAAGTATTCCACAAAGGTGCAAAAGAGCCTTGGCTTCTAGTAACAAACATCCCCAATCAGGTATTGAATGGCGTTAAAATCACTCGCTTATACGCCAAAAGAATGCAGATTGAAGAGTCGTTTCGAGATCTAAAAAGCCCCGCTTACGGATTGGCACTGCGCCACAATCGAACTCGCTGTACGAATCGTATCGATATCCTGCTGCTCATGGCGCTAATGGCAGAAATCATCATGTGGTGGAATGGCTTAATCGCCATGCAAGCTCAATGGCATTATGACTTCCAAGCCAACACCATCAAACATCGCCGAGTACTATCCATCCCTAGACTGGGTAAAGAGGTACGTTGTCATCGGAGATACCAAATAAAAGGATCCCAATATCATTGGGCTATGTTGGAATATCAACGTCTCACACACACTTGTGGCTTAGGTGAATTATGAGGGGATCCGCCAGCGCCGCATTAAGGTGTGAGTAACGCGACCACGAAACCAAACCATACCACCGTAAACACTTAACCCAAAGATGGAATGAAGAATGCCAAGCGTTAGGAATCACTCTTAAATGCTTTGTTAGGAATGAATGCTCGACAGGATACCGTTCACTAAAGCTCCACCAAGTAAACCTGACCAGCCCATCCAATTTCCGGGTTCTAAATTAGCAAACTGAAATAAAACCACACCAAATGCAGAGCAGCCAACCGCATATGCTAGTTTTCCTTTGGAAATCACTGGGGCCCATTCGTGCATTTTACTTACTCTTTCCTCTTCCGTTAAAGATGAGAACTCGCCATCTTCTGCCTGAATAACTAATAGGGCTGTCATTCCTTTCCCACTGATCAGCATAAAACCGATAATTATAAGGGCTAGAAACCACCAGTCACCTACAAGCCAAGCTAAAACGAACGCTAAAACAATCGAAAGAACCTTAGCTATAAATGCACCTGCAATTGCACTTTTATATGGTTCCAATATCCTCAATAGTTTATCTGGTTGCTCGTCCTCTCTAAACTTGTCTGGAGAGGTAAAGGCTACTGCAACAGTTTGGGCGAGAACAAACATCGAGAAGAAAGGAACCCATTCAGGTTTTATTTCATGCAGCCCAGGAATTAAAAGTAAAGCAAACAAAGTGATTCCTGACTTGACTAGAGTACTCCATTTACCCGGAGTTGCTTCGACATGATGCGGATCAAGAGCACCCAACCTTTGGAGTTGAAATAAACACCACCAAATTATCACTAGAACAGGTATTGACCATATCACTTCCATCCCCCCCCCCCCCCTTAATATATTAATAAACCGAGAGACTACTTTAAATTAGGCTATGCTTACCAGTCTATCAAGGGAGATTGAAGGCTATAAGAAACACAAATTCCTAACGCCGCATTAAGGTGTGAGCGGCGCTTGGCTATACTTGAGCGAAGCGAAAACGCCAAGCGTTGCGAATCACTCTTAAATGCTTTGTTATGTGCATTTTTCCAACATCAACTGCCAGTCATTTTTTGATACCCAAGACTCATAGACCTGACCCTATGATACCCATTTGAGGTCAAAGGCGTGATACGAATATATCGCTTCCCCAAAATTGAACTTTGACACCTTAAAGCAGCCGGAATGCCAAATAGATAAATATCGTCGTTATCCGTTGTCAGGTTGCTTTCACTTCTTTTCACCGTCCCTACGTACTGAAAAATAGCACCAACTAGAACTGCACCATAGGTAAACAAGTTTTGCTCTATCGAAAAGGCAAACTGCATTACTAGCAATACTGATACACCGCCAAACAATGACGCAAGACTCATAGAAAGTGCTCGGGGAAACCCCATAAACTCAATTTTTCGCATGATAGAACCTCCTTTACTCATGATTGTTCTATGAAATACGAAAAGTGCCACCCTAAACCTAGAATCATTGCGAGCTTGTTCAAACAGACGCATGCACATAACGCCCAATTAAGGGGTGAACAACGCTACCACTCAACCTAAAGCATTGTGCCATAAACACTAAATTTGAAGTAGAAGCCAAAATTCCGAGCGTTGTGAATCCCTCTTAAATTGCTTGTTATGCATTTATCTCTTTGATTGTCTTAGAAATTACCAGCGACAAAACAAACAAGTGCTGAAACAACCCCTTAATAAAACTACTCGATTCCTTATACTCAAAAAAAGCGGTAGCTTCTTGCTCCGTGGTCTGTCGACGCTTTAATTTCAAAAAAGTATTTTGCTCAATCTTGAGTAGATTCCACTTCCCATCCTTTATCTCTACTAAAGGCACCGCAAAATGAACTCTCAGATTTCTTATATCGCGAAACATTCGGTTTACGGCTAGAGGGTCATTTTCATAGGGGTCAGGACTATCCGATGGTAGGTAAAACTCTTTAGCAATATCCATTTTATTAAAGTCACTTTTCGATATGCCTCGCGACGTTATATCTATTTCAGCCGCTTCCCGAATAGAAATAACAGCAGAAAAGAAAGCACTTAACAGCCAATTAGCTTGAGGTATGTTCGATTCATTAGGTTTCAATGCTGAAAGCAACTGTGCAAAATACCGACTTTCGTTATACCTATCAATTGCTGTCGGCAATGCTAATTTCACTTTTTCGTCGAACTCATTCTTGTCAACTAAATCCTCGAATCCACTTTTACCATTTATATAACACATATTTTCCTCATTAATGCATAACGCCGCGTTAAGTGGTGAGCAACGCATACCACTACATTTGAAGTATTGTGCCGTAAACACCAAAGATGAAGCAAACCGAAAATGCCGAGCGTTGGGAATCCGTCTTAAACGCCTTGTTATACCGCTTGGTTGAGGCTAAAATGACCAACATAAAGACCACTTAAGAGACCTATTATATGACTACTAGAATTTTAGCCGATGTTGCTGCAAGCATTACTGAGTTGAAAGCTAACCCTATGAAAGTTGCAACTAGTGCTTACGGCGAACCTGTTGCTGTACTAAACCGAAATGAGCCAGCATTTTATTGCGTACCTGCCGAAGCGTACGAAATGATGATGGACAGACTCGAAGATCTTGAACTACTAGCTATCGCTAAAGAGCGTGAATCTGAAGAGAGCATTTCGGTAAATATTGATGACCTATAAACTCGACTTTAAAAAGAGCGCACTCAAAGAGTGGAAGAAGCTTGGCTCTACTCTGCAACAACAATTTAAGAAAAAGCTAATCGAGCGCTTAGATAACCCACATGTTCCGGCTTCAAAGCTTTCTGGAGCTGACAACATGTATAAAATTAAGTTGCGGCAATCGGGCTACCGTCTCGTCTACAAAGTTGAAGACGATGTCATCATTGTAACCGTCTTAGCTGTCGGGAAACGCGAACGTAGCGATGTTTACTGTAAAGCTATGAAAAGGTTAGATGATTGATTGCGGTATAACGCCCTGCTAAGGGGTGAGCAACGCAATACTGTAGCCGCCGCATACCGCCTTAATCACTAAATTCAACGCATAGTGAAAATGCCACGCGTTGCGAATCCCTCTTGAGCAGTTTGTTAGTTTGCAGACCCAAAGCGTTGATTTTACGTTATTTTAAACTTTGCAAACAATAAACTTTATGTGCTTTGATGCACTTACGTCAGGCGTGGTCTCAAAGCGGCTACTCAATGAAACCACGTGGAACAAACAACGCCGCAGAAAACGAACTCACAACACCAAAAAGCGCTTTTGGAAAACCAATCTCACAATGCGGACTTTCAACAAAGTCACTGAAACCACGTGGAACCCACCACACCAGAGAAAACGTCATTTCAGCGAGTAAATCGGCTTTTGTACCAACAAACTCAACGAGCAGAGTTTCAGCAAAAAAGTTCAACTCAGTTAACCCAAAAGTCGCCGCACCAAAGAACAAATCAACCGTTGAAACGATGCCAATTTTGGATTTTCACCACGCTAGTTAACACTGAAATTGAACGCCGATACGAAAATTTCGACTTTGAGCTTTTACCACTAGATCTTGCGATATAGCTGCGTTTTTCCTCTTGCAAACTAACGCCGCGTTAAGTGGTGAGCAACGCAGACCACCACACCTAAACCATTGTGCCGTAAACACTAAAGCTGAATCAAACCGAAAATGCCAAGCGTTGGGAATCCGTCTTAAACGCTTTGTTATGAGGCAACTTGAAGCGACAAAGAAAGGAAGTTTTCATCGCTTTCAGTTACCTTATAGCCAAGAGATTTGTAAAACCTTACCGCTGACTCGTTTCTAGTAAAACTTGATAAGGTTACATGACTACGCCCTTGCTCTCGCGCCATTTCGTGAACCACATTCATTACCCTTCCACCAAGTTGCTGATTCTGAAATTCTGGAAACACAATGAGTAAATGTACATGAAATGCGTTTTCGTAAGGCTTGAAGCATAGCATTCCAACTTGCGTGTTATTGAGATAAACCCAGTGAAACCAATGCGGCTCGTAGTCATTTTTTAAACGATTGACTTGGAACTCATCACACCAGCCAAAGACGGCATCAACATGCGAATAAATTCCCTGTTTCACAACAGAGAACAGACTTTCAAACTCATCATTTTCTATTTGTATTAGTTGAATATCCATATGCCTCATAACGCCCAATTAAGGTGTGAGCCACGCTACCACTGCACTCAACTAGGACGCCGTAAACACTAAACTAAACCCAAACTAAAAATGCCAAGCGTGGGGAATCACTCTTAAATTGTTTGTTATATGCCTTTTGTGCGCCTATACTTAATGCGCACCATAAATACGCATAGGTAATTATCATGAGAAACGCATATAGTACGCAAGCACCCAAGAAAGCTGCAAACTTAAGCTTAAATAGCGAGTTACTCGCTGAAGCTAAGCGCCTAAACATAAACCTCTCGGCAACAATGGAAAAAGCCCTTGAAAAAGAAGTAAATCAGCGCCGTAAGACTGAGTGGTTAGAGCAAAATGCAGATGCTATCAACGCTTGCAATGAACTAACCGAAAATCACGGTCTGTTTTCTGATTCTTACCGAGTATTCTAATGTCACAATTTTCACTATACCAAAATAACGATAAAAGCACTGCTACCGCTTACCCATACTTTGTTGATGTTCAAAGTGAAATGCTTGATACACTGAATACCCGGCTGGTGATTCCATTAACACCGGTTGAAATGTTAGAGAAGAAAGCCCCTACTCACCTATGCCCAGTGATCCACATTGATGAAGGTGACTTCGTAATCCTAACTCACCAAATGGCGAGTGTGCCAACTAAGATTTTACGTGATCCGGTAAATGATTTGAGCACTTTTAGAAACGAGATTATTGCTGCTATCGACTTCCTGATTACTGGCATATAACGCCCTGTTCTTACGAATCCCCTCATAATTTCTATATAAAACAATGAGTAGACGCGCATCGCTCATTCTGATCTAATGAATTTCGCCAAAAACACACCTGATTAAATGGATTTAATAGGGAACCCTAACGATGCGCGACATTCAAATTCTACAGCAAACTCTCGAGAATCAATGCCCTGACATTCACAAAAAACGACTGAGATCTCTGATGCTTGCAACCAAAACTGTACTCGACGGCTCTGATCTCACATTGACCAAAATTGGGCGCGCACTCGACACCGATACCACCGTAAAGCATGCGATTAAACGTATCGACCGATTGCTCGGTAATCGCAACCTACACCGTGAAAAAGACGCCATTTATAGGTGGCATGCGTCCTTTATTACCCGTGCCAACCCTTTTCCTGTGGTGCTCGTTGATTGGTCAGATGTTCGTGAGCAGCTACGTTATATGACATTGCGCGCTTCAGTCGCCGTTAAAGGTCGAGCCGTCACGCTTTATGAGCAGGCGTTTGAATACAAAAACTACAACTCTCCAAAGAGCCATCAATACTTTCTCGATAAGCTTCAAACGCTCCTGCCCGAAGGCTGCACTCCTATCATTGTCTCGGATGCTGGATTTAGAAATACATGGTTTCGGCAAGTCGCCAATAAAGGTTGGTTCTGGTTGGGACGCGTACGTGGCGAAGTCTCGATCAAATGTGGTGATGCACCTTGGCAATGGAACAAGACCTTCTATCCTCAGGCAACTGACACGCCGCAGTTTTTAGGGGAAAGCCAATTAGCACGGCGTTCGCCGCTCACATGCTTTGCCTACTTATACAAGAGTCAACCTAAAGGCAGAAAACCCCATCGACACAGCCGAACCTGCCAAAAGCATTCAGCAGGAAAAGTATTCCACAAAGGTGCAAAAGAGCCTTGGCTTCTAGTAACAAACATCCCCAATCAGGTATTGAATGGCGTTAAAATCACTCGCTTATACGCCAAAAGAATGCAGATTGAAGAGTCGTTTCGAGATCTAAAAAGCCCCGCTTACGGATTGGCACTGCGCCACAATCGAACTCGCTGTACGAATCGTATCGATATCCTGCTGCTCATGGCGCTAATGGCAGAAATCATCATGTGGTGGAATGGCTTAATCGCCATGCAAGCTCAATGGCATTATGACTTCCAAGCCAACACCATCAAACATCGCCGAGTACTATCCATCCCTAGACTGGGTAAAGAGGTACGTTGTCATCGGAGATACCAAATAAAAGGATCCCAATATCATTGGGCTATGTTGGAATATCAACGTCTCACACACACTTGTGGCTTAGGTGAATTATGAGGGGATCCGCCAGCGCCCTGTTAAGGTGTGAGCAACGCAATACCGAAGCCGCCGCATACCACCTTAAACACTAAAACCAACGCATAATAAAAATGCCACGCGTTGCGAATCACTCTTAAACAGTTTGTTATGTGAATTCTCGATTGAAACGCCGAACTTTTGTACGCATATTTTTCATAGGTGATGATGTATTAAACTGAATCATGCGCCCCAAAGTCCATTGTTCATACCACGCAACACCATACAAATCATGGTCACTTAAGCTTGAAATGAGTAAAAGTATCTCGTTAACTGTAGACTCAAGCTCAATGAGTAAATCATCATATTTCCACTCACAGTACTCTTCGTGGAAGCTTTCAGCGAGTGAGCCTAATTGGTTCCATTTATAACCAGTTTCCGGGAAATCAACATGTTGGTTTTGAGATCTTAAGTGATGCCATTTTAGAACGAGTTTTCCCCAACCAATCAAGTAAGCCACTGTATCACTAACGCTAATGACTGTACCTTTGACGTTTCCCTCTACTCCAGGTTTGCGAGCTTCGCTTTCCGGAATTGAACGATAGTCAGCCATGAGTTTCGGAAATATTGAGTTTATAGCCAACTCCAATTCATCCTTATTTCTTGGCACAGAAGACATTTTGACCTCCATTCACATAACGCCTTGCTAAGGTGTGAGTAACGCAATGCAAAAGCTACCGCACAGCGCCTTAATCACCAAAGCCACCGCATAGTAAAAATGCCACGCGTTACGAATCACTCTTAAGCAATTTGTTAGTACATGCGCTACTTCTATTTATGCGCTCCAAGATATTGAAAAATGAGATGATATGAAAGGCTTTGAACACTGAAGTGAGACGGACAGCTACAAAACTTTACCGTCTTTGAGAGACGAAAGTTGGCTAGAAGAAAACCACACCGAAATACCCTACTTCAACTGGCTTCAAATTAGAAAAGGATTCGATCCTCGCACTCCGACGGCAGCACCAATAGCAACCAAGATTCACTCAGAAGCCGCCACAAAAATGAAGAAGCGCCAAAGAAATAGGCTAAGAGTTAGAAACCGTAAACGGTGAAATCAAAGCGAACACTCCGCATATAGTGCCACCGGAAAGAACGTGAAAGGCACTAACTTGACGGTGTAAATATGAGCGCCAAAACAGATAAACACCAAAACTTATGACCTTTGATGTCAAAACCCGTACTAACGCCTTGTTAAGGGGTGAGCAACGCAATACCGATGCCTCAGCATACCACCTTAATCACTAAAACCAACGCACAGTAAAAATGCCACGCGTTGCGAATCCCTCTTGAACAATTTGTTATAACCGCCCATCAACCTGCGCGATATACTTAACTGCACTTCTTGTCACACGAAACATTCGACTTCCTGAACCGTTGAAATCGAGCATGAGCAAACCAAGTGAGCATAAAAGATTGAAATCATCGTCTACAAAACGGTATTCAGTGATACCTAATGATCGTCTGTCACCATCATAAACACGATAGTCTGTGCCGGAGAGAGTTTTTGACTCCAAAATAAAACTACCTTGAGACTCAACTAAGTTCCTCAAAATTGTCATTGCTTGATCAGAAATTTCCGCGTTTGGGTTAATAGCACTAGCAATTTCATGAAAGCCCTCTATACCAGAAGCTAGCTGAAGTAAGGACTCATCTAAATGATTAAGTTTACTCAGTACTAAATCGTGATTTTGTTGAAGTAAACCTTTAATACTCAAGCCTAGAAGCTGATTTGTATGAAGTTCTTCAATAACACTTTTATGTCTTTTATCGCTAAGCCAATTTACAAATTCTTGATACTCATCGTCAGATGCTGACTTTCGATCTGATTTGAAGTTATAAATCAGACCAATTATCGTAGCTAAAGAACTGAATACTTCCATTTTGACCTCATTAGGTTATAACGCCCTGTTCTTACGAATCCCCTCATAATTTCTATATAAAACAATGAGTAGACGCGCATCGCTCATTCTGATCTAATGAATTTCGCCAAAAACACACCTGATTAAATGGATTTAATAGGGAACCCTAACGATGCGCGACATTCAAATTCTACAGCAAACTCTCGAGAATCAATGCCCTGACATTCACAAAAAACGACTGAGATCTCTGATGCTTGCAACCAAAACTGTACTCGACGGCTCTGATCTCACATTGACCAAAATTGGGCGCGCACTCGACACCGATACCACCGTAAAGCATGCGATTAAACGTATCGACCGATTGCTCGGTAATCGCAACCTACACCGTGAAAAAGACGCCATTTATAGGTGGCATGCGTCCTTTATTACCCGTGCCAACCCTTTTCCTGTGGTGCTCGTTGATTGGTCAGATGTTCGTGAGCAGCTACGTTATATGACATTGCGCGCTTCAGTCGCCGTTAAAGGTCGAGCCGTCACGCTTTATGAGCAGGCGTTTGAATACAAAAACTACAACTCTCCAAAGAGCCATCAATACTTTCTCGATAAGCTTCAAACGCTCCTGCCCGAAGGCTGCACTCCTATCATTGTCTCGGATGCTGGATTTAGAAATACATGGTTTCGGCAAGTCGCCAATAAAGGTTGGTTCTGGTTGGGACGCGTACGTGGCGAAGTCTCGATCAAATGTGGTGATGCACCTTGGCAATGGAACAAGACCTTCTATCCTCAGGCAACTGACACGCCGCAGTTTTTAGGGGAAAGCCAATTAGCACGGCGTTCGCCGCTCACATGCTTTGCCTACTTATACAAGAGTCAACCTAAAGGCAGAAAACCCCATCGACACAGCCGAACCTGCCAAAAGCATTCAGCAGGAAAAGTATTCCACAAAGGTGCAAAAGAGCCTTGGCTTCTAGTAACAAACATCCCCAATCAGGTATTGAATGGCGTTAAAATCACTCGCTTATACGCCAAAAGAATGCAGATTGAAGAGTCGTTTCGAGATCTAAAAAGCCCCGCTTACGGATTGGCACTGCGCCACAATCGAACTCGCTGTACGAATCGTATCGATATCCTGCTGCTCATGGCGCTAATGGCAGAAATCATCATGTGGTGGAATGGCTTAATCGCCATGCAAGCTCAATGGCATTATGACTTCCAAGCCAACACCATCAAACATCGCCGAGTACTATCCATCCCTAGACTGGGTAAAGAGGTACGTTGTCATCGGAGATACCAAATAAAAGGATCCCAATATCATTGGGCTATGTTGGAATATCAACGTCTCACACACACTTGTGGCTTAGGTGAATTATGAGGGGATCCGCCAGCGCCCTGTTAAGGTGTGAGCAACGCAATACCGAAGCTACCGCATACCACCTTAAACACAACACGCAACGCATAGCAAAAATGCCAAGCGTTGCGAATCACTCTTAAACAGATTGTTATACAAGCAAGCTAATCTTCGCTGAATTTATAACCACAATCTAAACACTCGAAGTTATCCAATACATTGTCATCAATGACCTTACCCGCTACGGCTCCGGCTGCTGCACCAGTACCAGCTCCTGCAACTGCGCCTGCTACAGCTCCAGCGATACTGCCAATAGTGCCGCCCAATGCTGCTCCGATAGGCCCACCGAAAGCACCTAGAGCGAGCCCTGCTTTGAGACCAGCAGCAGCACCTCCCGTAGCTGCAACTGCACCTCCAGCAGCGCCACCAACGCCTCCTACAGTTGCCCCTGCTTTTTTCCCATAGTTTAACTTATCTACTTTCGTAGATTCACATTTTGGACAACTCTTCATTTTTCCTCCTTGTTGTATAACGCCGCATTAAGGGGTGAACAACGCATTCCACCCGACCTAAAGCATTGTGCCGTAAACACTTAAGCTAATTCAAACCAAAACTGCCAAGCGTTGTGAATCCCTCTTGAATGCTTTGTTAGTTGCCAAACCCAAAGCTTAGGTTTGGAGTTTATTACCGCTTTGCCAACGCTAGCTTTATGTACTTTGAAAAACTCAAATCAGGCGCAGTTTCAAAGTGTTTGTCACTGAAACCACTTGGAACACGCAATGCCGTAGAAAACGAACTGACAACACCAAAAAGGCCTTTTGGAGAAACAATGCCACAGAGCTGACTTTCAACAAGTAAACCAGCTTCTGAAATGGCAAACCAAACTAGGAAAAGATCGAAGCTCAATTCCCACGAGCCAAGATCCCGAAGTTCGAAGTGCAGAATCGAGCAAAGCATACGAACTATTAGACCTAAACATTCTGTTTTAGCTGCGTTTTCCTCGTTGGCAACTAACGCCCAATTAAGGGGTGAGCAACGCTATCATCCAACCTAAAGCATTGTACCGTAATCACTAAAATTGAAGTAGAAGCAAAAATGCCAAGCGTTGGGAATCCCTCTTAAATTGCTTGTTATGTTTTACCACAAACACATGATTTACTTGAGAAAGAACTGCTATTTCTGACTAGGTTTATGAGCTAAACCACAGGCAAGAACCGACTTGGCCGCCAAAGGCGACCAACCTAAAACAAGTAATTCCACTTCCCTGCCCAATGAGGCAACCCGACTTAGCTTCAACAAGCGCCCTCTCTTTCCAACTATAGCGCAGTACAATGGCAAATTGCCGAGGCAACTGCCAAGCCAACATGCTACGTGGAAAATACACTCAAAGCGACTTTGAGCCAGTGACACTTAAAGCCATCCGACACGACCTGCAAATGAAGCAACCCACGAATATTGGCATGTTTTACTGGCTGAGAGATTCACGAATTTGGGCTGACAATGCAGATTTGCTGTGGTAACTCGAATGAATTGCCAAAGGGACAAAGAACAGAGATCGAAGAATTTTAAGCCATTGAAATACAAGTAAACATAACGCCCTGTTAAGGGGTGAGCAACGCAATACCTAAGCCGCCGCATACCACCTTAATCACTAAAACTAACGCATAGTAAAAATGCCACGCGTTGTGAATCCCTCTTGAACAGTTTGTTAGTACGCTGCCCGTTAACCTTTGGCACAAGCCAAGTTATTGAAATATTGCACGAAACTTTTGGCTTAAAACGCGGAAGATAAAGGGACAACTGCCAAACTAGAACTCAATCTCAAAACGCAAGTTGGCGAGAAGAAAAACTTGCTTAACCGCCCTATTTTCACCGCTTTCAAATTAACAAAGGATACGGGCTTCAGAACTAAACGACAGCGACAGAAAAACTCAGTTTTTGACGAAAATTTCCCAACATCAAAGAAACCACACCAAAGAAATAACCCGAAAGTTAGAAACCGTAAACAGTGAAGTGACAACAAACTCTACACATATAGTGCCACCGGAAAGAACGTGAAAGGCACATTTGATCAGGTGCAAAGCAAGGAAAAGAAACCGATAAACACCGAAAATTTTACCGTTGATGCCAATCCAGTACTAACGCCCAATTAAGGTGTGAGGCGCGCAATACCTATGCTGCCGCATACCACCTCAATCACTAAAACCGACGCATAGTAAAAATGCCACGCGTGCCGAATCACTCTTAAATTGTTTGTTATGTGAATTCTCGATTGAAACGTCGAACTTTTGTGCGCATATTTTTCATAGGCGATGATGTATTGAACTGAATCATGCGCCCCATAGTCCATTGTTCATACCACGCAACACCATACAAATCATGGTCACTTAAGCTTGAAATGAGTAAAAGTATCTCGTTAACCGTAGACTCTAGCTCAATGAGTAAATCATCATATTTCCACTCACGATACTCTTCGTGGAAGCTTTCAGCGAGTGAACCTAATTGGTTCCATTTATAACCAGTTTCCGGAAAATCAACATGTTGGTTTTGAGATCTTAAGTGATGCCATTTAAGAACGAGTCTTCCCCATCCAATCAAGTAAGCCACTGTATCACTGACGCTAATGACTGTACCTTTGACGTTTCCCTCTACTCCAGGTTTGCGAGCTTTGCTTTCCGGAATTGAACGATAGTCAGCCATGAGTTTCGGAAATATTGAGTTTATAGCTAACTCCAATTCATCCTTATTTCTTGGCACAGAAGACATTTCTACCTCCATTCACATAACGCCGCATTAAGGGGTGAACAACGCATTCCGCCCAAACTAAACCATTGTGCCGTAAACACTAAAGCTGATTCAAACCAAAACTGCCAAGCGTTGTGAATCCCTCTTAAATGCTTTGTTATACGCGGGCTTCCGACCAAACTGCGAACTCATTCCCACTTGGTTCTAGAAAATGAAAACGGCAACCACCAGGAAATTCGAATATAGGGCGAATGATTTCACCACTACTTTGAACGACTTTACTTAGAGTACCTTCTATGTCAGAGCTGTAGAATACCAAAAGTGCTCCACCGGTATTAGTTTGGCTGCAACAATCGGCTTTAAAGAAACCACCGTCTAATCCCTGATTTGAAAAAGCTGTATATTCAGGTCCGTAGTCGACAAACTCCCAACCGAAAACTGAAGAGAAGAATGATTTTGTCGACTCTAAGTCTTTTGCGCCAAACTCAACATAATTAAGTTTTTCATGCTGATTCATTTCCTTGCTCCTTTTTGATTGTCCTGATAAGCGTATAACGCCGCGTTAAGGGGTGAGCAACGCTGCCACCTAACCTAAACCATTGTGCCGTAAACACTAAAGCCGAATCAAACTGAAAATGCCAAGCGTTGAGAATCCCTCTTAAACGCTTTGTTATGTGGCTGCGTGCCACACCATTATTGTCGTTTCAACCTGATTACTCGTAGATTGATGAAGTGAAGTGAAACCTTGCCCAAGATACAAACCTACGTTCTTACTTTCACATTGTAAGTAAAGGGCTTTTACCCCAAAGTCTACTGCCATTTTTTTAGCTTCACTCAACAGCTTTTTGGCAACTCCATTTCCACGATGTTCGGCTGCAACGTAGACACCACCTACCCAGTTTTCATAGTCAGGGTAGTTTTTATTTTCCCGAAACTTAAGCTCTAGGGTTCCGACAAGGCTTCCATTTTCATGTGCAACAATACTTAAAGGCATTGCTTGGTTGGTCGCTTTAAGTGCAATATCTTCTTGCACCATTTTTTCCGTGACATTAGGTACTTTCGATGCCCATTCTCGAAAATACCAACTAGCTATTTTTGACACTTCATGCGGATGTTCCGCTAACAATGAAATTTCCATATTTCCTCTTTGCCACATAACGCCCGCTTCTTACGAATCCCCTCATAATTTCTATATAAAACAATGAGTAGACGCGCATCGCTCATTCTGATCTAATGAATTTCGCCAAAAACACACCTGATTAAATGGATTTAATAGGGAACCCTAACGATGCGCGACATTCAAATTCTACAGCAAACTCTCGAGAATCAATGCCCTGACATTCACAAAAAACGACTGAGATCTCTGATGCTTGCAACCAAAACTGTACTCGACGGCTCTGATCTCACATTGACCAAAATTGGGCGCGCACTCGACACCGATACCACCGTAAAGCATGCGATTAAACGTATCGACCGATTGCTCGGTAATCGCAACCTACACCGTGAAAAAGACGCCATTTATAGGTGGCATGCGTCCTTTATTACCCGTGCCAACCCTTTTCCTGTGGTGCTCGTTGATTGGTCAGATGTTCGTGAGCAGCTACGTTATATGACATTGCGCGCTTCAGTCGCCGTTAAAGGTCGAGCCGTCACGCTTTATGAGCAGGCGTTTGAATACAAAAACTACAACTCTCCAAAGAGCCATCAATACTTTCTCGATAAGCTTCAAACGCTCCTGCCCGAAGGCTGCACTCCTATCATTGTCTCGGATGCTGGATTTAGAAATACATGGTTTCGGCAAGTCGCCAATAAAGGTTGGTTCTGGTTGGGACGCGTACGTGGCGAAGTCTCGATCAAATGTGGTGATGCACCTTGGCAATGGAACAAGACCTTCTATCCTCAGGCAACTGACACGCCGCAGTTTTTAGGGGAAAGCCAATTAGCACGGCGTTCGCCGCTCACATGCTTTGCCTACTTATACAAGAGTCAACCTAAAGGCAGAAAACCCCATCGACACAGCCGAACCTGCCAAAAGCATTCAGCAGGAAAAGTATTCCACAAAGGTGCAAAAGAGCCTTGGCTTCTAGTAACAAACATCCCCAATCAGGTATTGAATGGCGTTAAAATCACTCGCTTATACGCCAAAAGAATGCAGATTGAAGAGTCGTTTCGAGATCTAAAAAGCCCCGCTTACGGATTGGCACTGCGCCACAATCGAACTCGCTGTACGAATCGTATCGATATCCTGCTGCTCATGGCGCTAATGGCAGAAATCATCATGTGGTGGAATGGCTTAATCGCCATGCAAGCTCAATGGCATTATGACTTCCAAGCCAACACCATCAAACATCGCCGAGTACTATCCATCCCTAGACTGGGTAAAGAGGTACGTTGTCATCGGAGATACCAAATAAAAGGATCCCAATATCATTGGGCTATGTTGGAATATCAACGTCTCACACACACTTGTGGCTTAGGTGAATTATGAGGGGATCCGCCAGCGCCGCATTAAGGTGTGAGCGACGCTTGGCTATACTTGAGCGAAGCGAAACTGCCAAGCGTTGCGAATCACTCTTAAATGCTTTGTTATACGTTTGTTTCCACCATGACCACAGCTAGACATTTACCTTATATGTCAGGTCCTTAACGTCATCTCCAGTCATGCCACGAAAACCCCAACAGTGCGGTGGTTGCTCCTTGATCGTAATTTCGATGTCTACAGGAGAAATGCCCAAGCTAGATTCGATATTAGCAAAAAGTGCCTTTATCAGAGCTTTTTTAGTTTCAGCTTTACGACCTTCCATCATATTGATTTCAATGACTGTATAAGCATCCGTGCGACCTTCTGGATAATAGAAGTCAGACTTATCGAGTGGAACAATTCTGTGAGCACGCTTACTTTCGGGCAGACTCAACACTTGTGTCATAGAGGCTTGAATTACATCAGATAATTCAGCTTTTATCGGGTTTAAATACTCTTTGATTCCATATATTACTACCACCGTTCCTCCTTAGAACGTATAACGCCCAATTAAGGTGTGAAGCACGCAACCACAATACTCAATTTGAACGCCGTAATCACTAAAACTGACCCAAACCAAAAGTGCCAAGCGAGCTGAATCACTCTTAAATTGTTTGTTAGCAGTACTTTACTGAATTTATCAGCTGTACAATTTTTTCTCGATAGTACTCGTGTGGCGCTGAACGATATTTTGGATCATTAATACACTGCAATTTGTAAATAATATCTCCATACATTCGACTTTGAGTAAATCCCATTAACTCTAGCAAAGCAGACGGTGATTTAAGCTTGAGAAAGCAGCTTTTTGAAAGTGCTACCTTGTCATGAAAATGTTCATGATGAAGCTCACCTATAACCCTACGAGCACTTTTATAGTTCACTTTGTTCCCGATGATCTCAAAGCAGTAGAGCGAGAGAATAACCAAATCGGTATAGTAATAATTTACATCAATGTCATCTTGGTTCAATGTGACTTCTTGCAAAATTACTCCCCCACCAATACCCGCAGTCAAATTAGACCACATAGAATGCTTACGCATTTGGTGAAGCTCGGGACGCAGTACACCCTTAGCTATATCCCAAGACTTAGTGGAGGAATCAACCATTGTTGATTTGACCTGAACCTTTCTGCTTATATCTTCAGAATCAAGGACTAAGTCATAGCCATTATCATCTACATCAGTACGGTAAGCTTTGAGGTAATACCCCTGCATCGCATAGGCTAACTGTAGATCAAACAATAATTTGTTCATTAACATCGACTCACGACGAATCGAATTTTCAGGCTCGTAGAAAAAATATCTCGATTTGTCATGTTCCATACTGATTTACCACCGTGTACTGCTAACGCCGCGTTAAGTGGTGAGCAACGCAGACCACCTTACCTAACCCATTGTGCCGTAAACACTAAAGCTGATTCAAACCGAGAATGCCGAGCGTTGGGAATCCGTCTTAAACGCTTTGTTATGACGCAATTTTGAAGACTATTCCGGGCAATACCTATTAAACAACACACAGCAAGTAACGAAGAAGGCTAAAACCAAGGTAATTTGCCACAAACCGCCACCATAGAAAGACATTTGATTATCAGACCAAACCCTTAAGGCGATATTGAATAGCTCACCTTTCAGGCCAATAACGACAACCGCAGCTAGATAATATTTAACAAACTCGATGAGAAGAGTTTTAGTGTTGGACAAGTAAGTATCCAGCATTTTAAGAGCCTGAGATTGTTGAACCTGTTCCCGAATAGTAACAAAAGCAAACTTGCTCATAAATCAGTCAAACACTCTATTGCGACCAATCTCCATATTGAGTCATAACGCCGCGTTAAGTAGTGAGCAACGCCACCACAAAACCTAACCATACCACCGTAAACGCAAAACCCAACGATAGAATGAAAAATGCCATGCGTTGGGAATCTGTCTTAAACGCTTTGTTATAACACAATTGCTACACGTCACTTTCAGTTAGCATTTGACGACAATTTCGTACAGTGAGGACACGAATTTCATGGCTGAGGCTATAAATGATTCGATAGTGACCAAACAAGATTTCGCGATAATTGGTATGAGGTAGTTCAGGAACCGTTCGCCCCATTTCAGGCATACTTGAGAGTAGTTCAGTTTTATCGAAAACCTCATTAACCCAGTTTTCTGCCGCCACTGGGTTATCCAGTGAAATGAACTCGGCTGCATCACCTAACTTTTGTAATGCTAGTGGTGACCAGACTACTTTCATTTCTTAATACGCCCCAACACTTGAGCGCGAGCATCTTCATTAGAAACACCTAAACCTGAAGCTAGCTGTGCTTCAGCAGTACGCATTTCCTCCAGTAACTCGATCTTCTCTTGCATTGCTTCATATTCTGCAACATCAAGGACAACTGCAACACCCTTACCACGTTGTGTGATTACTAATGGTCTGCGAGTTTCGTTAATCTGCTTAATAAATGACGTTACCCCAGCACGAAATTCAGACAAAGGCTGAATATCTTGATCAAAGTGGATGCGGCTCATGTTGAACTCCTAACGGTACAATTTAATGTACAAATAATAGTTCAACTAGCCATTTTGAGCAATAGCCTGATTTTGTGTTATAACGCCCTGTTCTTACGAATCCCCTCATAATTTCTATATAAAACAATGAGTAGACGCGCATCGCTCATTCTGATCTAATGAATTTCGCCAAAAACACACCTGATTAAATGGATTTAATAGGGAACCCTAACGATGCGCGACATTCAAATTCTACAGCAAACTCTCGAGAATCAATGCCCTGACATTCACAAAAAACGACTGAGATCTCTGATGCTTGCAACCAAAACTGTACTCGACGGCTCTGATCTCACATTGACCAAAATTGGGCGCGCACTCGACACCGATACCACCGTAAAGCATGCGATTAAACGTATCGACCGATTGCTCGGTAATCGCAACCTACACCGTGAAAAAGACGCCATTTATAGGTGGCATGCGTCCTTTATTACCCGTGCCAACCCTTTTCCTGTGGTGCTCGTTGATTGGTCAGATGTTCGTGAGCAGCTACGTTATATGACATTGCGCGCTTCAGTCGCCGTTAAAGGTCGAGCCGTCACGCTTTATGAGCAGGCGTTTGAATACAAAAACTACAACTCTCCAAAGAGCCATCAATACTTTCTCGATAAGCTTCAAACGCTCCTGCCCGAAGGCTGCACTCCTATCATTGTCTCGGATGCTGGATTTAGAAATACATGGTTTCGGCAAGTCGCCAATAAAGGTTGGTTCTGGTTGGGACGCGTACGTGGCGAAGTCTCGATCAAATGTGGTGATGCACCTTGGCAATGGAACAAGACCTTCTATCCTCAGGCAACTGACACGCCGCAGTTTTTAGGGGAAAGCCAATTAGCACGGCGTTCGCCGCTCACATGCTTTGCCTACTTATACAAGAGTCAACCTAAAGGCAGAAAACCCCATCGACACAGCCGAACCTGCCAAAAGCATTCAGCAGGAAAAGTATTCCACAAAGGTGCAAAAGAGCCTTGGCTTCTAGTAACAAACATCCCCAATCAGGTATTGAATGGCGTTAAAATCACTCGCTTATACGCCAAAAGAATGCAGATTGAAGAGTCGTTTCGAGATCTAAAAAGCCCCGCTTACGGATTGGCACTGCGCCACAATCGAACTCGCTGTACGAATCGTATCGATATCCTGCTGCTCATGGCGCTAATGGCAGAAATCATCATGTGGTGGAATGGCTTAATCGCCATGCAAGCTCAATGGCATTATGACTTCCAAGCCAACACCATCAAACATCGCCGAGTACTATCCATCCCTAGACTGGGTAAAGAGGTACGTTGTCATCGGAGATACCAAATAAAAGGATCCCAATATCATTGGGCTATGTTGGAATATCAACGTCTCACACACACTTGTGGCTTAGGTGAATTATGAGGGGATCCGCCAGCGCCCTGCTAAGGGGTGAGCAACGCAATACCGAAGCCTCTGCACACCGCCTTAATCACTAAATTCAACGCATAGTGAAAATGCCACGCGTTGCGAATCCCTCTTGAGCAGCTTGTTAGTTTGCAAACCCAAAGCGTTGATTTTACGTTATTTTAAACTTTGCAAACAATACACTTCATGTGTTTTGATGCACTTAAGTCAGGCGTAGTCTCAAAGCGGCTGCTCAATGAAACCACTTGGAACAAACAACGCCGTAGAAAACGGACTAACAACACCAAAAAGCGCTTTTGGAAAACCAATCTCACAATGCGGACTTTCCACAAAGTCACTGAAACCACGTGAACTTACCACACCAGAGAAAACGTCATTTCAGCGAAATGATCGGCTTTTGTACCAACAAACTCAACGAGCAGAGTTTCAGCAAAAAAGTTCAACTCAGTTAACCCAAAAGTCGCCGCACCAAAGAACAGGTCAAACGTTGAAACGATGCCAATTTTGAATTTTCACCACGCTAGTTAACACTGAAATTGAACACCGATACAACAATTTCGACTTTGAGCTTTAACCACTAGATCTTGCGATATAACTGCGTTTTTCCTCTTGCAAACTAACGCCCAATTAAGGGGTGAGCAACGCTACCACCCAACCTAAAGCATTGTACCGTAACCACTAAATTTGAAGTAGAAGCAAAAATGCCAAGCGTTGGGAATCCCTCTTAAATTGTTTGTTAGCACTATTTCTTGTTTGGTTTTGCTAATGAGCTATAGACCAAATCTACAAACGTTACCCCATGCCAATCCTCATCAAGTGATGGATTAATCGTGTCAGGAGTTTTGCCGAGTAACTTCTTAACGTGCTTATATGCGTTAATACGCTCCGCCAACCTAAGCATTTCGTGTTGATGCTCAGGTGGCAACATTTTGTTTCGATACCAAGTATTAAAAATATGATCACATAGCTCTTGGTTACAAGAAAACCATTCACCTTGGCGTCGTAACCTTGCAAACTTTTTATGTAATTCCGTTTCTCGCTTGGAGCCACCAGGCTCAAGCGCACCAATTACTAACTGACCAAAAGTACCGGTTTGTAAGTTTCTCAATCGCGTCAATACATTTTTCGAGCGCCCGATTTTGACGAACAGTCCTTGGAATGGATGGGCATTTTCATGTGGTCCAGCCCATGTGTCAGGGACTTGAATTATGTAGTAAATACTATCAATCGTGCCAAGGCACACCTGATTAGCCCAATCTGACCAAGTTGAAATCCAGTTTTCGGCAAGTTCATAAGTCTCAAATTCTTGAGTCGTGAAATAGTATTCTCCACTGTCATAGTGGACATCAGCGACAAACTTACCATTCTGATTCTTTTTGATATTCTGAACGTTCAACGTTACTCCTAATAGTGCTAACGCCCTGCTAAGGGGTGAGCAACGCAATACCGAAGCCGCCGCAAACCACCTTAATCACTAAATTCAACGCACAGTAAAAATGCCACGCGTTGCGAATCCCTCTTGAGAATCTCCAAACACGAATCACTAGGTCTCAGCAACTCTCACATAACCACCTAACCACTTGATTTAAAATAGAATAACACTCTTTAACAATCATTATTTCTCACTACATCTCACAGCTCTAGTACCCCCTTGCGTACCCCTAAACCGATTGATAAGTTCAGGGGACATACACAAATAAAGGAGGGTAACAGCATGGCTGCTATCTTTAAATTATCAGACACACAAATTAAAAATGCAGAGCCAACTGATAAAGAATACACGCTATCGGATGGTGGAAACCTTTACTTAAGAATACGTAATAATGGCTCTAAAAACTGGTTATTTATCTACACAGAATCTAACACAAAAAAACGTAAAAAAATCGGGCTTGGTTCATACCCTAGCCTAGCACTCGCCGAAGTCCGAAAAATAGCAGAAAAGCTTCGTGAACAGATGGCAAATAACATTGACCCGAAAATCTATCGTGATAAGCAAAAACTTGACGGTGCCATTGTCAGTGAGCTTACCTTTGAGTCGGTTGCCGAGCTTATGCTTGAACGAGACGAAGGAAAAGAAACGACTACTCGTAAAAAGTTACTTGAAGAAGCTCAAAAGGAAGCCGAAATTAATGGTACAGATTTTGGTGAAGAAGAAATCAAGCGCATTATGAATAAGGTGAGAACAAGTCATCGAAAGCGCTTGTTCTTGAAGCGTCATTTATACCCAAAGCTAGGCCACATACCCCTGAGCTTTATTACCACAACCGCCGTAATTGAAGTCATCAAACCACTTCAAGCAAAAGGACAACTAGAAAACGTAAAACGCGCTTGTACTTTTGTTAATCAAGTCATGTATTTTGCTCTTAATAGAAACTACATCAAGAGTAACTGCTTAGCATATATCAAACATGAGTTTGTTAAACCAAAAGTAACGCATATGCCTGCTGTCCCTCCCAATGAGTTAGCAGAGGTAATGGCTACCATGTCAAACCACAATATGAAATTAGTCACTCGCTGCGCGTTTGAAATGCAACTGCACACGATGACACGTGCGTTTGAACTCGCCGCGATGCGATGGTGTGACATTGACTTTAAGTTGAAGCTTTGGACGGTGCCTAAGTTTTACACTAAAGGTGGGCGTGAGCATCTCGTTCCCCTGAACGAATACACGCTTGGCTTATTGGCGTTTATGAGGCCTATTTCAGGGGACCAGGCGCATGTATTTCCGTCTGATAAACAGAACACTAAATTTCCACACATTAGTCCATATGCAGTGAATTCATCATTAAATCTCACCACGTTAAAAGGACGCTTAGTCAGCCATGGGTTCCGAGGCATCGCAAGCACCTACCTCAACGAGAGCACTAACTTCAAAGTAGATGCCATCGAAATGTGTCTTGCTCATTTGGATGCAAATTCTACTCGTGCCTCATACAACAGTGCGTTGTATCTCAATGAGCGATATGAGATTCATCAGTACTGGAGTGAATATATCGTCGAATCGACAGGTAAATACTATTCCATTGCAGGACAGTACCGTACCGAGTGTAGACGGAGCGCGTGATACCCCACCTCTACCTGAGGTATTACTGCTGAGCCTAAACGGCTTAGCTCCAACTAATTAACTCACCGTCACTTATGACACCCTCAACCAGTTTAGGGTGCAGCTTTCTGCACCCTAAATTCAGCTAAGAAGGATAGTCTTCATGTCGCATTCACACTTACATCAAACTCACTTAAGCCAATTAGAAGTGAAACCCATCAGCGAACATCCACGCTTTGGTGAAATGCAAACACTGCACCGTTTACGTCGAAAGGGACGCCAAACCGTGACTCATCAAAATGAAAACATCGGAATAAAACAACACCACCAGCTTC
Source organism: Vibrio sp. STUT-A11 (assembly GCF_026000435.1). Lineage (NCBI taxonomy): Bacteria > Pseudomonadati > Pseudomonadota > Gammaproteobacteria > Vibrionales > Vibrionaceae > Vibrio > Vibrio sp. STUT-A11. The sequence goes on along the minus strand of NZ_AP026763.1, from coordinate 1,535,752 downwards.
GCGCCCATCATATCTCCACCAATCAGCATGGCATTTATCAAGTCAAAATCACTCCGCCATTATCCTTAAGAATCTCAGGCCACACTAGGTCTCATTATTTTGTGGCACTGAAAACAGATGAACCGCAACATGCAATAAGCAGAGCGAAAGCAGTGTTCTTACAAGCTAAATGCTTTTTCCAAAACATCCCCCATGACCTTCCCGACTCTCTGTCATTGAGTCAGCAATTATTAGTGCAAATCCATTTAATGGCTAAACATTTTCCTGTGATTCGTGCTTACAAACACAAACCGTCAACAGACGATTTCCCAACTTTGCCCCCTCTCGACTTGAGCATTGCAGAAGAGGACATTCGTTTTCCATACTTCAACTGGTTAAATGAATTGATGGAAGAGCGCGAGCATTCAGGGATGTCTCGATTCAGGCTCAATCAGATTGCAGACTACCTTCATCAGTTTTTACGCTTCGTTGATGGCAACCACTCCAACAGCAATGGAAGGTTATACATACAGACGCGAGACATTCGCCAATATCGCAAGGCACTCTGCCAATCGATCATATGCTACAAAGAGCAAAAACAGCGTATCGACGCCATTCGTTTTTACTTCCGCTGGCTGACCTATCGAGGCTATTACACTACCCCAATACTGACACGTCCCCTTTTCTCTTAATTAGGAGTTTAACCATGATGATGACTAACCCAATACGCCTCAGCGTCATTTCTGCACTCGATGACGGTCTGGCTTACTCCCACTCAGACTACTTTGCACCGCTTCTGATGCAAGGCATCAGTGCCGTGGACATCGGTCTAATTGAACTGGTCACCACGATATTACGCACTGAACCGTATCTCAATGAAACTGACCTGCTCGAACGTGGGGTGAGCCAAATACAAATCCAACAGACGTTGGGTGGTTTTGACAACTTCAAGCAACTGTTGAAGATTGATGATTATTGTTTTAGCGATTTACTGCGAGATAACAAATGGGATATTAACCACAGCATTACGCTCTCGTACTTCCAATACCAGAAATTTTATCAAGATATACGCAGAGACTACATTCAAGGCCATATTGCTGACATGCATCCAAACTTATCGGTGTTGCTCAATGAGGATTTCTCGATTCGCTCCGTGCCTATCACCCGAAGCCATTACGCCACCGTTCCCGCTACAGACGTCGAAGCAGCGGCGGTGAGTTTTGCTTTACTGTTCCGCGACTACGAGTTTATTGAATATGACGAATCGAAATCGCTCCTGACTTTACAAGCGCACCGTCGCGATAAAGCCGCCGTCATAGAGGTGCGCTGCCTCGCTTCGAAATTTTGTCAAAACACCGCCGCTGGGATTTGTGTGGTGGATGACGCTCAAGCCATGACTAAGCTCAGAAATCAGAGAAAAATTCTTGATTTTAAAACCCTGATTGAGAGAAACACACGTAACACCACAATACCAAATTAGGTTCCTTGAACGCCTCAAACATCGCATTAAAACTAGAGATACAGCTTTCGTGCAAGAAAGCTGTTTAAACTCTCTTTGGACAAAAGTTTGCCAGCGACTTTTCTAAATTAGCGATTCATGAATAACTACAGGTATGGGAAGTCGCTTAATTCGGTGCCCAGTTTTAATGGTACAGATCATCACAACGATTCATTTACCACTGTCGATTCAAGCTCTTCGAGCCGCACTTGTTATGACCGGTGTCGTTTGGCAACCAACGTAAATTTGTAGTCGGTCGATTTGAAGTAATTGCGACTGTATTCAAACACCACGTCACCTTGTAAGAAACCACGAGTGCGTTTTTCGATGATCGGTTGAGCAGGGTCGATGTCCAGAAGCTCAGCAATTTCTTGCGGAGGCAAAATTGGAATAATTTCCTGCTCACTGCGGTCAATCACCATCCCCTTTTCTTTCTCGATAAAGTGGTATTTAGAGCCTTGCATCACTTGATAGGTCAGATCAGGGAACATGTCCGTCGGTAACCACGTTTCTTCAACAGTGATTGGCTTGTCATCCAAATAACGAACACGTTTCACGTAAAAGATTTTATCGCCTTCACCAATATCCAACAAGTCCGCCATGGCAAGTGAAGCTTTTGTGATTTCAAACGCTAAAACATCACTGTGCGTCATCACATTTAAATGCGCCCACTTTTCCGCAAAACTGCTCTGCTGATAAATATCGTAGTTAATCTTGTTTTCTTTTACATAGGTTCCACTGCCCTGCACACTTTCCAATTCACCATTCTCTATCAGTAACTTTAATGCTTGGCGAACCGTTACTCGACTGCAAGAAAAAGATTCTCGCAGTTGGGCTTCGGTAGGAAGTGCCGTTCCTACTTTGTATTCGCCCTTAATGATCTTCTCACGAATTGCATTCACTATCTGACGATACATTGGCAGTCTGGCCATATTTACCTCTTTAAAAACAATACAAATAACGGTTCGAATAAGCTTGTTTGAGATAACTCTAAACCAGTTACATTAGGATGAACTATCATTGCAAAAAGATTTGGTTTACGACCCATATAATACGAAATCAGGTCAATATGACAAGTATTTGTTCGCATAACAGAACAACAAACAATACAACAATAATACATATTATAACTTAAACGCGATCATGATCACGGATCATTTGTACTTAAGATGTATTATTATAGCTATTGTTGAATGTTCAACAATGTCGAATGTGACAATGGGACAAACGTTATGAAATTAACCTCTCTTACAAACCCATCGCTGATAAACTTACAAACGACGTTCGAAAGTCGTGACGCAGCGATTCGTGCACTTGCCGAGCAGTTAAACCAGCAAGGCAAACTGCATAACAAGGAAGAATACCTACAAGCGGTGTTTGCTCGTGAGGAGCAAGGACCGACGGCACTAGGTGAAGGTTTAGCAGTGCCACACGGTAAGACGGATGCAGTAAAAGAAGCAGCATTTGCCGTAGCCACACTAAAAGAAGACTTAAAGTGGCAAGGTCTAGATGAAGACGAAGACGTAAATCTGATCTTTCTGATTGCTATTCCAAATGCAGAAGCAGGTTCAACGCACATGCACTTGCTGACCGAACTGACCACAACCCTAGTTGATGATGACGTGCGTGAAGCTGTGCTAAATGCTACAAATGTAGAACAAATTATTTCATTACTTGACGGACAAGGCGAACCAGAAGATAAGGACAGCGAATTAGATACAAATGCGCCAACAATCGTTTGTGTCACAGCTTGCCCAGCGGGTATAGCTCACACCTACATGGCAGCAGAGTACCTTGAAAAGACAGGTAAGAAGCTCGGTTATAACGTTCACGTTGAAAAACAAGGCGCAAACGGCATCGAAGATCGTCTGACTGCCGAACAGCTCAACAGTGCAACAGCGGTCGTTTTCGCGGCAGAAGTAGCGATCAAAGAGTTAGAGCGCTTTGAAGGCATTCCTCGCGTTGAAGTACCTGTAGCAGAGCCAATCAAACACTCTGAACGCATTCTTAACGAAGCAGTAGAAGCGGGTAAAGCAGGCCGAACTGCTGGCGCAGCGATTGCAACAGACGATAAACCGAAAAAGCTACCGCTTAAAACGGAATTGAAACAAGCGTTGCTATCAGGTATCTCTTACGCGGTTCCTCTAATCGTTGCAGGCGGTACCGTGCTTGCTGTTGCCGTACTATTAGCGCAAATGTTCAACCTACAAGATTTGTATGCTGAAGAAGGCTCTTGGTTGTGGATGTACCGCAAGCTAGGTGGCGGTCTACTAGGCACATTGATGGTGCCTGTACTGGCAGCTTACACGGCTTACTCATTGGCAGATAAACCAGCACTTGGACCTGGCTTTGCAGCAGGTATCGCAGCCAACCTTATCGGCTCTGGCTTCCTTGGTGGCGTTGTCGGTGGTTTGATTGCAGGTTACGTCATGCGTTGGGTAAAAGAAAATGTACGTCTAAACCCTGCATTCAATGGTTTCCTAACTTTCTACTTATACCCTGTTATTGGTACTTTGGTTGCCGGCTCACTCATGCTGTTCGTGATCGGTAAACCCGTAGCTTGGTTAAACCAAGGTTTGACTGA